>NZ_JAPPTO010000006.1:0-247394 GCF_027587135.1 Vibrio sp. MM46
CTATTAACGACTCGGATTTCAGAAGCTTTAGAAAAAAATAAAAAAAAGTGAATTAGCGAGATTTGGCTAGAAAAATTGGAGAAAAGTAGAAAAAAGCGCTCAAGTTTCTTAGATTCACGCCGAGCGGAATGTTTTGTACATAAAACAACCAAAAGCGAATAAAAGCAGTCAGTTAGAGCGGTATCAGTAAGGAGATTTGCTGGAAGATAGAAAAGAAAAAGCCCCTTTTCCTTTGAGAGAACCGGGGCTAGGTTGGTAGCCAGAGCCTATGTGGAGATCAAGAGAAATGAACACATATCCGACACACCGGGTGCAACCTTACATTGAAAATGATTGGCAGGTGAGAGATGAGAGAGCCGCACATTCTATTATAAAGTTGCTTGCCAAAAGCCTGCATTCCCATCCACGTCTGAATGTATTGAGTACAGGCTAGGTAAACTACTGCAATAGTGACATCGCAGAGTTTGGCAATTGTTTCGCTTGAGCAAGAATCGAAGTACCTGCTTGTTGCAAAATTTGCGCTTTGGTCATTTGCGTTGTTTCTTTCGCAAAGTCCGTATCTTTAATTCGGCTGTTAGACGCATCGACGTTTTCTTGGATGTTTGCCAAGTTGTTGATGCTGTGGCTTAGACGGTTTTGCTTCGCACCTAGGTCTGCACGTTGTGAATCAACATACTTAAGTGCTGAATCCAATACTGAAATCGCGTTTTGAGAACCTTGCACGGTTGTCATATCGATGTCTTGTACTGATGTACGTACTGGCTCGTCACTTAAACCCAAATCAGAAGCTAGACCACCAGAGATTGAAATCTCACCTTGAACGTTCGGGTGCGCTACAAATACTTGCAGCTTGCCGTCTTCACTCACCGATGCGTTAATCATATCAGATTGGCCGTTGATGTACGTTGCCAACTCTTCAATATCATCGCCTGCTTTCGCATTGATGCTGATTTCTAGATCATCTGGGTTGCCATCTTCATCTTCACCCATACCTGGTAGTGTGATTTTTAGATCTGCTTTAGCAGGATCAACACCCCAGTCTTTGTCTTTGCCATTCTCAGAGAAGAAAGTCACACCGCCCATACGTTGGTCATCCGCACGGATGCTTGTTAGGGCCATGATCATTGCTTCACCAGAGCTTGAACCAATTTGGAATGCTGCTTCACCAAACGAACCGTTCAATAGACGACGACCACCAAATGATGTCGTTTCTGCGATACGGTTTAGTTCATCCGTCAACGCTGATGATTCTTCGTTGATCGCCTGACGCTCAGCCGGAGAGTTAGTACCGTTTGAAGATTGGATCGCCAAGTCACGCATACGTTGCATTACTGACGTCGCTTCGTTCATCGCACCTTCTGCCGTTTGGGCAATCGAGATACCGTCATTTGCGTTACGCATTGCCACATCTAGACCACGAGACTGAGCCGTTAGACGGTTAGAGATCTGTAGACCTGCTGCGTCGTCTTTTGCACTGTTAATCTTGTGACCAGATGAAAGACGTTCCATCGAAGTATTAAGTTCGTTGGTCGCCTTGTTTAAATAACGCTGCGCGGTCATCGCGGAGACGTTAGTACTAACTGTTACAGCCATTTTGCTCTCCTTTTGAGTTCGCAAGCTTTTGCGAAGCGGCCAGCTTTACTCTCATTTGGATAAGCACTGACCGTAAAAATTACTTGCTAAATCTGCCTATATGGCAGGGTTTAGAATCTCGTAAGTCTGTTCTGACAACATCAATACAATTTGTGTGCCAACTTGAGTTTAATAACTCACTCTTTTAAAAACGAGCAAATAAACAACAAGTTAGTTCAGCAATGAAAGGGCGTATTCGCCTTTTCCTTCTGCTGAGTTACGTTATCAGCCAGTTGTTGATCTATTGCCGCTTGATTTGCCGCGAACCTCATTGCCGCTTTCGGTAAAATCGTGCCGCTTGGCTCGCATTACTCGGCATTTTCCGTTGATTTCTCGCGCTTAAGGCTTTGCACATAAGGCATTAAAATTACGGATTAAAGGCGTTACTCTTCCATTCAGATGCTATGGGCATCTCGCTAGGTTTCAGCAGCGCTAGATCGAATTAAGTGTCGCTAAATATAGTTAAATAGCGTTAGGTCTTTGGTTTTACCAAAAGCCTGTTGCGAGGCTTGCAGTGCACGTGAGTTCTCGCTGAACTCGATGACCGCCTTGGAATAATCCAAATCCTCAAAATTGCTCTTCGCTTTCGCCAGAGACAAATTAAAATCTTCGTGGTTTTGCTCTTGAATATCGAGCGTGCTCAACTTAGCACCCAAATCGGTTCTTACTTTGTTCATATGAACAAATGCCGCTTGGAATTCTTCTGTCATTTGATGCAGCTTCGCGGTCGCCGAAGCGTCTGATACTGAGCTCTCCGACCATTGCATGGTTTCTCTAAACGCATCAAAAATACTAAAGGTTTGGCGTGGCTCTAACGCAATGCTGTCGCCAGCCGATACTTGACCTTTAAGCTGAATATTCACGCCTTCGTATTTGATGCCATCAACAGGTGAATAATCATCAACCTGCACGATGCTGCCATCTTTTTCTAACTGATAACCAAACTTGCCGTTACTCATATCCACAAAGGTCACTTTGTAGTTTGAGTTATCTTCTGACGCACTCGTTGCTTGACCAAGCAACAACTCAGAGCCTTCTTGTAAATCGTATTGTGGTTCGAAATCACCAAACGGATTCGGGATCTCTGAAAACAAGTGGTTACCCGGGTAGTTGATGCCTAGCTCAATATTGCTCGCAATCTTCATCTTGCGTTGGTAATCATCGCCGGTGTACACAACGCTGCCATCGTTATCTCTAAAAAACGGCTGAGTTTTCGGCTTAGTACCGGCAAAAACGTAGTTACCTGATTCATCTTGAGTGTTCACTAGCGCCAAGAAGTTATTGGCAATCTCTTCAAGCTCGCGCTTTTTCGCGGCACGGTCTTCTGGAGAGTAAGCACCGTTGATCATTTCCATCGAAATACGCTTCGATTCATCGGTGAACTCCTCAGCATTGGCAATCACGACCTCTTGGTTTTCTAGTCGGTTACGAACCAGAACGATTGCATCAAGGTACTGCTTTAGCTGTTCTTCTTGTTGACCAATACTCTGTATGTAGTGCGTCGCCAACGGGTTATCGCTCGGCTTGGTCAACTGCTTACCAGAAGCAAGTTGCTCCTGATTGTGGTGAACTTTGTTTTCCTGACGGCGCAAATCGTTTTGCACCGACTGGTAGTTATGGAAGCTGGAAATTCGAGTTAACATCTACGGCCTCCTGTTATCGCAATTGCAAGATGGTGTTGAAGGTGTCATTTGCCGCCTGCATCACACGAGAAGAGGCCATATACGCCTGTTGGAACTTCATCATGTTTGCCGCTTCTTCATCGAGGTTTACCCCCGAGATCGACGCCACTCGCTCTTGCGCTGCTTCACTTTCTAATTGAGCAACATCGGCTAAGCGACTTGCAGTGGATGTCTTCAAACCCACATCTGTGTTCAAGTTGTAGTAAAGACTAACCAGAGTCGACTCATTGCCGTTCATCTTCTTGTCGGTTTGAATATTCAGCATCTTACGTAAGTTGCCGTTATCACCTTCAGAAGGCACAAGGTTGGCCGTAAACTTATCGTTAGGTAATGCACCACTCGTGAGCTCAAATACCGTTGCGCCACCATTTTTATAACCCGGATGGTTACTTGGTAGGCTTACCGACACAGGTCCAGTTGGTGGGTATGGCTGCGGAGCCATAAGCACATTGCCTTTGGTGTCCGTAACAGCAAATTGATCGCCGGTAGGAGAAACCACTACCTCAAACTCTCGTAGGTCACCTGCGTCAACGATTTCAAACTTCGCGTTGCCTTGAGCGAATGTGGTTGACGCTTCATAGCTTTGCGCTGCAATGGCTTTTGGGTCGTTGGTTTCAACTTTTATTTGTGCCGCACTGCTGCGCGTTGGGCGAAGTAAAATGTGCTCACCGACTTTAGGTTCATTGCGCACTTCCACTCGCATACCATCAAGATAGAACGCATTCCCTGAATCAGTGTTCAGCTTAACGGTTTCACCATTCGGCTTCGTCACACTGTAGCTGTCGCCATCGTAACGAAGCGAATACTCACCGCCTTTCAGCGCACTAATGTCGTTGATGTATACCGCCATATCAGCAGTAGATTGAGGTCCGGCTACTACACGAGATTTCGCTAACGGCTCTGAGTTCACATCGGTAAACAAAGGGTCACCGACATTGCCGTAGTGGTCCAAACCTTGTGATTGCAAGTGGTTCACTTCACTTGAAAAAGCAACCGATAGGCGACCAAGTTCATCCATCACTTGAGGGATGTGCTCGTCGCGCATTTTCAATAGTGCCCCAATTTTGCCGTCAATATCGTCCGATTTGATCGCTTTAATGCCGCCACCTTCAACCATAGCAAGACGACGTTCATGGACGTCAGGAAAGCCATCAATCATCTTCAGCTGGCTAGCTTCCGTGCCTGAAACAAGCGTATGTCCGTTACCAATATGCACATTGAAACCTTCAGCGTTTTTTCGCGGGGTCACGGTAACTTTGGTGTATTCAGACAGCTCTTTAATCAGCTTTTCATGTTGGTCCATCAAATCGTTATGAGGACCTGGAGTTCGCATCATCAATCGATGAACATCGCGGATCTCAACGGCAAGTTGGTTCACGCGTTCAATGCCCATATCCAGTGACTTATTCGTCACATCGGATTGCTGACGTACGGTTTCGTGGAATTCGTTTAAGGTATCGCTAAGCAGTTTGGCTTTTTCCAACACTACTTTACGCGCCCCCATGTCATTGGGAGTGTCCGCCATGGTTTTCACAGCATCAAACCATTCGTTCATGTTCTCTGGGATCTTTTTCGATGCCACAGAAGACAACATGCCAGACAGCAAATCGAGGTTCTTTTCGTTATCTAGCTTATTGGCGTAGTTGGTGGTGGACAAATTAAGCTCTTTAACGGCAAATTCATCCCATGAGCGGCGAACATTTTCCACATGCACGCCCATGCCGTAGGTAGAGCCGCCAAATTGGCGTGGGTCATTGGTGCCTTGGATAACAGACTGACGGCTGTAACCCTCTGTATTAGCATTAGAAATGTTATGACCAGTCGTATTCAACTGTCGCTGAGCAGTAAGCACACTTTGTGTACCCACATTCAACAGATCTGACGCCATACATGCCCCCAAAAACGAAATAAAATCGGTATTGACCGATCACCTAGTTAGCATTTAGCAAAAGATGTGCCAGTTTAGAAAAGAAAGAGAAACCTAGGAAAAAAGAAAGGCTTGCACCATAGCAAGCCTTATCAAGAAGTGTCTTAAGCATTCAAAATCGTTATGAATTACATGCTCTCGATTTTCTGCTTCACCTGCAGTACTTTGTCTGCGTAATTTGGATCGGTTGCGTAACCTGCACTATGGATACCACGAATAAATGATTCCGAATCACCTTTCTGTTGAAGAGCGGTTTCGTAGCGCGGATTTTCATTCAAGAAACGCACATAATCATTAAAGCTGTCTTGGTAGTTAGAGTAAGAGCGGAATGCTGCAGTCTCTTTCACTGGCGTATTGTCATGGAATTCCAAGGTTTGAGTCGTTACCTTATCACCCTGCCAGCTTCTGTCCGCTTTGATGTTGAATAAGTTGTTGCTGCTACCACGCGCATTCTTCACCACCTTTTGCCCCCAGCCTGTTTCTAGCGCGGCTTGAGCAAGCAGTAATGACGGCTCGACACCCAGTGCTTTTGCTGCGCGATCAGCGTAAGGCTTCATCGAGTTAACGAAGGATTCTGGTGTATCAAAACGTGACGGCTCTGAACTAGGACGAGACAACTGACCCGATTCAATCAAGCGCTGCTCAATCTCGCGCGCTTTTTTAGGGTCTACACGACGATATTCCACAGCATTGTTTGCCGCATCGCGCATTGCTGTTTCACTCTTGTCATCGCCCTGGCCTACCGTCAACTGCTTAACAATCATGTCAGCTAGCCCCATTGAACCTGAAGCACTCAGTTCACTTGCCATTTGTTCATCAAGCATTTGGCGGTAGAACTTTTCGTTCTGACTATTCATGAAGTTCGATTCGAAGCCTTCATTCGCCTCGCGCATTGATTTCAGCATCATCGACGTAAAGATAGATTCAAACTGACGAGCAGCCGCACGCAGTGCTTCATGCTCGCCGTCTTTGCCTTCTTTTACGGCTTTCTGACGCAGCGTATCAAGGGAGCTGATGTCGTGAATAAAGCCGATATCGTTAGGATTGTTCACCATGGTTTGCCTCCTAATCGATTAGATGATGATCAACTGGCCTTCAATGGCACCAGCTTGTTTTAATGCTTGCAGAATCGCCATTAAATCAGAAGGTGCTGCACCAACTTCATTAACTGCACGAACGAGATCATCCAGTGTCAAACCCGGTTCAAACTTGAACATCTTGCCTTTTTCTTCACTCACTTCGATATCAGAATCCGGCACGACAACCGTTTGACCACCAGAGAAGCTGTTCGGCTGACTAACGTTAAGGTTTTCTTTGATTGCGACGGTCATACCACCATGCGTTACGGCCGCTGGTTTAAGACGGACATGCTTACCGACCACGATAGTGCCAGTGCGAGAGTTAACAATGATCTTTGCTGCGCCATCTGCCGGGTCAAACTCTAGGTTCTCAATTGCCGATAGGAATGCAACGCGTTGGCTGATGTCTCGTGGAGCACGAACACGCACAGACGTGGCATCGACAGCACTTGCCATCTGAGGACCAAGGAAGTTGTTTACCGCATCAGCCATACGCTGCGCAGTCGTGAAATCAGAATCCAGTAGGTTAAATGTGATGTAGTCGCCACGCCCAAATGGGTTTGGGATTTCACGCTCTACTGTTGCACCGCTAGAGATAAGACCGACCGTCGGGTTGTTACCAACGATTTTTGAGCCGTCGGCACCTTCTGCACTGAAACCACTGACAACAAGATTACCTTGAGCAACGGCATAAACTTGTCCATCTAGACCTTTTAGGAAAGTTTGTAACAAGGTACCGCCACGTAAACTTTTCGCGCTGCCGATTGAAGAAACCGTCACGTCAACTTGCTGACCCGGTTTCGAAAACGCAGGTAGTTCAGCCGTTACCATTACTGCGGCAACGTTTTTGATCTTTGGCTTTGTGCCCGGCGGCATCTGAATGCCGAAGTTTTGCAGCATTGCCGCGAAGCTTTGTTCTGTAAACGGATTGGATTCACCCGTTCCTGGTAAGCCTGAAACCAAGCCATAACCCACGAGTTGGTTACTACGCACACCTGCCACCTGCGCGACGTCTTTGATACGTGCAGCTTGGGCTGTGGTTGCGAACAGTGCAACGCTCATCAGTGCTAATAGGATTCTTTTCATGCTTACTTAATCTCTTGCCGTCAAATTGCCGTCAATGCGGCGTTTTATAGGGCTACATTAAAGAATCGTGCCAAGAAACCAGGCTCTTGCATATCTTGTGGTAGACCCGTGCCAGAGTATTGAATTCTTGCGTTAGATACGCGATTTGACGCAATAGTATTGTCGAAGTTGATGTCATCAGGACGAATTGTGCCGCTCAGGCGAATGTACTCGTCACCCGTATTTAGCGTCATCCACTTTTCGCCACGGATCACTAGGTTGCCGTTTGCCAGCACCTCAATCACTTCCACCGTAATGTAACCGCTGATGCTGTTACTCTGTTTCGCCGAAGAATCGCCAGCAAACGTGTTGGTGTTGTTCAAATCGTAAGAGAAGTTGTACTTACCGCCCACTTGCAGCTCTTGACCACCCACCGACAGCGGTTCCATCTTCGCGTCGTTGGTTTTCGATAGATCCGCATTTGCACTCTTAGTCGCACGAGTCGTCTCATCGAGCGTCACGGTAATGATGTCACCAATGCCACGAGGTTTAGAGTCATCGTACAGGTCAGTAATGTGTTCTGCGCTAAACAAAGAGCCCGTTGCCGCCGCGTAATGCTCTGGCTTTTGCTTAGGATGAATCGGGGCCCATGCCGGATCGCCTGCTACTGGATCGCTTCTGCCACGCAGAGTATCAATGATGCCGCTGCTCTCGTCTTTCGACTTATCGCCTTCAACCGCATCAACCACTGTTGTTGCTTGGCTGACTTCATCTGTTTCGATAGGCTCTAGCATCGTACAGCCAGACATCGTAGCGATAAGTGCAAGTAGACAAATACGTTTCATCATTGGCTCCTAAATCCCGATTCTAGCGATTAAAGCTGCTGGTTAACGAAGCTCATCATCTTGTCGACAGATGAGATCACTTTTGAGTTCATTTCATACACGCGCTGCGCTTCGATCATGTTGACCAACTCTTCAGTTACGTTCACGTTTGATGCTTCAAGCATGGATTGACGAATTTCGCCCAAACCATCAAGACCTGGGACACCTTCTTGTGGGTCACCGCTTGCGCCTGTTGGTAGGTAAAGGTTTTGACCGATTGGCTCTAGACCACCAGGGTTTACGAAATCGGTAATGGTTAACTGACCAACCACAACGTTGTTTTGCTCACCACGGATACGTACAGAGACTTCACCGTCAGTACCGACAGTAATCGAGATAGCATCTTCAGGAATCACGATCTCTGGCTCAACTGGGTAACCGGAGCCAGAGGTCACTAGCGTACCTTCGCCGTTTAGCGTGAACTGACCGTTACGAGTGTAACCAATGTTGCCGTCTGGCAGTGTCACTTGGAAAAAGCCATCACCCTCTACCATCATATCGAGAGCGTTAGTTGTAGTTTGCGCGTTACCGTGCGTGTGCACTTTTTGTGTCGCAACCACTTTAGAGCCGGCACCCAGCATCAAACCACTTGGCAGTTCAGTGTTTTGAGACGATTGACCGCCAGGCTGGTTAATGTTTTGGTAGAAAAGATCTTCGAATACCGCGCGGCTTTTTTTGTAGCCCACGGTAGAGGCGTTCGCCAAGTTGTTCGAAATCGTTGCGATGTTGGTCTGCTGGGCATCTAGACCCGTTTTACTTACCCATAGTGCTGGATGCATTGTGAACCTCTAACTCTGTTAACTCATACGAAGCAATGAATCTGAAGATTTATCCATCTCTTCAGCGGTGCTCATCATCTTGACTTGCATTTCAAACTGACGCTGAAGGTCAATCAGAGCAGTCATTTCACCCACGGCATTTACGTTACTACCTTCAATTGCACCAGTTTGGATGCTGATAGTGCCGTCTGCTTCGTAAGGCTGGTTTGGAGTTTTATGGCGGAATAAGCCATTGGTATCTTTAAATAAGCTTTGATCGTCTGTGCGTACAAGCTTAATACGATCAACCACTTCTAATTCTTCGGCCGGCGCACCTTGAGGCAGTACAGAGATGGTGCCATCACGACCGATTTCGATTTTGGAGACTGGAATGGGTAACGTAATTGGCGCGTCGTTTTCGCCTAGTACCACATGACCACTAGCGTTTGTCAGTAAGCCATTTTGATCAACTTTTAGGTTACCGTTACGCGTCAAACCTTCTTTACCAGTTTGGTCCATAACCGCAATCCAACCGCTGCCTTCCACTGTAATATCAAGATCGCGACCTGTAGTGATCACACTACCTTGCGCAAAGTTGTGCCCTGGACGTTCCGTCATGCTGAATACACGTGAAGGTAAACCTTCACCATAAGCTTGCATAGAACGAGCTTGTGCCAAGTCAGCACGGAAACCCGTTGTACTCACGTTTGCCAAGTTGTTGGCACGCAATTGCAGGGCCTGCATATTTTGCTTGGCGCCGCTCATTGCGAGAAACAGTGCGCGATCCATAAATTACTCCAAAAATTCTCTGTACGAAGGAGTAAAAGCAATAGTTATGCCAACATTAAAATGATGTTATTAATCAAAGACTTGAATATGAAATGCAGTCTTTAAGATGGCAATTCAATGAGAATCAACCAAAAGAGAGGCAATGTTTTGATCCGCTTAGCGGCAATAGCGGCAAGCTGGAGATCAAAGCATGCCCAACCTGAATTGAGGTAATTTCAGGTTGAGCATCA
Organism: Vibrio sp. MM46; assembly: GCF_027587135.1. Taxonomy (NCBI): domain Bacteria; kingdom Pseudomonadati; phylum Pseudomonadota; class Gammaproteobacteria; order Vibrionales; family Vibrionaceae; genus Vibrio; species Vibrio sp. MM46. The sequence goes on from NZ_JAPPTO010000006.1 coordinate 10,047, forward strand.
GATGAATGTCATGATGTTATCAAACGAAGCGGCAAGCGCAGCGTTTGATTAAACAGATTACCTAGTGAGCTATCAACTAGCGCTCTAGCGAATCTGCAGGATATTTTGTTGTAGCTGGTTATGTACTTCTAGCGCACGAGAGTTCGCTTGGAAGTTACGCTGAGCAGAGATCAGATCCACCAGCTCCTGAGTCATATCAATGTTTGATTGCTCTAGCATACCGTTGTTAATAGTACCGAAAGAGCCCTTGTTAGATTCACCCCAGATCTTGTCACCAGAGAACTGTGTTGAATCCCATTGAGTACCGCCTTTTTTATCCAAACCTTGCTCGTTAGGAACACGAACCAGCGCTACACGACCCAATGTTACGTTTTCACCGTTTGAGTAAGTACCCAACACGCTACCGTTCTCATCAAAGTCGACTTTGGTTAGGAAGCCTGTTGTCGCACCATCTTCATCGAACTTAGTTAGCTCAAATGGAGCGGCAAACTGTGTTGCTGAACCTAGACCAAAGTTAAGTGTTTGCGCAATGTCCGCACCGTTCAGATCAAGTGGTGTCGTGTTTGTCGCAGGATCGCCCAACGCTACCGATGTGATTGGCTGACCATTGTTTAGGCTCGCCAATGTACCGTCGTTGTTGAACTTCATTGTGTGACCAACATGACCCGTTGGCGTTGCCGCATCACCGTTTGCGATGTTCAATGGCTTCTCACCACCTTTATCTGTCACGGTGTAGTAGGTTTGCCACGTGTTCGGTTGAGTTTGGTCTTTCAAGTAGTACGTAGTTAACTTGTAAGACTGACCCATTGAGTCATAAATCGTCGAAGACGTAGAGCGGTTATATGTATCCGGGTCAGAAAAATCAAACTGAGTTGGATCTTTCAAATCACCGTTAGCAGGTAAGTTCACACCCACTTCAATGTTCGCTGTTTGCTTTGGCTTACCAAATTCTGCAGGAATATTGATTGGTTGTGGCTCGTAAGATGAAACCTCACCAGACTCTGGGTTTACTTGGTAACCTAGTAGGAACTCATCGTTCGCTGTTACCATGTAGTTGTCTTTGTTCAAATGGAATGCACCGTTACGTGTCATTTCATTTTGTTGTGGGATAAGACGATCTTTCGCTACCGCGAAGAAGCCCGTACCCGATACACGCAAATCCATTGGGTTATTAGTGTAAATGCTTGAACCTTCGTGGAACTGTTGCGCCACTTGGTTCGCTTGTGCACCGCCACCCGGAGTGGTTTTTGCGTTAGTGAACAAAGAGTTTGAGTACACATCGCTGAATTCCGCACGAGACTCTTTAAAGCCGTACGTGTTGGCGTTCGCAATGTTGTTACTGGTGGTGTTCAAATCCAGTTGAGCGGAGGACAAACCGCTTAAAGATACATATGACATTCCAAAATCTCCTAACCTGACGTGCTATTGATTACGCTTTGCCAACTTCCAAAACTTCTGCAAGTCGAACTGGCGATTCAAAGCCTGCCAGATTGAGTAATACGTTACCGTCACCCTTGCCTAGCAACACACTGTTCACGTTCGCGTAAGTAGATACTGGGAACTCTTGAGACTCCCCTTCTACCAAGCCAGACGCTTTCACATTGTATTTGCCAGCAGGCATCGGATTACCGTTTTCATCATTACCGTCCCAAAGTACACGAGTATCACCGGCTGGTTTCGCACCTACCTCAAAAGTACGCACCAGTTGGCCCGCTTCGTTTTCTACTCGGACAAATAAGTTGTCGATCGGTTGTGCTAGCTTAACCATTGCCGCCATTGCCGCATTGTCTTGCTTCACACCCGCCGCACCTGGGACCAATACGTCACGACCAACCAAAGAGGAAGCTTGTAACGCTTGGTTTGATGTCATTGACGAGTTTAAGCTCTCGAACTGAGAGTTCATCTTGCCAATGCCATCTACGGTCGCAAATGACGCCATTTGCGCAATCATCTGGTCATTACTTACCGGCTTAAAAGGGTCCTGTTGAGACAATTGCTTAGTGAGCAAAGATAGGAAGTCTTCCTGTTTCAGGTCCTGCTTACCAGTACTCTCTTCAGTCTTCTTGTTCTCTTGTAGGCTTTTAAGCTGGTCGATATAGGACAAGCCGCTTTGACCAACGTTGTTAATTCCGGCCATACGCTACCCCCTTATCCTTATTGACCCATCTGCAGCGTACGCAGCAGCATTTGTTTACTAGAATCAGCCACTTGCACATTAGTTTGGTATGCGCGAGAAGCTGAAATCATGTTTGCCATTTCTTCCATTACATTCACGTTAGGCTTGTAGATGTAGCCTTCCTCGTTTGCAAGGGGATGGTCAGGGTTGTACTCCGCACTAAGCGGTTTATCGCTTTCTACAATACCCATCACTTTCACTGGCACCGTATCACCGCCACGCATGGCGTTACTTAACTCAGCACCAAACACAGCATGACGAGCCTTATAAGTGTCTTTCGCAGAACTGCTGACACTGTCGGCATTCGCCAAGTTGCTTGAGGTAGTATTCAGACGAACGGACTCAGCGCTCATTGCGGAACCTGTCACATTGAAAACGTTAAATAAGCTCATCTAAATTATTCCCCTTTGATTGCTTTGGTTAAGTTCTTGAATTTGCTGCCTAGAAAGTCGAGTGATGCTTGGTGTCTAATTTGGTTTTGCATAAACAAGTTACGCTCTAAATCCAAATCAACCGTGTTGCCATCGCCCGTATCTGGTTGCGTAGGTAGACGATATAACTTGTCCCCGACCAACGTTGTAGTGGCAGGAATGTGCCGACCATCTGTGCGACTAAGACCAATGCTTGCCCCAGATGTTGCCGCCTGCAATTCCTTGGCAAAGTCTAAACCTCTTGCTTTATAACCAGGCGTGTTTGCTTGCGCGATGTTGGTGGAAATCACCTCCGCGTTGCGCTCACGTACGCCCACCGTGTACTGGTGGATGCCTAGTGCGTTGTCAAAAGATATAGCCATGTTTGCCTCTACATTAAGAACTGACCGTAATTAATAACTAAAAAGCAATTAGCGTGCCAAAAATAGAACATGCCATTTTGCCGCTTCAGTTATCGACGTAATGGTTTGCAATAAGCAAGCCAATGTTATTGATGGAGTGTCATACGAATCGAGTAATCAGCTCGACTCTTTAAAAAATATACACCCTATGGTCGGGAGCAGGCAAAAATGGCGTGAGCTTTTAGAACAAGGGCGCGAAAAAGCGATGTAAGAATAAGAGACGTGAAAAAGACAAGGAAAAAGAAAATCGAATAAAAAAGAAAAGCCTGACACAAGGTCAGGCTTTGGAATGGGTTAAAGAGTCCGCTATTTTAACTTGTAAATAATGCCAGGGTTGCAGCGCACCATTTCAAATCGGTCAGTCAAACCTGTTAGCGATTCTGACGCACCAAGCAATAAGTAACCACCGGGGTTAAGGCTGTTTGCCATTTGGTTTAGTACTTTAGACTTCATCTCTGGCGAGAAGTAAATCAGTACATTGCGACAGAAGATGATGTCGAATTTGCCCATAAGTGCATAACTGTCCATCAAGTTCTGAGGACGGAAGTTCACTAGGCGTTTTACGTTGTCTTTCACTTTCATGCGGCCGTCTCCCGCATCTTCAAAGAAGGTGCGGCGACGCTCAGGAGAAAGACCACGTCCCAATGCTAGGTTGTCGTACAAACCCGCACGACACATATCCAACATGCTCGATGAGATGTCCGTAGCCGTAATCGATACGTTCGGAAGCAGTCCTGGTTTACGCTGTTGTGTTTCCAGAACAGTCATCGCCATTGAGTAAGGTTCTTGACCTGACGAGCTGGCTGCAGACCAAATTTTGATTGGTCGTTTGTTTGCCGCCATCTCCGGCAATAGTTTATCAGCTAATACCGTGAACGGATAAGTATCTCGGAACCACAATGTTTCGTTAGTCGTCATTGCATCAACAGCAGCAATACGCAGCTCACGATTGCGACCTGTCACGACATCACGCAGCAGATCCGACAAAGAAGCAAGCTTGAACTTAGTCACAAGCGGGCTCAGTCGACTGCGCACTAGGTACTGTTTGCTGTCACCTAATACGATGCCACATTGTGATTCTAGAAAACGGCTAAAGTCACGATACTCTTGATCACTGATTGTAATAGCAGTCATTAATGTCTCTTTTATTGTGTTAAAGCAGATTTAACCGCGTTACCCAATTCGTCTGGGTTAAATTTCGCTATGAAGGTGTTCGCACCTACACGCTCAACCATGGCTTGGTTGAAGACGCCACTCAATGAGGAGTGAAGGATAACATAAAGGTTCTTCAAATCTGCATTTCTGCGAATTTCAGCTGTTAAGGTATAGCCGTCCATCTCTGGCATCTCGATATCCGAAATCACCAAGGAGATCTGATCGTAGATACTACCCTCTTGTGCCATTTCGATCAGCTTATTGTACGCTTCTTTACCATCTTTCACAGAGACAACTTCAAATCCGATAGAAGTAATTGCTCTTTCAACCTGTTTACGCGCAACCGTAGAGTCATCCGCAATCAAAATACGACGTACGATTGGCTTTTCTTGCTCTGCGACTGCAATTTCCTCACCGATGGTTGAATCCATGGTTTCATCTACTGGTGCAATCTCAGCCAAGATCTTCTCAACGTCCAGAATTTCAACTAGCTCGTTGTCGATGTTAGTGACTGCCGTTAGGTAGTGTGCTTTACCTGCGCCATCTGGCGGCGGCAAAATCGCTTCCCAGTGCATGTTAATGATACGCTCAACAGAAGATACCAAGAACGCCTGGATTGTTCGGTTGAACTCAGCGATCACAACAAAACACTTGTCGATATCAGTTGTCGGACGACCACCAATAGCCAAGCTTAAATCGATCACTGACACGGTATGGCCACGGATATGAGCGACACCTTTAACCAGCGGGTGTAGATTTGGCATCGAAGTCAGCTTAGGGCACTGAAGTACTTCTTTTACTTTGAATACGTTAATGCCGTAGCGCTGTCGACCCATCAATCGGAAAGTAAGTAGCTCCAATCGGTTTTGGCCGACGAGTTGCGTACGCTGATTCACCGAGTCAAGAATCCCCGTCATATGCTCATCTCCATCTCAAACTTTTTGTTTTTAAATGATACTCTACCACTGGCAGGCATAATACCAGAGAAACAGTATGGCGTATCATAATATGAATTCGACACCATTTACTATGACAATATGTAGAGCGTTATTTACAAAGTACGCTAAGTTTATCGGCATTTTGCTCAGTATGTTTAGCTTTTTTGTTCATTCAGCAACGGAAAGTCAAATTGAGCAAATCAGAACCGCCGCTGAACAGCACATTCTTAGCACGGTAGAGCAGCCAGCGGGAGGGAAATTAACAGTCAATGCGGCAAATATTGATCCACGTATCAAAGCCACGGATTGCCCAGAGCCACTGGAAACGTCTGCATCATCAACCAGTAGCACACGTAGCAACATCAACGTCTTAGTCGAATGTCTGGCTGACAACTGGAAAGTTTATGTCCCAGTTAGGATCTCAGCGTCAGTGCCAATGATCGTTTCTACCCGCCAATTGGGTCGCGGCGAGATCATTAGCGCTTCAGATGTCACCACATCAATGATCGAGCTTCAGCGTTTTCGCAAAGATGGCTTTACTAACTTTGAGCAAGTAGTTGGCGCAAAGTTAAAACGCAATGTTCGCTTGGGTGACGTGGTCGAACGTAACGATGTGTGCGTAGTTTGCCGAAATGAAAAAGTGACGATTCGAGCCGTAAAAGGCGGCATGACCATCACCACACAGGGTACGGCATTGCAAGATGGATCATCTGGTGATCAAGTAAGAGTGAAAAATGATAAGTCCCAACGTATAATAGAAGGAATTGTGACAGGTATTGCGGAAATCACCATCACCTTCTAAGGTAGGCTGGTGTACGGCAAATCGATCAATAAAAATGCAAAAAATCTCTAAAGTTATTTTGCGCTTGGTCGATAGTCTGGATACCAGTATTACGATACGAGTTTAAGGTTGAGATATGGCAGGTATAGATAATATACGTTCAGGTCAGATGATGACGACGACAAGTCGCGCTCCTGCACGTACTGATTCTAGTGCGACCAGCACAACAGAATCAAAGAAAGCGCCAGCACAACAAGACGCGGTATCATTAAGCCAACAAGGCAAAGCAGTCAGCAAACTCCAAAAGGATATGGCAGCTTCTCCGGCTTATGACAGCGCGAAAGTGGCGGCAATTAAAGAAGCAATTGCAAACGGTTCATACAAAGTTGACCCAGAAAAACTGGCTGACAATATGATTAAGTTTGAAAATGAATTGCAAGGCAAAAGCTAACTGACTTAGGCCCAAGGTAAGTATTCATGGCAGCATTAGTCGATCTTGTAAACTTCCAACTAGAAAATGCAAAAGCACTTTCTGGTGTGTTACGTCAAGAAACACAGGCGATCAGCGCTCGTGTGTCTACTGAGATCGAAAAACTCGCCAAGGAAAAGATGACACTCATTGGTCAACTAAGAACCACCGACCAGCGAATCGCCTCTCACCCGCACGTCAATCAACTTACCGAAGATGAAAACCTGAGTCAGGTTGTCGCTCAAATCCAATCTATCGTTCTCGATTGTCAGCAAGTAAACCAAATGAATGGTGAATCGCTCAATCGCGCCCAATCGAGTTTCAATAAACTCAACAACATGCTTCAACGCACGCACGGAAAGGTCGGCATGACTTACAACTCCGGCGGTAAAACTCACACCATCTCCACACTAGGCACCAACATCAAAGCCTAGCCCTTTTCTTCTGTCCCTCAGTCTATTTAAACTGCCGTCTAATACAGCAAGCTTATTAGCTTCACTCATTCCCAAAAAGTATCACGAATAAAAAAGCGACCAATTGTTGCCAATCAGCCGCTCAAAAAGATCATCTGTTTAGTGAAGATTGAATTAGAACAAGGTCTGCTGACGCTTCTCAGGCACCTGCTGCACTTCACCGTAGTCGCGCAATTTATCCATCTTACGGATATCCAAACGCAACTCTGTCACATAGCTGTCTTCAACTAAGTAACTACGTACCACTTCTGCACCACGAATCACACCGTCTACAGCACCGCTTGTGCTTTCAATGCCTAAACGTTGGTCTTCCAACTGCGCACGACCACTTACACGCATGCCATATACTTGCTCGGCAAGTTCGCGGTACGCATCGATCTTAGATGCACGCATTGCACGAACGCGCTTCTCTTCCATTGTGCGACCGGTTTGCTCACTAACGCTTGCATAACCCACCGCCACTAAAATTTCGTCTTGACGCATCTGCTGCAGAGGCTGACAACCCACCAGCACTAAGGTCGCGATAATAAATAATAACTTCTTCATGTCTGTTTCCTACGGGCGGAGAATCACTGTGTATGGCTGACGGATGGTTGGGTCAGAACGAATCAACACACCATCTTGAGTACGGATGCTATTAAGCGTATCCAGATCACGACCGATACGGTCCGCAGGTAAGAAGCCTTGCGCCGTAGCAACAACAATGCGGCTCTGCATACCGACAATGCGTGCGTTGACGAGGACACCGCCTTCTTGACGTAGCATTGTGCCCGTCAATACGTACTGGATCTCTTGCTCTTGTGCCAGATCTTGCCAATCTCGGCTCAGAGCGAAATCACCCTGTTGGGTTACTTGGATTGAACCTGTCGTTTTAAAGTCGACAACTTTAAAACCGCGACGTTGGAACTGGTGGATAAACCCTTCCGATACTGAGTTACCCAACCAATTGGTTGAATCCATGTTTTGCAGGTCGACAAAAGAAGTAATCGCAACGGGCGTACGTGACGACACTGCAACGTTTGAAACCATCAACTCTTCAGTCATGCTTTCAATAAAGAAATCCATCGTATGGCGTGGACTGTCCATTAACATGAACTGACTGCCAGAGTACGGTTCTTTACCATTATAAATTGGTGAGTATGCGCACGATGTTAAAAGCGTCATCATCGATGCGGCAACAAGCCATCTTTTCATGGTTTGATTCTCCAGATAATCTTAGGTGTTACTGCTCTTTACTGACTTCATTTCTATAAAGTGCAATCTTGGAACAGTCTTTGCTTTTCTTCTGTTTGTCGAACGAAAGAAAGCTCACCAAACTTCACTGAAATTGGTAAAGCAATATTTATACCCGAACGGTTACAAACAATGAAAAAATTATTTTTTAGCCTTATATCAATCACTTTTATATTGATCCTACCATTTCGTGCGGTGGCATCTTGGTATGAAGTGACAGGCGTTGCCACGATCGTTTCTTCAGATGAAGCGGCAAGGCTACATGCGTTAGAGGACGCACTCTTTAAAGCCGTCAACTTTTCGGGTGCGGATATCGGTAGCATCAGTAACTTGATGCCACTGCTAGAAGAAAGCCGTAAAGAGTACCAATTCACGAACCATGAAGTACGTTACATCTTGGTAGAATCTGAACGTAAACGTGGCGGCAAGATGGAGATGAGGATCCGAGTGGACATCTATCCGTCGGCAACGGGTTGCCACGTGAATCAATACAAGAAGACGGTATTAGTCGGCAATATTGATGTTGCCTCTCCGCAGCAAGCGGTGATGGGACAGATCTACAACGTGGGCAATGATTTTAGCCACGTCGTCAACCGCCAGTTAGATCAAACATCGCGCAGCTTTGTTTCTGTCGGCACCACAGACTATTCGATCTCAGCGAAGTCACCAGAACGCACCCAGATGATTGCTCAAGATAATGGCGCTCAGTACATCATCGGTGGTGTGATTACAGACTTAACGGCAACCATTGATGCCAAACTACTCCAAGATGATGTGATCAACCGTCAGTTTGCACTAGAGATGAAAGTCTTTGATGGCAAAACAGGTCACGAGGTCTACCACAAAAACTATCGTGAAGTGGCACACTGGCCTTTTGCAAAAACCAGTCAAGTAGATACTCGTAGCGCACGTTTCTGGGCATCGACTTACGGTGAGATGATGCTGCGTGTGAGCCGCAATATCATGCTAGACCTAGAATCAGAGCTGTCTTGTAAGATCACGCTTCCTGAAGTCGTTGCAGTATTTGGCAATACCGTAACCATGGATCTTGGTCGTATGCACGGCGTAAAAGAAGGCGACCAGCTACAACTTTGGCACACGGCGTCGTTCATCGATCAAAATGGCTTGCCGCGTAACAAGGTATCTCAGAGTGAAATTACCCTAACGGTTTCTCGTGTTTACGAACACGAAGCGGAGCTCACGATTGACCAGCCAAACCTTGCGTCTAGCGTGCAAATTGGCGACGTAATGAACAAGATGTTGTAGATGCACGTATAAAGCATTGCCATATGCCTACTTTTGAATATCATAGGCAACGCATCTTATTTGATTACGCCCCCATGGCACAGCTGGATAGCGCAGTCCCCTCCTAAGGGACAGGTCGTAGGTTCGAATCCTACTGGGGGCGCCACATAGATCAACGCCTTAGCTATAACTTTAGCTAAGGCGTTTTTGTTTGTATCCATAAAATGGCTACACCTTCCGACTCTTAATCAAACTTTCTAACTGAGTTAACAACTAGTCTTACAAAATTTCTCTTGTTTGAAAAACGAGCAAATCAAGCCCCCCGAACAGTGAGAACTAACATGTTGTTTAAAAATGACTACTCGACAGGAAGTATCATCCAAGTAACTGAACAAAAAAAGTCCCTCAAATATTCTTTAGCAAGTCGTGACTCTATACCCAACTATCCACAAAAAACGATTTGGTTGGCAATTAAAAAATTAGAGCAGAACACAAATGAACCTTTGTATCCATGCAGATGCAATACTGACACTAAAGCGTTGATTTAAATGGATTTTTTAGATTGACAGGTAAGAAAAAAGATATATTGTGTAACTGAAAACAAAACGGAGGAGTAGTTTCTTATGCACGTAAACTTTTACTTTGAAGGTACTGATGTTTCATTTGAAGAACTTATCGGTTCCCCTGACTTTGATATTGAAATGGTAAATATCCCATCTGTTGGCGATCGCTTGATGTATGGCAATAAGATTTGTTTGGTTCTTGAACGTTGGTGGACAATTTTTCAAGAGAATACATCTGAAAAAGCGCTGCGAGAATGTGAGATTTTAATCAAACTAGAAAGAGAGATATAACGATGCACAATACATGTCTTAGCTGTCTGTCAATGACCACCCCGCGCTGTACTCAAAATAACGAATGGTATGTTCCTTATCTAAAAATGGGCGAAAGCGAAAAGCGAAAAGCGAGTAATCGTAACGACTGCCGTACTGAAATTGATCGAAACTGCTATATCCCCACAAGGTGACAGTAGCTCACAGCTTCAAGAACACTTGGCAAGATTAGATTCATATGTTGAATCAGTTTTAAAAAGCCTAGAAAAATAACCATGCCTGATAAATCCCGACATAACAAAGATAGAGCCCACTTGTTTAATGCGGGCTCTTCTTCATTACTTTGATTGATTCTCTAGTCTAGTAAGCCGCTCATCCATTTTCTCCATCATCAATCGCAGCCACTTCAAATCAGTGTTAAACGTAACGCCTACGTCGACTGAGCCATCCGACTCCATAACTCTTCACCACTTCTAAGATTATCAGGATAACGATTGTATGATGACGCCTTGCCTTTATCGACTACTCTTAGCAGACAAACTTTTTGCCGGCTTTGAGGGAGTGCCTAACTCTAGAATTCTGTCTTGATTTAGATGTATCAGAAAAGATTCAATACTCATGCTATTTACAGTTTTGTATTTTATTACTTTAATTATCTATGAGTTTTGCTTACCCTTTTAGCTATTAACAAAACTATTAGTTAGCACTATGTCTAAGAGCAATTTAATTACAAACACTGGACACCGCTTCATCTCGAAGGGCAAAACGGCCTTCAAGATTCATATCCACACACCGGATGACACGGTTTTACACCGCTCCGTAGGTTTCGTTCGCATTGGAGAAAAGAAAGGGCTTAAAAAGGCTATCAAGCTGCGTAACGAGCTTGGACGGGAGCTGTGGGGTAAATTTTGGCGTCGTCTGCTGAAAGACCCCTATTTAATGACCAGACTGCCGCATAGCGTCGAACCAAAGATTGTCCATAAGCCTAACCCTACCCTAGAGGATCCTGATAATAGAGACACCTGCTACATTGCGAAATGGCGTGAGTTTAACGATGCTGGCGAGTACAAATATAAAACGGTCGTGCGCTCTATTAACAAGTACGGCAAACTGGCCGCCTATATGCAAACAAAGAAAGCGTTGCTGGATGCACACAAAGATAACCTGGAAATCCTGACGTTTATGGGGCGTCTCAACAGCATTGACCTCAAGTGACCTTTATTCCTTCCTTTCATTGAGTGTTCTTCGCTGATAAACAGATATACCCAAGTAACCTCGAGATGCAGGGTTCAGCGAGAATGACTTGTTTTGTAGACGCGGCGACGATTTAAAGGTCTAGTGGACCTAAATCAAGAACCGACAACAAAGTATACAAGCCAATGTTCTTGCTATTTGCAAAGAGTACCCTTTGGGTGTGTGTCATTGACTCGCGTTTTTATTAAACTAATGGCTGCGTCAAACAACTTGGAAAGAGCAGGTACGCTACGTTGTTTTCCTTGCTTGCTTTCGGTAAATAGGGAATCAATGACAACGCTCTGAATCCGGAATCTTAAAGTCACTTGGGTATATAGAAAAAGCCCCAAAAGAGCGAACTCTTTGGGGCTTTTCGTATCTAGCTTTCTAACGGTTAGTGTTAGATTTCGCGATTATTGTTGAACTTGGTATTCAAACTCAGGAACAACGATTTCTACGCGACGGTTTTGCTCACGACCTTCACGAGTGTCGTTTGAAGCGATTGGGTTGTTTTCACCTTCACCACGAGCGTGAATGCGAGAAGCATCGATACCTTTCTCTACAAGAGCATTTGCTACAGATTCAGCACGCTTCTCAGAAACTTTTAGGTTGTATGCCGCTGGACCAGAAGTATCTGTGTAGCCAATTACATCAACGTTTGCTTGTGGGTATTCGTTTAGGAACGCTACTAGGTCGTCTAGTTTTGCTGCGCTCGCAGGTTTAAGCGTTGTGCTGTTTAGCGCAAAGCTACCTGTACCGATTGTTTGAGTTTCGAAAGTTTTCGTTACAACAACTGGTGCAACAACTTCTTCTACTACTACTTCTTCAACTACTGGCTCTTCTTCAACAACCACTTCGTCTTGACCGCCAAACTTGAATGACACACCTAGAGTTGCTGTGTTACCCATTGCTTTTACTGAATCGTTGTTGATGTCAGTGATTGTTTGGTATTCCGCACGTGCTGTTACGTTTTGGCTAACGTTGAACTCAAGACCAGCCGCACCTAGGTAAGAGTAATCGTCTTTACCGTCGTTCATCATTAGGTATGCGCCACCAACTTTACCGTAAAGAGCGATGTCTTCAGTGATTGGTAGGCTGAATTTAGGAGCAAGAGTGATTGCTTCTACGTGACCGCCGAAAGAAGTTTGGTCAAAATCACCAAGGTTGTCGAAGCCTGCTTCTACTGAGAAGTAGTCATTCATTTCGTAACCAACAAAAGCACCTAGAGTAGAGCCATCTTTGTCACAAGCTTGACCAGCTACACAAGCGTCTTCCATCCAAGACTTACCCATCTTACCGCCCACGTACACTTCTGCGTGTGCTGCTGAAGCCATAAGTAAAGAAGCTGAAATTACCGCTGCTAGTTTTTTCATTATTGATTCCTCTAAAAGAAGTTCTCTTGTTCGTAACGAAATGCGCCGCCTGACTGACGTTGTATTTCAATTCTTTTATTCAAATCCTTTGATTTTGATACCGAAGTAACTTCCGCAATTTTGCATAAAAGTTACTTGGGTATGGATCCTGACCAGTGATGCATATTGCTGCTTCACTGACGGCGAGCACTATAACTCCAAGAAATCCCAAGACAAATCCCAAAACTGTCAATTTAATGTCATCGAAAAGCATGACTTTATGTGATCTAGAGCACTCAAATACGAGTGATAGCAATGACGCAAACGTTTGCGTGTCATTTCAAAATAAAATAAGTAAAGCAAATTAACTTCTCATTAATGAGACGATATTTAAGGAACTTTATGGATTTTGGTGCTAAGTCAGAGAGATATTTTGTATTAAAAGGTCAAAAAAACATTCGTCGAGGATATATTTGGATAAGTAAAACTTATTAACCTTTCGAACTATTGTTGGGAAAACATACAGATTTCGACGTCATTTATGTTGAGTTAAGATGTTTTCTTAACGTCAGGCACAAAAAAGCCGCGAAATATATCGCGGCTTTCTGATTATTTATTCAAGTAATTATGCGTTTGCTTCGCGCTCAGCGATGAACTCAAGAGCCATTTTGATGCGTGCAACACAACGCTCTTTGCCAATCAGTTCCATTACTGCGTCTACAGAAGGAGACTGACCGCCACCTGTTACTGCAACACGCAGTGGCATACCGATTTTGCCCATGCCGATTTCTAGCTCTTCGCACACAGCTGCGATAACACCATCTTTGATGTTCGCTGTCGTCCACTCAGTCAGTGCTTCAGCTTTCGCTAGAGCAAGCTCTAGAGGCTCTTTAGCTACGCCGCGTAGATGCTTCTTCGCTGCGCCCGCTTCAAACTCAGAGAAATCTTCGTAGAAGTAACGAATCTGCTCAGCTAGCTCAACAAGCGTGTTGCAACGCTCACCAACAAGCTTGATCACTTCCGTGATAGCTGGACCATTAGTTACGTCTAGTTTTTGTTGATCTAGGTGCCATTGTAGGTGCTGTGCAACGTACGCTGGATCTGAGTTTTTGATGTAGTGGTTGTTCAACCATTGCAGTTTGTCAGTGTTGAATGCAGACGCTGACTTAGATACTGCATTTAGGCTAAATAGGTTGATCATCTCTTCTTGAGTGAAGATTTCTTGATCACCATGAGACCAACCAAGACGCACTAGGTAGTTGTTTAGCGCAGCAGGTAGGTAACCCATATCGCGGTACTGCATTACAGATACTGCACCGTGACGCTTAGACAGTTTCGCGCCGTCATCACCTAGGATCATTGCACAGTGCGCAAATGTTGGTACTGGCGCACCTAGCGCTTCGTAGATGTTGATCTGACGAGGCGTGTTGTTGATGTGGTCTTCACCACGAACAACGTGAGTGATACCCATATCCCAGTCGTCAACCACAACACAGAAGTTGTACGTTGGAGAGCCGTCAGTACGACGAATGATCAGATCATCCATTTGGTCGTTGCGGATTTCAATGCGACCACGAATTTGGTCATCAAATACTACGCTGCCTTCTTTCGGGTTACGGAAACGGATAACACATGGATCGCCATCTTTTGCCGCTTCGTTTGCCGCTTTGATTTTTGGATGGTTAGCATCGTAGCGAGGCATTTCTTTGTTTGCTTCTTGCTCTGCACGAACTTCGTCTAGCAGTTCTTTAGACGCGTAACATTTGTATGCTTTGTCTTCTTCTAGAAGCTTATCAACCATCTCGTTGTAACGATCAAAACGTTGAGTTTGGAAATAAGGGCCTTCGTTCCACTCAAGACCTAGCCATTCCATACCTTCTAGGATCGCATCAACCGCTTCCTGAGAGTTACGCTCAAGGTCAGTATCTTCGATACGTAGAACGAATTCACCACCTTGGTTTTTAGCGTATAGCCAAGAGTAAAGTGCAGTACGAGCACCACCAACGTGTAGGTAGCCAGTTGGGCTAGGAGCAAAACGAGTTTTAACCGTCATTTGAGTTCCTTAGGGATAATGAGCAACGAGAAGGCTCTCGTTGTAATGTCAAGGATAAAAGTGGCGACATTTTACCACCGTAAGTCAATACTACAATCCTTCCTTTTGGTTTAACGCCAGAAATAAAAACGGGCAGCCACCGAACACGATGCTGCCCTTTGATTTATCTCTTAAGTACAATTGTTGCTAGATAACTACTATCGCTATAGAAAGCCTATATAAAAGAAGAAAACCAGATTACTTTAGGTTACGCATTGCCCATTGCATGAACTCTTGCTGCTCTTCACGGCTTAGATCGTTGAACGACTCTTTCAGTGTTTTTGTTACCGCTGGAGAAGCTGCAATGCTCGCTTTTGTCGTTTGCTTGTTCATTGCTTGGTTGTAGTCAGCGACTTCACGTTCGTAGTCACGGAAACCTTGTAAACCACCTTTGCGAAGTTGAACCATTGAGAACTTAACGTCTTTGCCGTTCGCATCTTTTAGCGTCAGTTTAGGGTCCATTTCAAAAGCCTTGGCTTCTTCAATAGTGCGGAACTTGTTGTATGTCAGCGTAAGCTCAGCATCTTTCGGTGCATCAAATTCAAGTAAAAGCGGCTGTGAATCAAACTTACGACGCTTGCCATCTTCAAACACAATTTGACCAACATTTACAGCAAGTTGGTTTGCACCATCTTCAACTTTGATGCTGTTGTTGTCAGAGATCCACTCAGGGTAGACGAACTCACTGTTGAGAACGCGAGGAACCAATTCCGCTTGCAGAGTCAGTTGAGCAGCAAATGCAGGCGCAGAAAGGATTGCGCAAAGTCCTAATAGTGTGGTTGTTTTTTTCATCATGGTTTTCTCGTTTTATACCAATTTAGATAAGCCACTGAAACTAACAGGCCAGTCATTCCAATGGCTTATGTGAATAAGTATCAAGACAAAAAGGGCGTTTCCGCCCTTTTAGCTGCTTCTTTATTAGAAGTAGTATTCAACACCTACAGAGTATTCGTTGTAGTCACCGTTAGTACCTGATGTCCAGCGAGCTGCATCATCTAGACCATCTAGACCTTCGTTGAAATCGTTCATACGTGCACGAGCGTATAGCACTGCAGATGGGTCAACAAAGTACATGATCTGTGCTGAAACAACATCATCAGACGTGTTAGATAGTGTCTTACCGTCACGTTCTAGATCGAAGTTCGCTGCGTAACCCAGTTTGTACTGCCAGTCACCTGTTGTGTACATCAGACCTGCTGACATTGCATCTTGCTTCTCGTTTACACCGTTGCTTGCGTCAGCTTCCATGTATTTGTATTGAGCGAAGAAAGAGATACCGTTTTCAAACCAACCTTGAACACCTACTAGGTATGTGTTGTTTTCCCAAGTTTGACCTTCAGCTTCAATGTTGCGGTTACCTTCGTAAGCTGCATCCAATTGTAGTGGACCTAACTTGTAGTGAGCCGCGATGCCGCCCCAGTAGTCATCACCCGCACCTAGACCAGCTTTATCACCAGCACCAACTGCTGCGTCGATAGAGAATTTGTCAGCGTACATTGGAGAGTCCCAACGAATAGTATTTGATTGACGGTCTTGGTATTTAGCACCACCGATCGCACCACCCCAGTCGTAAACATCGCCTAGACCTGGGTTCGATGCTGGCCAGTCAACCAACTCGTACATTGGAGTAAGAACACGACCTAGACGAACTTGACCCCAAGAAGCACTTTCAAAACCGACGAATGTGTCACGTTCACCAAGACCTGCACCTTCACCACCGAAGCTTGGGTCTACGTAACCACCTTCGATTTGCCAAATGAACGTTGGCTCAAAGTTAGCGAATTGCTTTTTACCACGGAAGCCGATACGTGATTCGTTGTTTAGCTGCATACCACCAAGGTTATCATCTTGTTTTGCATCACCAGAATCGTAATCGCGGTACGCGGCCTGCATCGCGATAATGCCGTAAACTTCGTAAGAGAAAGAGTCTTTAGTTAGGTACTCTTTCGCTGCATCACTGTTTGCACCATCAGCAAAAGCTGAACCACTGAACATCATGCCTGTGATTGCAGTAGCAAGTAGGCTTTTCTTTAGGTAAGACATTTTAAACCCCTATATTTTTAGTTTTTTCCATTTTCAAATTCGCTAACTAGGACATTGCAGGAACTTGAAACAATGTGTGGACGGGGCAAATATGACAAACTTTTTTCGCAGTAAAAAACTTTCCCAGCGGCAATCTGAGCAAGTTCAAAATGAGAAGATCAAAAAGAATATAAACATTTAAATAACAGCCACTTATAGTGACAAATAAAAATATAAAAACGTCAAAATCGTTCTAATCAACTTCGTTTTTATATAAAAAGCTCAAAAATCGTGAGCGACTTCACTTAGGTTTTAGGCGTTTTAACGGAACTTTATATTCAGAGAGAAAAAACTTTGAGATAACTCGCAACAATAGGGGCGTAAGGTCGGCTCAATAAAGTGGATTTTGACGAATTTGTTTCGCGTCGAAAAGCTTGACCTTCCCCTTGCAGGAAGGTTTATGCTCTGCACATTACTATTATTGAGGACAAATTATGTATCAGTTTGTTGTACCTATGTCGGGACTCAACTGCATGGGCTGTGCGAGAAAAGTTGAGAAAGCTTTACATGCCAATCACAGTGTTGAGATCATTAATTTGTCCCCGACGATGGTAGAGGTGAAAACCGAATCTTCACTCTCTTCTATTATTGAATCCATCGAATCGCTGGGCTACCACGCCGGTCACCAATATCAATTCCATTTAACGGGTTTGAGCTGTAGTGGCTGCGTGAAAAAGCTCTCTTCTTTATTAGAATCAAATCAAGACGTCATTACATTCCAAGCCTCTACAACACAACTTGACATCACAACCCTACTCTCTGAGCAACAAGTGATCGATCTCGTTGCGACATTGGGCTATACCGCTAGCATCGAGACTATCGAGGCTAAAGAAGAAGTCACAGAGCAAATAACGCCCGCAATAAAAGAAGCGCATCTCGATCGTAACCAACCCGAATCTGCCAATGTTCAGCTACAGATGCTGATTCAAGGCATGACATGTGCCAGCTGTGTATCTTCGGTAGAGAAAGCACTCACTAATGTCGAAGGCATAGAGAAAGCACAGGTCAATCTTGCAGAGCAGAGCGCGTTAGTATTTGCAAACCAAGATAGTGAAATGCTTCATCAAGCCATCATCGAGTCAGTAAAACAAGCGGGCTATCGAGCAGAAATCCTTCAAGACGCAGCAACGCAACAAGAAAAACAAGCAGCACAGCAACTTGCTCAACAAAAGCGCTTTAAACTTGATGCTATCGCAGGCTTAGTCGTTGGTGCACCATTGATGCTCTGGGGTGTGT
The DNA here is from genome assembly GCF_027587135.1 of Vibrio sp. MM46. Taxonomy (NCBI): domain Bacteria; kingdom Pseudomonadati; phylum Pseudomonadota; class Gammaproteobacteria; order Vibrionales; family Vibrionaceae; genus Vibrio; species Vibrio sp. MM46. The sequence continues at coordinate 28,177 of NZ_JAPPTO010000006.1, forward strand.
TTGGTGGCAACATGGTTATCCGAGATGCCAGTGATCAAATGGTTTGGGGTGCGATAGGTATTCTCTGTCTATTATTGCTGGCGACAGCAGGTAAGCACTTCTTTACTAACGCATGGTTAGCAGCCACTCACAAACGTGCCACCATGGACACTTTAGTTGCCCTAGGTACTGGTGCCGCGTGGTTCTATTCAATGCTTGTGGTGATTTTTCCTGATTGGTTCCCACTCGCCTCTCGCCATGTTTACTTTGAAGCAAGTGCGATGATCGTCGGTCTGATTTCTCTTGGTCACTATATAGAAGCAAAAGCAAAGGCAAATACAACACGCTCATTGCAAGCTCTGATTAACCTACAACCTCAGCAAGCCACCGTCATTACTGAAAATGGCGATCAGCAAATTGCGGTTGAGCAAATCACGTTGGGCATGAAGCTACGCATCAAACCGGGTGAGAAAGTGCCCGTTGATGGTATCGTGATTCAGGGGGAATCATACATTGATGAATCTATGCTAACTGGTGAACCCGTACCCGTGTTAAAAGCGCAAGAGGCTCAAGTCTCTGCGGGCACACTAAATACCGATGGCGCTCTAATTATTGAAGCCACCGGCATCGGTGCAAATACCATGCTAGCGCGTATTATCCGTATGGTGCGCACCGCACAAAGCAGTAAGCCAGCAATTGCCAAATTAGCGGATCAGATTTCTGCTGTATTCGTCCCTGTGGTTGTCGGTATCGCAATCCTTGCTGCTTTGGTTTGGTTCGCAGTAGGTCCAGAACCTAAAGCCAGCTACATGCTTGTGGTAACGACGACTGTACTGATTATTGCCTGTCCTTGTGCGCTTGGCTTAGCAACACCATTGTCGGTCACCGTAGGCGTGGGCAAAGCCGCAGAACTGGGTATCTTGATCAAAGACGCAGACGCACTGCAATTGGCGAGCAAAGTCGACACCGTCGTATTCGACAAAACCGGTACGTTAACTCAGGGCAAACCCAGTGTGCAGCAAGTATTTACTCACGCCACCAGCCAAGAACACTTGTTAGCATTAGCATACTCAGCAGAGCGTCAATCTGAGCACCCATTAGCAAAAGCCGTGTGTGATTACGCTAAGGAAAATGCGGCTGAAGATATCGAGTTGGACGCTTTTGAAAACATTCGCGGTCGCGGCATTCTTGCAACTTACCAAGCACAACCACTGCTGATTGGTTCATTGCAGTTTATGCAAACAGAGCAGGTAGATACTTCCGCGATGGAGCAAGCCATTCAAGATTGCGCCAACAACGCATGGACACCGGTTGCCATTTCCCTCAACAACGAACTGATTGGTTTAATTGCCATCGCTGATCCAATTAAATCTGATGCCAAACAAGCAGTCACTGCACTAAAATTACAGGGTATCAACACAGTGATGCTCACTGGTGATAATCAACACGTAGCGACAGCCATCGGCAACGAATTAGGCATTGATGAAGTCATTGCTCAGGTGATGCCAGATGAGAAAGCGCAACATATAAAACAACTACAATCACAGGGACAAACTGTCGCCATGATTGGTGATGGTATTAATGACGCACCCGCTCTCGCTCTCGCCGATCTCGGCGTTGCAATGGGCAGCGGCAGTGATGTGGCGATCGAAAGTTCACAAATGACGATTCTTAATACATCACCAATGGCAATTGTTCATGCCATCGAACTGTCTCGTGCAACATTGAAGAACATGAAACAAAACCTGTTTGGTGCCTTTGTTTATAACTCGTTGGGTATTCCAATCGCCGCTGGCGTGCTCTACCCAGCATTCGGATTCCTACTCAGTCCTGTTGTTGCTGGCGCAGCAATGGCACTGTCTTCAATCACAGTCGTGAGTAATGCAAATCGACTACGACTGTTTACCATTAAGTAAGCGACACTTCTTATAGAGGATATTATGAAGTTGAAACTATTGACCTTTACAATGCTTGCTGTCACATCGGCGAACGTATTAGCCGCTGATGTCATCAACCACAAATCGCCATACTGTGGCTGCTGTGGAGAATGGACGAAACACATGGAAGAGAACGGCTTTACCGTCGAAGAAAAGCTGCACGATGACATGAACGCGGTTAAACGCGACTTGGGCATCAAGAATGAACAGCTTTACTCGTGCCACACCGCAGAAATTAATGGCTACGTATTTGAAGGTCATATTCCTGCTGACGACATTAAAGCCTTTTTAGAAAACCCACCTCGCAACGCAAAAGGCCTTGCGGTACCCGGCATGCCTATGGGATCACCGGGTATGGAGTATGGCGATAAAAAAGACAGTTACGCCGTCTACGCCTACAACGACAAAGGTCAGGTTTACGAATACCGCTTCCACAAAGGCAACGACCAGTAAAAACAAAGCCCAGCGAGACATACCGCTGGGCTTTTTCTTAATGGACAGTTAAGACAAAACTCTTTAATTAGAAGCCGTAAGACGCACCAAATACGAATGCGTTGTTCACTAGGCTATCACCCACCGCATTTTCCGCACCGTGTGCTTGGCTACGGAACTCGAAGTAAGGCTGAACGCCCTTACGAGTCCATGTTGCACGTAGCTCGTGGTCCATCGTTTCTGCTTCAATCATGTAAACGTTGTTGTAGCTCAAGGTCACATCTTCGTTCATTACGTAACCAATGCGGTTATCCATACGGTAGTCTGTTTTCGCGTCTGCAGACGTTGCATCGATGTGCGCGCGAGTACGGTTGCTCAGTGAGATGCCGTTATCAAAGTTGTAACCGATCTTTACAAGTGGACGGTACTGGATGCTCTCACCAGCAGAGAATAGGTGTTGGTAGCCCGCAGCAACCCATAGATGATCAGTGATGTTGAAAGATTGCTCACCACCTACAGTGATGGCTGGCGTTGTGTTGCCTGCGCCGCCATTTTCAGTTTCTAGTTTGCCTAGCTGAATACCATCAAACTCAGTGTAAACCGTAAGACCGCCGAATTGGTTATCAAACGTATGACCCGCTTCTAGCGTAGATGTCATGTCTGAACCGTGAATTCGACCGTCATCGTGGAATTGGATGTTACCAGTTACATAAGATGAACCCGCGAAAGCGCTTGAAGCGAAAACAAGAGAAAGTGCACTTAGTGCTAAAACGTTTTTCATAATTACTGCCTTTATTTGTTCACGTTATGCGACGAGTTTTTTGGCTATCACTTGCCTCTCATCACATACTTTGGGATGTGCCTCCCTGGCGACGGCAATACTGCGCAATTTAATTCGCATTGAAAAATAAATCGTTTAAAACAGTGATCAAATTCAAATCGTGATTTTCGAAAATAAAAAAAGTTTATTAAATACAGTGGTTTGATATAAAAACTAAAAATTCGTCAAAAAAATAAAGTGTGAAGTAAGGCATATCTCCCCTTTTATTTGACAGTTAAATACACATCCAGATCACACTATGACAGACACCCTAAATTAGAAACTTAATTATCAATAAAAAATAATTAGACATTGATCACGCTTATTTTCCGAAGAAAAATAAACAAAGCCCCCAACATAAGTTGAGGGCTTTGAGTAAGGAACTATGATTTTAATGAATACTGAGCGCTATTATTTCACGCTAGTGATACGGCTTACCTTCTCACCTGTCGCAGATACCGAGCGGATGAAGACTTCACCAGTTACATTTGGACGAGCGTTGTCTGCATAAGTCAACCAGTTCTCACCATCCAGAGAGTATTGAAGCGTTACGCCAGGGAACTGAACGTTCATTGCTAGCTTACCATCTTCTACTTTTGCACCTGGTACTGGTAGGCGGTAGTCGATACCTGATTTTTCTAGCTTAGCCAGTTCACGTTGACCAAGTACGTTCGCAAAGCGGTTGTAGTCTTGGTTTAGCGATGCTTTATCAACTAGATTAGAGTTTTGCGAGTACTCAACACCAACTTTGTAGTCGTTTTCCCAGTCAGCGCGGTGCCATGCACGCTCAGCAGCAGCGAGGACGCGAGGGAATACCATGTACTCGTATTGCTCGTCGTTACGTACTGTCTCAGACCAAAGTTGTGCAGATAGACCGTAGAAAGGTTTCGCTTCGATTTCACCTTTACCAGTAAAGCCATTGCCATCGCGATCTACAGAAGTTTCTGCGTTTTGAGGCATGTTCTCTGGTGCAAAGCCAAACATCTTACGAGTATCCGTTGCACGTGTTGCCCAGTAGTAACCACGCTCTTTCGGATCAACTTCGTATGGCATATCCATGTACACGTAATCTGGGTTAGAAACAATCACGTCGTAACCTTTCTTAGACCACTCGTACACTGACGAAGTACCGCCCCAGTAAAGAACGTCCCAGAAGTTTACGCGAGTATTTTCTGTAGCGAACGCTTTTTCGCCGTCACTGTATTTCAAACCATCTTGCCAAGCTTGGAAGTTTGGAATGCCTTTCTCAGCAACAATCTTCGACACTTCTTCTGCGAAGTGGCTTGGTAGATGAGCAAAGTCACTGACTGTGCCATCTGTGATTAGCGTCTGACATTGTGGAGACTGTGCAAACGGCTTGTCTTGTTTAGACAGGTCAATCGTGCCTTTCCAGCTTACTTTATCTTCTGCGTTAACGTCTTGGAAACCAGCACCTAGCTTGATGTTCTTCGCTTCGTCACCACCGAAGTGCCAAGTTGTTAGTGGAGCGCCAGCTTCTTGGTGCATTGCTGCCACTTCTGAAATCACCTTATCAACAAAGCGAGTTGAAGATTCCAGGTTGATGAAGCTTTGCTTATTGTAGAACTGAACCGTCGTTACGTTTGATGTATCTTGAGGATCCATCAGACGGTATTCGTTCGCTTCAGCTTCTTTACCTTCTTCCATTAGGCGGTCGTAACGAGCTTCCATTGATACTACTGCTGCACGAGCGTGAGCTGGCATATCGATTTCTGGAATCACTTCAATGTTACGTGCTTTCGCGTATTTCAAGATTTCCACGTAGTCTGCTTTGCTGAAGTAGCCAGAGCCAAAGTTGTCTGTCGTTGGACCAGAGCCAAGCTGAGGCAGTAAACAGCTTTTCTCTTGTGTATCGAAACAACGGTTAGCACCCACTTCTGTCAGCTCAGGCAGACCCGGGATTTCTAAACGCCAGCCTTCATCATCGGTTAGGTGAAGGTGAAGTTTGTTCATCTTGTACGCTGCCATTTGGTCTAGCGTTGCAAGGATTGCGTCCTTAGAGTGGAAGTTACGAGCCACATCCACCATCACACCACGGTAATCAAAACGAGGCGCATCTTTAATAGACAGTTGTGGTAGAGAATCAGCATTTTGGCTATCTACCAGGCCAAAGATAGATTGTACTGCGTAGAAAGCGCCTGCTTGGTCGAACGCTTTAATCACAATACCGTCGCCTTTGATGCTCATTTCGTAAGCACCAGATTTTGCTAATTCACCGGTGAAGTCTGCAGGAACAACAGTGATGCTTACAGGAAGATCACCACGAACGTCCACACCTACCACTTCTGCACGATCTTGAATCGCTGCGAACTGAGTCGCATCGAATGCGTCTTCAGGCAGCGCAATACCATCCGCGATATCTACTTTGCCTTTACCCGCTTCAACGTGCATTGGTGTTGGTAGCAACGTGGTTGATACGTCTTGTGTTGCTAGGTCTTCGTTTTTCTCAAAACGAGACACAGCGTTTGCAAATACATTGTTGTCATCTGGTGTACGTTTTAGGTTGTTACCTTCAAGACCCGTCACAAAAGACGCAACATCTTCAGTATTTAGAGAAGCAATCATCTTAGGTTCTGCGTTTGGAGCAGAAACGAATGCACCCGGCATGAAGTCAGTTTCAAATAGTTGCCAGTATTCACCAACCAATGGAAGAACAACCTCTTCACCGGCAGCGAAGCCGTCAAACTTATCTGTTGGTTCTAGCTTATGTAGGTCACCCGTTACACGAGAGATTTTGAACTGCTCGTTGTCAACATCCAGAATCAGACGAATGCTGTGGAAGTAAATAGCCCAATCTTTTGAGTCAACAGCTTCACCTTGGTTAACAAGCGTCATGTTTACTTTGTTACAAGAAGCCCATTCTGCGCCCATATCTTGGCACGCAAGACCTTCGTTAGCACCATGGTTAGTTAACACTTCATATTGGATATCAAGGTTATCAGCCAGTGAGTTTACAACTTGTTGCTCAGAGCTCTGTAGTGAAGAGCAGCCTGCCAATGTAGCGATAACAGAAGCAGCAATCAGACTATGTTTCAACATCTTACTTTCCCCAAAAAGTCAGTGGTTCAAAACGACATTTATTAAAAATGGTGAGCACCTAAATGCGAGGCGCTTAACAGTTGCATTCAACATACAAGCAGTTATTTCTAAGCGTAAAATTAATAAAACTAAGAAGTGATCTGGCTCAAATTAAGCCAAGCATTCAAAAATATAAACATAATAATTTCAACAAGTTAAACTTTACGTTAAAAGCGGCTAACTTTTTTTGACGAGTTTGTTGCGATCTCAATCACGAATATCGATGGGTTTCGACTGATTTTGTAGGATTCTGATCACTATTGGTTATTAAGTGAACCATTAACAACAAACTCAATTGAAACACTTTCGTGAATTACCTCTCATTTCCTAGCCGTTAAAACTCGTCAATTTTTTAAAAAATGACGATTTTGCCGAACCATGTTATAGATAAAGTGCCTATTGAATTCGAGGAGCAAAATATGTTTCGACTCTTGTCCGTGATGTCATCTCTGATCGTCTTTTTTACTTCTTATTCTGTTCAAGCCGAACCACAACACTGGCTGGCAAAGAAGGGCGAGACGGAATACATGATTATCGGGTCTGTACATGTCGGCGATAAAAGCATGTATCCATTACCAGAAGCTGTGACTCGGTTCCTGACAAACAGTAATGGTTTAATCATCGAAGCAGACATTCGAAATACAGAAGGGGTGACTTACCCGGAAACCTCGCTTCACGCTAGGGATGTTTTAGATAAAACACAGCGCAAACATCTTGCTGAAATAGCCAATGACCTAGGTCTACAAGAAGCACAGTTACTCAATGCACCGCCATGGTCTGCGGCTTTGACAATCCAATTAATGTTGGTGAACAAACTTGGTTACGCGTCTGATCAAGGTGTCGACATGCACCTAATTAACTTAGCTGACCAACAAAAAGTACCAGTACTTGCTTTGGAGAGTGTGCAATTCCAATTGGACTTAATCACAGGACAAAAAGATGGCGGTAAAGAGTTTCTGCTCTCTTCTATTGAAGAATATGACGGTGGCGACAAACTGGTACAATGCTTAATCGACAGTTGGAAGAGCGGCGATGGTAGCTCACTTGAAGCAGCATCGGCGAGTGAACAATCCAGTGATGAGTTCAATGAAGCCTTTCTCTATTCCCGTAACCGCGACTGGGCTCAGAAACTCGATACAGGTAGTGTACTACCGAAAAAATCCGGTAAATACACCGTGGTGGTAGGCAGCTTACATCTAGTAGGTAAAGACAATGTAATCGAACTATTAGAAAAACGCGGTTTCACTGTCAAACCACTAGCAAAAACTCACAAAGCAGACTGCGATATTGGATAAAGAAGATAGCTCCATTTGCTGGTATGCTTACATCTACTTATCGTGTTGTATTTGTAGGCAAATGACGCTTACGTCACGCTGACAAATGCGGTCACCTATTGGATACTATCGAGTCAATCCTTAAACAACTTCAAATTTGATAAGAGCCTTTATGACGTTCAAAGCCTCATTATTATGCCTTGCTAGCGCGCTACTTTTGCCATCGCTTGCCCATGCAAAATCGTCTTGTACGATTGAAGACTTCCAACCTATTGATATTACGCCGGATACAAAAGGCGGTGTTTTGGATAAAGAAAGTGGACAGTTTCTCATTAACCAAAAGCCTATGATGCGTTGTGCAAACATCACTTTTTCAACCGCCCATACTCGTAACCGCGTCGCTCATATGATGAACCAGAACTTTGAAGCTACTTACTTTGATGGCAAAACTGGTCAGTCTCATTCCGCTACTTTTGATGAAGATGAGCTAAAAGCTGGGTACATTAAAATCGGTCCAAATCATCCAAAAACGGCTTACGTTTGTTTCACGACGTCCGAAACTCCGATTAAAGACATTAGTTGTGATGTGAACTAGCGAGAAGCGCAGTTTTATCATATCACTCAGAACAATAGAGAGATTCCCGACTGCGCTCCTTCGTCGCTTTCGGGAATGACGCCTTTGAATTCAGTGCTTTTTATTCGTCATCCTCAAGAGCGAGGGACGAGCGAGTTGGGGATCTCTTACGTTTTCATTTACCAGTTGATGAAAGCTGATTTGCCTCAAAGCGTTCCTTCTCTCGCATCTCGAAGAGCAGAGTCTGTTCCCGAAGCGAAGCGTTCTCGATTCAAAAAGCCGTAAAACGCAAAAAAGCCGTAGCATTTCTGCTACGGCTTTCTCTAATACGGTCGGTGAAGAGCCATATTCTAACTTCAGGCGAACCCCATTTGGTTCACTACTATCAAAGCCAAATTTGCGACCGCTAAAACGACGAAAGCCTGCTCATTGAGCAGGCTTTCTGAAAGTGGTCGGTGAAGAGGGATTCGAACCCCCGACCCTCTGGTCCCAAACCAGATGCGCTACCAAGCTGCGCTATTCACCGAGATGTTTAACTGAGGACTTATCCCCGTCAACGGATGCGTATATTACGGATTCTTTAGTTAGACGCAAGCGCTTTTTACAAAAAAACGTAATGTCTTAATTCGTTTGACGATTTACTGAACACTAGCACGTGAAATGTGACTAAGAACCCACAATAAAACACAGTTTATTAACCTTGGCAACATAATTGATCCAGATCAGTGTGCAAAAAAACACCACCCATTAACGTTGTCCATGTCGGAAATATCTTGGAGGAAACGTATGGACTTTTGGCTTGATCTCCTATTTGGTAATGCGGTGGGACTATCGTCAATGATAGTAATCTTTGGGGCAATTGGTCTGATGTTGTTTTACGGCGGTTTCTTCATTTACAAGATTATGAACGACAAATCTCCTCACTAGATCTCGCTTAGCTCTAGAAACGCTTTGCACCGGAGTTGGTTACTTGCCTGCTCCGGTTTTTTATTTGATCTCAATGCACTACTCATTGATATAATCTTACTATTCCTACCCTGTTCTTTATGAGATTGCCGTTATGTCTCAAGACGACGATTTTGATCTGTTTCAACAGATGATGGGCGACGTAAAGCCTATCGACCACGATACTGCAGAGCACAAAAAAGTGCACCAAGTGACGGACGCTCAGATGGCGAAACGCGAAGCCGCAATTTGGCTTACTGAAGACGACCCAGAGTACCTGTCGATTGACCATGCAGAAATGCTCAAACCCGATGACTTTATCGAATTCAAACGGGATGGTGTACAAGATGGTGTATACCGCAAACTACGCCTTGGTAAATACCCAATTCAAGCTCGACTTGATCTGCACCGTAAGACACTGAAAGAAGCACGTGACGAAGTAGTCAAATTCCTCAAGCAATGTATTGAGATGGATATCCGTACCGTCGTGATCGTACATGGTCGTGGCGAGCGCTCTAATCCACCAGCATTAATGAAAAGTTTCGTCAGCAGTTGGTTACAACAGATCCGTGAAGTGCAATGCGTGCATAGTGCACAACGATTCCACGGTGGCAGCGGCGCCGTTTACGTTCTATTAAGAAAGAGTGCTGAAAAGAAAATGGAGACGCGTGAACGTCATCAAAAACGTTTAGGCTAACTCGAATCTCGGTGCTAGAATGCCCGACCTTATCTTGTCTTGCTGCAATTAACTGCGGCAAGACAACCTTTATTAACCGCCGTTGTGAAACGTTAGGAGACCAACATGTCACAAGACAACGCAAAACGCTTAAACAAATACATCAGCGAAACGGGCTTCTGCTCACGTCGTGAAGCCGACCGTCTTATCGAGCAAGGTCGTGTCACCATTAATGGTCAACAACCAGAAATGGGAACAAAAGTACTTCCAGGCGATGACGTTTGTGTCGATGGAAACCCTGTTGCAGCAAAAGAAAAACCGATTTATATCGCGTTGAACAAACCAACGGGCATCACCTGTACAACTGAACGCGACATCCCGGGCAACATCGTTGATTTCATCGGTCATAAAAAGCGTATCTTCCCTATCGGTCGTCTGGATAAGCCTTCAGATGGTTTGATCTTTCTGACTAACGATGGTGATATCGTAAATAAGATTCTGCGTGCAGGTAACAACCACGAAAAAGAATACGTGGTGCGTGTTGATAAGCCTATTACTGGCGAATTCCTAAAACAGATGTCGAGCGGTGTGAAAATCCTCGATACAGTCACGCTACCTTGTCAGGTAACAAAAGAAACCAAATTCTCTTTCCGCATCGTGTTAACGCAAGGTTTGAACCGTCAAATCCGTCGTATGTGTGAAGCGCTCGGCTACGAAGTATTTAAACTGCGTCGCGTACGTATCATGAACATCTCACTTGATGGCATTCCAAATGGTAAATGGCGTTACCTGAGTGACGATGAAGTGGCAGAGATCCTAGCAATGTGTGAAGGTTCAGTGGGCACAGAGGAAGCGTCAAAGACAGATTCTAAAGGTCGTAACATTCGTAAAGCGACCGATGCCAAACTATTTGATAGCCGCGAAGAAAATCAAGGTTCAACGGCACGCCGTAACCAAAAAACACGTACCTTCCGTGGTAACAACGCGGATGAATTCCGACATGCGCCAAATTCTAAAAAAGGTCAGCAAAAACGTCGCCAACGTGATGATGAGAATGCACGCCCTGCAAAAGAGCACTACAAAGCGAAACCACAAGGTGAACGCAGTAAGCCTCAAGGTGATCACAATAAACCTCAATCACCGAGCAAGCCTAAGCAGCATTACATGAATCCAAATGCAGCGAAGCCAAGCAAACCAACGAAACGCACAGGCGGCACGTTGAGCCTGAAGAAGTAACCATTCGCTCCATCACAAGATCAAAAAAGGACGCTCATCAGCGTCCTTTTTATTGGTCATGTATACCCAAGTAACCTCGAGATGCTAGGTTCAGCGAGAATGACTTGGTTTGTAGACGCGGCGACGATTTAAAGATCTAGTCACTCTAAATCAAGAATCGGCAACAAAGTATACAAGCCAAGACAACTCGCCCTTCGGGAGCGTGTCATTGCCTCGATTTCTGCGTCAAACAACTTGGAAAGAGCTGGCTATTACGCGGTGTTGTTTTCCTTGAACTCGAATCAATGACAACGCTCTGAATCCTGCATCTTGAAGTCACTTGGGTATATTTACAGACAAAGAGGAGCAAATTGACCACGTGTTAGACTCAACAAATCTTTGGGTGCCAATTCAATTTCTAAACCACGCTTACCTGCGCTCACACAGATCGTCTCTTGCTGTGTTGCACTTTCATGCAGAAAAGTAGGCAGCGCTTTCTTCTGCCCCAATGGGCTGATTCCACCCACAACATAACCTGTGGTCTTTTGAGCGATTTCAGGATCTGCCATGTCCGCTTTCTTACCTTTCGCAGCTTTCGCCGCCAATTTTAGGTTCAATTTTTGATCGACAGGAATGATCGCAACGGCAAGGTTCTTAGGCTCGCCGTTTAAGCAAAACAGCAAAGTCTTAAATACTTTCTTTGGATCTTGTCCCAATACTTCTGCTGCTTCTAATCCGTAGCTGTCTGCTCTTGGATCATGCTCATATTGGTGAATGGTGTGTGAAACTTTTTTCTTTTTCGCAAGATTAATGGCCGGAGTCATCAAGATTCTCCTTATAAAACAAAAAACGCTGCCCCTAGTGAGGAGCAGCGCTTTAAGTTAATGGTATCAGCGACTTTGAGTCAATCGCTTTTTACTTGTAAACCATCTCACCTGAAGGCGCGTATTCGTTTACGTCAATTGGGCTGTGTGACTCTAGGTACTCTTTCAGTACTTCAGCATCCGTAAAGCCTGTATTTACGTAACCTGGGTGAGTGTTAACTTTCGGGTAGCCGTCACCGCCTGAAGCGTTGTAACTTGGTACAGTAAAGCGGTACTCACCATCAAGTCGAAGCTGTTTGCCACCGATAAATACATTTGCTACTTTGCCATTCTCAACAGTCATTGAAATACCAGCGAACTGAGCGTAAGCGCCAGAATCAACAGGTTTCGTTGCAACAACATTTAGGTAGTCTAGTACTTCTTTACCAGACATATCTACGTAAGAAACCATGTTGCCAAATGGTTGAACGGTCAGCACATCTTTGTACGTGATGTCACCCGCTTCAATTGAATCACGAACACCACCTGAGTTCATTACAGCGAAGTCTGCTTTCGCACGCTCCATGTGTGCTGTTGCGATCAGACGACCAAGGTTCGTTTGTTGGAAACGTACCACATTACGATCACCTTCCAGTTTGCCATTGGATTCTGCAATCTTAACGTTTAGCTTGCCTTGACCTTTTTCTTGGTAAGGACGTAGGAAATCAAGCATAGCTTCATCTTGCGCGATCTCATCTTGGATAAGCACGCGTTGAGATTTACCATCAACTTTGATCTTCTTCTTCAGGTTCACAGGGATCAGATCGTAGCTCACCATAGACAATTCGCCGTTGCGGAATTCGTAATCAGCTCGACCAACGTACTTACCCCACTCGTACGCTTGTACGATGTAAGTGCCGTTTTGCTCATCTGGTTTACACTCTTCACCCGGCTTGAAGTTCTTCTTAATAACGTTTGGACCTTCCATACATACAGGCTCTTGTGAGTGACCACCCACAATCATGTCCAAATCACCTTCATTTAGGTAGCGAGCCAACGCAACATCACCCGGAGCGTTCACACCACGGTTGCCGTTTTCGTAGTGACCCATATGTGTCACTGCAAAGATAAGGTCTGGCTTCTCAGTTTCTTTTAGCTCAGCGATCAGCTTCTTCGCTTCTTCTTTCGGATCACGGAAGTCAACTTGACCAATGTACTCTGGGTTACCTAGTTTTGCTGTGTCTTCTGTCGTTAGACCGATCACGGCAATCTTGATGCCTTGCTTATTGAACATTGCGTAAGGTTGGAACAAGCGCTCACCGGTTTCCTTATCGTAAATGTTCGCAGACAGCATTGGGAAGTTAGCCCACTCTTGCTGCTTGAATAGCACGTCAAGTGGGTTATCGAACTCATGGTTACCCAACGCCATCGCGTCGTAACCAATTTTGCTCATGCCTTTGAAATCTGGTTCCGCATCTTGCAGATCTGATTCAGGAACACCTGTATTGATATCGCCGCCTGACAGTAGAAGAACGCTGCCACCCTCTGCTTGAATTTCTGTACGTAGCTCGTCGATCAATGTCTTGCGAGCTGCCATACCATACTCACCGTATTTGTTTTGCCAGAAGCGACCGTGGTGGTCGTTCGTGTGCAGTACAGTCAGTTTGTATGTTGTATCTTCATTCCATTCATGTGCTGGTTGCGTTGCACATCCGGCAAGAGTTGCCAGAATCGCCGCGCTCAAAGCGGTTTTTACAATCAGGCGTTGCTTCATTGTTTTACCTTTTTATCGTCTGGGGTCCACTGCAGACGCTCTTAACCCTTTAAAGGAGCTCCGTCCATATAGTTAAGAGCGCTAAAACTTGACGTAGTTTATAGGAAGAATTGCACGCTAACATATTGATTTCATAATTATGATGCATTGATCACTAATGACTATTTTAACAACTGCAACTCTGACGCTACGTTTCAACAGATTATAGACCCATTCACAGGCAACCGTTTTGCTGTGACATTGGCAGGCATTTCAATGCAATTGGTAAGCGAGAAGCGAGAAGCGAGAAGCGAGAAGCGAGAAGCGAGAAGCGAGAAAAGAATAATTTGGCAGAATGAATATGCCAATACAAAAATGGTCAGCACATTGGCTGACCATTTCCCACAAACATTCAGTAAACTGATTATTTGATATCGATGCTGTCGAAGCTCTTAATGAGGTCATCTAGTGACTTCATTTGCGCTAGGAATGGCTCAAGTTTATCTAGAGGCAGTGCAGACGGACCATCACAGCGAGCTTGATCTGGGTTCGGGTGCGCTTCAATAAACAGACCTGCGATGCCTGTTGCTAGACCCGCTTTCGCAAGTTCAACGGTTTGCTCACGACGACCACCAGATGCCGCGCCCGACGGATCGCGCATTTGTAGCGAGTGCGTTACGTCAAAAATGATTGGGCTGCCTTTTGATGCGTTCTTCATGACACCAAAACCAAGCATATCAACCACTAGGTTGTCGTAACCATGGCAAGAGCCGCGCTCACATAAAATGATGTTTTCGTTACCACACTCAGCAAACTTCTCAACGATGTTACCTACTTGACCAGGGCTCATGAACTGAGGTTTTTTAACGTTGATCACCGCGCCTGTTTTCGCCATTGCTTCTACAAGGTCAGTTTGACGAGCTAGGAATGCAGGAAGTTGGATAACATCAACCACATCAGCGACAGGTTGAGCTTGTTCCTCAGTGTGAACATCAGTGATGATCTTCACGCCAAACGTGTCTTTCAGCTCTTGGAAGATTTTCATGCCTTCTTCCAGACCAGGACCACGGTATGAATGAACAGAACTGCGGTTTGCTTTATCGAACGATGCCTTGAACACGTATGGGATGCCAAGTTTGTCGGTTACTTTTACGTAGTGCTCACAGATCTGCATAGCAAGATCACGAGACTCAAGAACGTTCATACCTGCAAATAGGGTGAATGGCTTGTCGTTAGCAACCTGAATGTCGCCAATATTAACGATTTTCTGTTCCATTTTGATTCTCTTTTGTCTGTCTTCAACACGCCGCTTTCAGCATGCCGATAAAATTTAGTGAAGCGTAACGTGCTTTTCGCTCATCGCGTTAACTTGTGATTTTAGTAGCTCTGATGCCGGATCGTCTGGGCATTGGTCAATAAAGTACTGAAAATCTGAAACCGCTACCTGATGGCACTCCAATTGTTGGAAGATAAAGCCTCGGTCACGAATCTCGTATGGGTCGTCCGGTACGAAAGTCAGCGCAAGGTTGGTGCACCGTAGTGCTAACGTATAACGCTCTTCACGCAACATCGCACTTTTAATTAATGCCAACCAACGACCTATTACTGTTGGGTTATCCGCTTCTTCAAAGTGCTCAGGCTTCAAGGTTGCAAGTGGACCTTCTTGACCAATCAGCCAAGCTTGAAGGATTTTCTCACCGACGTATTCACCGTTAAATGGATTAATGTAGTCCGGCGTTTTGTGCATCCAATCTACTTTGATCAAAAATTGCGTCGGAAAGGTCACGCCTTTCATCGGAAAACCAAGTCGGTTCCCCAAGTAAAGTAGGACCGCCCCCAAACTAACGGGAATGCCTTTTTTACGCTCCAACACTTTATCAATGAAGCTATTGTCAGAGATAAAGTACTCTTGATCGTCGCCTTTAAAGCCCCATTCATAAAAGAACAAACGGAGAAACGAATCAAAACGTTGTTCTTCGTCCGTCTCGTGAACCAGAATAGCTTCCGCTTCTTTATAAAGACGTTCTAATTCTTGCTTTGCCCAATGCACATTAGTGTCTGGATTGATGGAGTGGTTCAGTTCTAACGCGCCTTCCACCAACGCCATGTTGTCAAAATCTTCGTCAAAAAACTCAAGCATGAAGATTACCCAAATAAGTTTGGATTTTTAGATACGGCAATATTAGCGGCCATCACTAGCCAGCCTAGAGCACCAAAGAAAGCGAAAATTCTCAGCAGCTTGTTCTTTGCCATCTTTAAAGCAAAGAAACCAAGAGCAATGTACGCAAGCACACAAGTGATCTTGTTGGTTAACCAAGGCGCTGCATCCGTAAATGGAATAAAGCCAGTCACCATGATCAGACCAATACCGGAAAGGAGTAACGCGGTATCAACAATATGTGGGAAAACTTTTAGGAATCGGTTGTTGCGCTTTGGAGAATCCATCATCAACAATACGAATCGGATCGATAGTAGCGTCGCGCTCAATGCGATCGTTACTAAGTGAATGTGTTTTAGAGCTACGTACATTTCATTTCTCTTTTATAAGTTACTGCTGACTTGCTCGTTATTATGAAGGCTTGTAACAACCAAGTGTCACTCGGTCGTTGCCGCCGTAGTCTTTTTCCGTGACTACTTGTTCAAAACCAAAATGAGTCATGATCTCACGAACAGCTTCGCCTTGGTCATAACCATGTTCAAACGCGAGCCACCCATCTTCTTCCAAATATTGACGAGCAAGATCAGAGATATGGCGAATATCCGCCAAGCCATTCTCATCCGCAACGAGCGCCGATTTTGGCTCAAAACGCACATCACCTTGCGCGAGATGTGGATCTTTTTCGTCGATATACGGTGGGTTGGAGACAATTAAAGCAAACTTTGTTCCGCTGGCAATAGGTTCGAACCAACTACCTTGATCAAACGTCACATTTTTGATGTTTAACTGCGATGCGTTGTACTCTGCGAGCTCTTTCGCTTCATGTTTAAGGTCAACCCCCACCACTTGACGCTTGGGTAACTCAGACGCCAATGCCAATGCAATCGCCCCAGTGCCAGTGCCTAAATCAAGGATTGGTCCTGTCTGCTCGTAAGTTTTATCCAATGCAACTTCAACCAAACGTTCCGTGTCCGGTCTTGGAATTAATGTGGATGGAGAGACTTTAAGAGGTAAAGACCAAAACTCGCGTTCACCGATAATGTAAGCCACAGGCTCACCCGTGATACGACGAGCCAATAACGCATCAAACTGAGCTTGTTGCTCGGGGTCCAATGCTTTTTCAGGCCAAGTCAGAAGATAGGTTCTTGGTTTGCCAAGGACATGGCAAAGAAGTACGGCTGCATCGAGAGAAGGCGACTCTTTGCCGCCTTCAGTCAATATTGCCGTCGCACTTTTCAGCGCTTGCTCAATAGATTGAACTTGGCTCATCGATTAGTTGTTCTCTGCGAGCGCCGCAAGTTGGTCTGCTTGGTGCTCTTGAACCACAGGATCAATCAAACTTTGCAGGTCACCTTCCATCACTTCGTTCAAACGGTAGATGGTTAGGTTGATGCGGTGGTCAGAAACACGACCTTGTGGGTAGTTGTAAGTACGGATACGGTCACTACGGTCACCAGAACCTAATAAGTTACGACGTGTATCAGAAACTTCTGCTGCACGACGTTCTTCTTCTGCTTGAACGATGCGAGCAGCAAGTACTGCCATCGCTTTTGCTTTGTTCTTATGCTGTGAACGCTCGTCTTGACACTCTACTACTGTACCAGTTGGTAAGTGGGTAATGCGGATTGCAGAATCCGTGGTGTTAACGTGCTGACCACCCGCGCCAGATGCACGGAATGTATCGATTTTTAGGTCTGCTGCTTTGATTTCTGGCAGATCCGCTTCTGGGATTTCCGCCATAACCGCTACGGTACACGCAGAAGTATGAACACGACCTTGAGATTCGGTCGCTGGTACACGTTGGACACGGTGACCGCCTGACTCAAACTTCAGCACGCCGTATGCGCCGTCACCGCTCACTTTCGCGATCATCTCTTTGTAACCACCGTGTTCAGCTTCGTTTGAAGACATCACCTCGATACGCCAACCACGCTTTTCTGCGTATTTGCTGTACATACGGAACAGGTCACCAGCGAAGATACCTGCTTCGTCACCACCCGCACCTGCACGGATTTCTAGGAAACAGTTACGGTCATCGTTTGGATCTTTTGGAAGAAGAAGAATTTGTAGCTCATCAGTTAGACGCTCAATCGTTTCTTTTGCTTCTTTGATTTCTTCCTGCGCCATTTCACGCATTTCTTCGTCGTCTTCGTTCGCCATATCTTCAGCAGCGACAAGATCGTCTTGCGCTTGTTGATACGCTTGGAAGCACTTAGTAACTTCTTCTAGCTGAGAGTACTCTTTTGATAGAGCGCGGAATTTATCCTGATTTCCAATTACATCAGGATCACCAAGAAGATGTTGAACTTCTTCGTAACGTTCTACTAGCGTTTCTAGCTTAGTCAGAATAGAGGCTTTCATAGTGTCGTTTTCTTAATAAAAAGCGTGAGTTACAGATCATCCAAACCAAGGGTCTGGCGGATAACCGTTAATTTTGCTGGTTCGCCCTGCTCTGCCGCACTTTGCAGCGCGCGAGTTGGAGCGTGAATCAGTTTGTTGGTGAGTTTATTACTAAGTTCGCGCAGCACTTTCTCTGGGTCTGCACCGGTTGCCAATGATTGCAGGCTTTTACTTAGTAAGTCTTCACGAATTTCGTTGGCCGATTTGCGATAATCACGAATGCTATCCACTGCTTGAAGTGAACGCAGCCACGTCATAAATGCCGCGCTTTCTTCGCTAACGATCGCTTCTGCTTGAATGGCTTCTACTTTACGTTGTTCGATGTTGCTATCAATGATCGACTGTAAGTCATCCACCGAGTACAAGTAAGCGTCACTCAATTCCCCAACCTGAGCTTCCACATCGCGAGGTACTGCGATATCGACCAATAACATCGGTTGATGACGACGTTTCTTCAACGCGGTCTCAACCATGCCTTTACCAATGATAGGTAGAGGACTCGCCGTTGAGCTGATGACGATGTCTGCTCTTGGTAAATGGTCAGGAATTTCATTCAAGCTGATCACTTCTGCTCCAAATTGTTCTGCTAGACCAAGAGCTCGCTCTCGAGTTCGGTTTGCAACAATCATCTTAGTACAGCCGTTCGACGCTAAGTGTTTTGCCACCAATTCGATGGTTTCACCTGCACCAACCAACAGTACGGTTGAGTCAGACAGTGATTCAAAGATGTGTTTCGCCAATGTACAGGCAGCATAAGCCACCGACACGGCGTTACCACCAATATCAGTTTCTGTTCGAACACGTTTTGCGACTGAGAAAGTCTTTTGGAACAACTTATCAATCGACGCATCCACCGCCTGATGATCTCGGGAATCAGAAAACGCTTGTTTTACCTGACCCAAAATCTGAGGCTCACCTAGTACCAGTGAATCAAGGCCGCAAGAAACACGCATCAAGTGCTTAATCGCCGCTTGCTCTTCATGGACATAAAGGCTCGGCATCAAGTCTTCTTGACTAACTTGATGGAACTGGGCTAACCAGTCGATAAGCTTATTTCGCGCTCCTTGCTTTACGTCGCAGTACACTTCGGTACGGTTACAGGTAGAAACAATCACACTGCCATTGACGGCTTCATGGTCTCTGAGTTGCTCAAGTGCTGGTCCCAATTTATCGGGTCCGAACGCCACTTTCTCTCGCAAGTCAACAGACGCTGTATTGTGATTGATTCCAATAGCAAGCAAGGACATCTAACGTGGTATCTCTGAGATCGGTTATAAAATAGGTTCAGAATTTTACTGTAAGCACGCATTTATTGAAAGGGTAAGCCGGATTTGTTTTCCTTCACTCGGCTTTTCAATGCTATAGTTGTGAGCGATTACCGATGAAACTGATTAATAAGCCATCAAACATGACCTTACGCTCCTTTCTCATCTTGCTCATGTCGAGCATTGTTCTCGCAGGTTGTAGTTCTGTTCCTGAAAGTGTCACCAGCGTAGAGTGGCAGGCACACGAGCAGCGACTTGAAACCATTAAAAATTTTCAAGCCACAGGTAAACTTGGCTACATTGGTCCCGATCAAAGACAAAGCCTGAATTTCTTCTGGAAGCACTCTTCGTCATTAAGCCAGTTACGCTTAACGACCTTACTTGGTCAAACCGCATTAAAGCTCACTATTACGCCACAAGGCGCAACCGTCGAAACCTATGATGACCAAGTACTCTCCGCTCGTGACGCTAACCAACTGATTTACCGATTAACCGGCTTAATGATGCCAGTTGACCATTTACCAGATTGGCTACTTGGCTTACCAACAGATGCCGACTCTTTCCAACTATCACCGACCAATACTCTCCAAGCACTGGACAAACAGATCGGTTTGAACGACTGGAATATTGCTTACCAGCGTTACGGTGATATTGAGTGGCATAACCAGACGTTACCTCTCCCAAACAAGCTAAAACTAAGTACGTCTGACGTAAAAATTAATTTAGTGATCACAAAATGGAACATCACCCAATGATCGATCTTTCAACCCGTTGGCCATCACCAGCGAAATTGAATCTCTTTCTTTATATCAATGGTCGGACCGAAAACGGTTACCACGAGTTACAAACTCTATTCCAGTTCGTCGATCACGGCGATGAACTAACCATTCAAGCGAACGATTCAGGTGAGATCACGATTTCGCCAGAGATCGAAGGTGTTCCTCTGCAAGACAATTTGATCTGGAAAGCGGCGACCACACTTCAACGTTATGCGAAATGCTCGTATGGGGCACATATCGATCTTCATAAGATCTTACCTATGGGCGGTGGCATTGGCGGCGGCTCATCCAACGCAGCAACTACTTTGGTTGCGCTCAATTACCTATGGCAAACCCATCTTAGTGATGATGAATTAGCCGAAATCGGTCTTGCACTTGGTGCAGATGTGCCTGTATTTGTGCGTGGTTTTGCCGCATTTGCTGAAGGCGTTGGTGAGAAACTTTCTCCTGCTCATCCAGATGAGAAATGGTATTTAGTTGTTCGTCCAAATGTTTCTATTGCAACCGCCGACATATTCGGACATCCGGATTTGACTCGAAACACGCCAAAACGCGATTTAGAAACGCTTTTGAACACGCCAAGCGTAAACGATTGCGAAAAAATTGTACGAATGCTCTACCCAGAGGTTGATAAGCAACTTTCATGGCTGCTACAATACGCGCCGTCAAGATTGACGGGGACAGGATCTTGCGTTTTTGCTGAATTTTCGAGCAAATCCGAAGCAGAAACTATCCTTGCACAACTCTCTGATAAAGTCTCGGCATTTGTCGCTCAAGGGCGAAATATTTCGCCACTAAAAGAGACTTTGGCTGAATACCAATCAGCCTCACACCGACCTATTTAAACTGGACGCAAACCCGAGGTTTCCACCGTGCCTGATATGAAGCTATTTGCTGGTAACGCAACACCTGAACTAGCCCAACGTATTGCTGATCGTCTTTACATCTCTCTTGGTGATGCATCTGTTTCTCGCTTTTCTGATGGCGAAGTTGCAGTTCAAATCAATGAGAACGTTCGTGGTAGTGATGTTTTCATCATTCAATCCACTTGTGCACCGACTAACGACAACCTAATGGAATTGGTTGTTATGATTGATGCAATGCGCCGTGCTTCAGCAGGTCGTATCACTGCAGTAATTCCTTACTTCGGCTACGCTCGCCAAGACCGTCGTGTACGTTCTGCGCGTGTGCCAATCACTGCAAAAGTTGTTGCTGATTTCCTATCTAACGTTGGCGTAGACCGCGTTCTAACTATCGACCTACATGCTGAGCAAATTCAAGGCTTCTTCGATGTACCAGTTGATAACATCTTCGGTACACCAGTACTTCTAGAAGACATGCAATCTCGTGGTCTAGAAAACCCAGTAGTGGTTTCTCCTGATCTAGGTGGCGTTGTTCGTGCTCGTGCAACTGCAAAAGCGCTAGGCGACATCGACATCGCTATCGTTGATAAGCGTCGTCCACGTGCAAACGTTTCTGAAGTAATGAACCTAATCGGTGACGTTGAAGGTCGTGACTGTGTGATCGTTGATGACATGATCGATACAGGTGGCACTCTATGTAAAGCAGCTGAAGCGCTAAAAGAGCGCGGTGCTAAGCGTGTATTCGCTTACGCAACTCACGCTGTATTCTCTGGTAACGCTGCGGACAACATTAAGAACTCTGTTCTTGACCAAGTTATCGTGACTGACTCTATCTCTCTATCTAAAGAGATGGCTGCAACTGGCAAAGTAACCACACTAAGCCTATCTCGCATGCTAGCTGAAGCGATTCGTCGTATCAGCAACGAAGAGTCAATCTCTGCAATGTTCAACTAATACGAACATTTCAGTTAAACTGATTTCAAAAGCACCCCTCTTTGGGGTGTTTTTTTATTTGTATCGATAGGCAGAAAATCCCTTGGTCGCCCACTGCGAGAATTCTGTGCTATCATACTGCGCTTTTTGAGATTCCAGAGAGATCCTAACCTTGACTCAACCAATCAAACTTCTTGTTGGTCTTGCTAATCCGGGACCAGAATACGCCAAAACTCGCCACAATGCGGGCGCTTGGGTTGTAGAAGAATTAGCACGCGTTCACAACGTTACCCTGAAGAATGAACCAAAATTCTTTGGCCTAACAGGACGCATTATGGTCAATGGCCAGGATCTCCGTTTGCTAATCCCAACCACTTTCATGAACCTCTCTGGCAAAGCAATCGCAGCACTTGCGAAGTTTTACCAAATTAAGCCAGAAGAGATCATGGTTGCTCATGACGAGCTAGACTTACCGCCAGGTGTCGCTAAGTTTAAGAAAGGTGGTGGTCACGGTGGTCACAATGGTCTGCGTGACACTATTAGCAAACTGGGCAATAACAAAGATTTTTATCGTCTTCGTATCGGCATTGGCCATCCGGGACACAAAGATAAAGTGGCGGGTTTTGTACTAGGCAAAGCTCCAGCGAAAGAGCAAGAGCTACTAGACGCCGCAGCTGACGAATCAGTGCGCTGTCTAGATATCCTAATTAAGGATGGTCTATCAAAAGCACAAAATCGCCTCCACACGTTCAAAGCTGAATAAGGTTACTATCATGGGTTTTAAATGTGGCATCGTTGGTCTACCTAACGTTGGTAAATCAACTCTGTTTAACGCACTAACTAAAGCGGGTATTGAAGCAGCAAACTTCCCGTTCTGTACCATTGAACCAAACACTGGTGTGGTTCCTGTGCCAGATCTACGTCTAGATGCTCTAGCAAAGATCGTTAACCCACAGAAAGTTCTACCTACCACAATGGAATTCGTAGACATCGCTGGTCTAGTTGCGGGCGCATCTCGTGGTGAAGGTCTAGGTAACAAATTCCTAGCGAACATCCGTGAAACTGACGCAATCGGCCACGTTGTACGTTGTTTCGAAAACGACAACATCGTTCACGTTGCAGGTAAAGTATCTCCAATCGAAGATATTGAAGTTATCAACCTTGAACTAGCAATGGCTGACCTTGATTCTTGTGAACGCGCTATCCAGCGTAACGCTAAGAAAGCAAAAGGCGGTGACAAGGACGCGAAATTCGAACTGACGGTTCTAGAAAAACTGCTTCCTGTACTAACAGAAGGTGGCATGGCGCGTACTGTTGATCTTGCAAAAGAAGAGCTAGCAGCAATTGGCTACCTAAACTTCCTAACGCTAAAACCAACAATGTACATCGCTAACGTGAACGAAGATGGTTTTGAAGACAACGCATACCTAGATGCAGTACGTGAGTTTGCAGCGAAAGAAAACAACGTTGTTGTTCCTGTATGTGCAGCTATCGAATCAGAAATGGCTGAACTAGAAGACGACGAGCGTGAAGAGTTCCTAGCAGACCTAGGTATCGAAGAACCAGGTCTAAACCGCGTTATCCGCGCAGGTTACGAACTACTGAACCTACAAACTTACTTCACAGCTGGCGTGAAAGAAGTTCGTGCATGGACTATCCCTGTTGGCGCTACGGCACCAAAAGCGGCAGCGAAGATCCACACAGACTTCGAAAAAGGCTTTATCCGTGCTGAAGTTGTTGGTTACGACGATTTCATCCAATTCAACGGTGAAAGCGGCGCGAAAGACGCAGGTAAATGGCGTCTAGAAGGTAAAGAATACATCGTTAAAGATGGTGATGTTGTACACTTCCGCTTCAACGTATAATTAAGTGAATGAATTCTAAACACTTCATTTACATAAAAAGCCGGCCATAGCGCTGGCTTTTTTTATACCTTTCTAAAACAACAAGAAATTAAGTCCCTTAATGCAAGCCATTTTATTTCCAGTTTTAGATCATAAACGCGCCTCTTTGTTTAAAAAGGAAGCGAACGATGGATTTTGCAGGATTTATTGAAAAAAACTGTTGACGGATCTCACTCAACTTCGCATAATGCGCGCCGTTCCCGACGACAAGGCAACTTAGCGACGAGAACGAGAAAACATGGTTTTGGCTACGTAGCTCAGCTGGTTAGAGCACATCACTCATAATGATGGGGTCACAGGTTCGAATCCCGTCGTAGCCACCATTCCTAAAGGTTCTTTTTTAAGAGCAATTAGGAATAGATGCGGAAGTGGCGGAATTGGTAGACGCACCAGATTTAGGTTCTGGCGCCGCAAGGTGTGAGAGTTCAAGTCTCTCCTTCCGCACCATGTTTTAAGTAGTTTTACGACTACTGTCTGCAGGTCTATCGCCAAGCGGTAAGGCAGCGGCTTTTGATGCCGCCATTCCCTGGTTCGAATCCAGGTAGACCTGCCATTATTTAAAGTGGGATTCCTTTGACAAAAAGGGTTGTCACTTAGAGCGTGAAGGTTTATATTGTCTCGCTCAAAAAGATGGCTACGTAGCTCAGCTGGTTAGAGCACATCACTCATAATGATGGGGTCACAGGTTCGAATCCCGTCGTAGCCACCATTCTTTCTTTTGAAAGACAAAATTTAGTTGTTAGTTTTTACCAATTAACTGACAACTTATAGAGTTCAAGATGCGGAAGTGGCGGAATTGGTAGACGCACCAGATTTAGGTTCTGGCGCCGCAAGGTGTGAGAGTTCAAGTCTCTCCTTCCGCACCATCTTGAAATGCTCTAAACAATATATGCGGAAATGGCGGAATTGGTAGACGCACCAGATTTAGGTTCTGGCGCCGCAAGGTGTGAGAGTTCAAGTCTCTCTTTCCGCACCATATATTGAATAGTCTTTTGACTATTGCCTGCAGGTCTATCGCCAAGCGGTAAGGCAGCGGCTTTTGATGCCGCCATTCCCTGGTTCGAATCCAGGTAGACCTGCCACTATTTTGATTATTGAGTTTACTCAGTAATTATGCGGAAGTGGCGGAATTGGTAGACGCACCAGATTTAGGTTCTGGCGCCGCAAGGTGTGAGAGTTCAAGTCTCTCCTTCCGCACCATTATTTGATATGTCTTAGGACTATCGCCCGTAGGTCTATCGCCAAGCGGTAAGGCAGCGGCTTTTGATGCCGCCATTCCCTGGTTCGAATCCAGGTAGACCTGCCATTATTCTTCCTTGAAACATAGGAATGTTATTGATGTTTTACCAATTATATCAGTAACGACAAATCAAGTTGCGGAAGTGGCGGAATTGGTAGACGCACCAGATTTAGGTTCTGGCGCCGCAAGGTGTGAGAGTTCAAGTCTCTCCTTCCGCACCATCTTGATTTAAAGAATATTGTGTTGGCTACGTAGCTCAGCTGGTTAGAGCACATCACTCATAATGATGGGGTCACAGGTTCGAATCCCGTCGTAGCCACCATTTATTTCGTTGTTTAGGTTTTACCAATTACCTTTATGACGACAGAAAAGTTGCGGAAGTGGCGGAATTGGTAGACGCACCAGATTTAGGTTCTGGCGCCGCAAGGTGTGAGAGTTCAAGTCTCTCCTTCCGCACCATACTTTTCTAACTTGATTAGTCTTTATGACTATCGCCTGCAGGTCTATCGCCAAGCGGTAAGGCAGCGGCTTTTGATGCCGCCATTCCCTGGTTCGAATCCAGGTAGACCTGCCACTATTTTGATTATTGAGTTTACTCAGTAATTATGCGGAAGTGGCGGAATTGGTAGACGCACCAGATTTAGGTTCTGGCGCCGCAAGGTGTGAGAGTTCAAGTCTCTCCTTCCGCACCATTATTTGATATGTCTTAGGACTATCGCCCGTAGGTCTATCGCCAAGCGGTAAGGCAGCGGCTTTTGATGCCGCCATTCCCTGGTTCGAATCCAGGTAGACCTGCCATATTCAATGCTATTGATGTTTTACCAATTACATCAATAACTACAGATCAAGTTGCGGAAGTGGCGGAATTGGTAGACGCACCAGATTTAGGTTCTGGCGCCGCAAGGTGTGAGAGTTCAAGTCTCTCCTTCCGCACCATACTTGATTAAAGAATATAGAATGGCTACGTAGCTCAGCTGGTTAGAGCACATCACTCATAATGATGGGGTCACAGGTTCGAATCCCGTCGTAGCCACCATTAATATAGATTTTAGATGCGGAAGTGGCGGAATTGGTAGACGCACCAGATTTAGGTTCTGGCGCCGCAAGGTGTGAGAGTTCAAGTCTCTCCTTCCGCACCATCTAAAAATAATCTATACTTTGCGGAAATGGCGGAATTGGTAGACGCACCAGATTTAGGTTCTGGCGCCGCAAGGTGTGAGAGTTCAAGTCTCTCTTTCCGCACCATACTTTCCTTTATCGGAAAGCACTTAGTTGAAAGGCTAAGACTAGTAGGGCTATCGCCAAGCGGTAAGGCAGCGGCTTTTGATGCCGCCATTCCCTGGTTCGAATCCAGGTAGCCCTGCCATTACACAACGTTGTTGAGGTTTTACCAATTACCTTGATAACTACAGAATAAGTTGCGGAAGTGGCGGAATTGGTAGACGCACCAGATTTAGGTTCTGGCGCCGCAAGGTGTGAGAGTTCAAGTCTCTCCTTCCGCACCATTCTTAAGAAACCCAGCATTAGTTTGCTGGGTTTTTTCTTTTTTCTGATTCTGGACTCGGTAGATCTCTGATTTATCGAATTAAAAAAGCGAGCTCATGGCTCGCTTTTTTTCTATCTATTGCTTTCCTATCGACCGCTTTCTATGTGATCAGAAGTCTTTTACATACCTAGCGCATACTTCAATACTTGCGCTTTGATCGGTCCTGAGTTTTCCGCCAGCTTCAATGCTGCATTACGAGCGAACTTCAATGGACCTAAATCATTACTAAAGCCTTTGTAGAACACATCCATGCCCGTTTGCATTAATAAGTTATCTGGTCGACGGGCGCGCTCATACTTGGCGAGCAAAGCATCATTAAGTTGCTCTTGCTGATTGGTAACCGAAAGCA
Source organism: Vibrio sp. MM46 (assembly GCF_027587135.1). NCBI lineage: Bacteria > Pseudomonadati > Pseudomonadota > Gammaproteobacteria > Vibrionales > Vibrionaceae > Vibrio > Vibrio sp. MM46. Next base: position 55,118 of record NZ_JAPPTO010000006.1, read on the forward strand.
GAACATCAACATCTTTGAAGCCGAGATTCACACCTTGCCCAGCAAGTGGGTTGATTGTATGAGCAGAATCCCCCACTAACACGCAATTCTTGTTTGAATAGCTTTGGGCATGGCGACGAGTGAGTGGGAATGAGCCAAATTGTAAAACTTCAATATCGCCTAACTCAGCAGGGAAATGACGTAGGATCTCCTCTTTTAACTGAGGTTTCGTCATCGCACACAATTGTTTAATGCGTTTTGGAGAGTCATACCACACCAGCGACCCCTGCCCGACTTCTTTACCATCCTCAGTTAGTGAACATAACGGCAAGAACGAACGTGGACCTGAGGGAGTAAATTGCTGCCAAGTGATGTCTTGTTGAGGGAGTTCGGTTTTTACGTTGATCAACATGCAGTGTTGACGGTAATCCCATGCGGTTACACCAATACCCGCCAATTGACGAACTTTCGAGTTCGCGCCATCGGCACCAATCACCCAATTAGCTTCAAACTGCTCGCCGCTTTCTAGCGTTACACAGTTTACTTCGGCAAATTGAATATCTTTCAATCGCTCTGGGCACATCACCGTTAAGTTGTCGTATTGTGCGAAAGTTTGCCAAAGCCCCAGTTGGATTAGGCGGTTTTCAACAATGTATCCTAACTGCTCCAATGACAGTTCATCAGAGTGAAAACGAGTACGGCACTCAGGATGTTCCCACGTTTCCAAACGACGATAAGGGCACACACGCATGCTTTCAATCGCGGACCATGCACCTAATGAATCAAGTAGCTTCACCGACTGATGAGAAATCGCGGAAACGCGAATATCCAACGCTTGAGAAGACTCAAACGCCTTTGGCTCTGCGCCTTCTACCATTACAACGCTTCTGCCTTGCTTGGCAAACCCAACAGCCACCGCTGCCCCGACCATGCCGCCACCGATTACGGCGATGTCATACTTGTTCATTTTTTGCTCTTCATCATATTGATTAATTGGCGTTTTTTAATTGTACGTTCCATGGCTATTTTTACAAAATTGTTTAACAAAAAACCTTGCTGTATATAGGGCAAAAAACTAGATTTCATCAGGGTTTGCAGAGAATTCGTCAGATCACTAGTCAGGTGCTTTTTAAAGCAGTACAATACGCCGCTTACCGCCGAGATGGCGGCTATAATTTGAGCAATAGCTCTCCGATTTAAGTACAACTGAACGAGCGAAAGTGAGATGAGTAAGAAACTGCTAATTAAAACCTGGGGCTGCCAGATGAACGAATACGATTCATCAAAAATGGCCGACCTGCTTAATGCTGCAAACGGCTATGAGCTGACCGAAGAGCCAGAGGAAGCAGACGTACTTCTACTTAACACCTGTTCGATCCGTGAAAAAGCGCAAGAGAAAGTTTTCCACCAGCTTGGTCGTTGGAAGACACTAAAAGATAAAAAACCTGGCGTAGTTATCGGCGTAGGTGGTTGTGTAGCAACTCAAGAAGGTGATCACATCCGTCAGCGTGCTCCATACGTTGACGTAATTTTTGGTCCACAAACTCTTCACCGTCTTCCTGAGATGATTAAACAATCTCAATCGGATGAAGCACCAGTAATGGACATTTCATTCCCAGAAATCGAAAAGTTTGACCGTCTACCAGAGCCTCGTGCTGAAGGTGCAACAGCATTCGTTTCTATTATGGAAGGCTGTTCTAAGTACTGTACTTACTGTGTAGTACCGTACACTCGTGGTGAAGAAGTAAGCCGTCCAATGGATGACGTACTGTTCGAAATCGCACAGCTAGCAGATCAAGGCGTACGTGAAGTAAACCTACTGGGTCAAAACGTAAACGCATACCGTGGTCCTATGCACGACGGCGAAATCTGTTCATTTGCAGAACTGCTTCGTTTGGTTGCGTCTATCGATGGTATTGATCGTATCCGCTTTACAACAAGCCACCCATTAGAGTTTACTGATGACATCATCGCAGTATACGAAGACACACCTGAGCTAGTAAGCTTCCTTCACCTACCGGTACAAAGTGGTAGTGACCGAGTGCTGACTATGATGAAACGTCCTCACACTGGGATTGAGTACAAGTCGATCATCCGTAAACTGCGTAAAGCTCGTCCTGATATCCAAATCAGTTCAGACTTTATCGTTGGTTTCCCTGGTGAAACAGACAAAGATTTCCAAGACACAATGAAGCTAATCAAAGACGTAGACTTTGACATGAGCTTCAGCTTCATCTTCTCTCCACGTCCAGGTACGCCAGCGGCAGATTACCCTTGTGACCTATCAGAGCAAGTGAAGAAAGAGCGTCTATACGAGCTACAACAAACCGTAAACGCACAAGCAATGCGCTACTCTCGCCTAATGCTAGGCACTGAGCAACGCGTTCTGGTTGAAGGTCCTTCTAAGAAGAACCTAATGGAGCTTCGTGCTCGTACAGAAAACAACCGTGTAGTAAACTTTGAAGGTAGCGCAGATCTAATCGGTCAGTTCGTTGACGTGAAGATTACGGATGTATTTGCTAACTCACTACGTGGTGAGCTAGTACGTACAGAAAAAGACATGGACCTTCGTAGCGTGATTTCACCAACGCAAATGATGGCGAAAACGCGTCGCGAAGATGAGCTAGGTGTAGCTACTTTTACGCCATAAGCTCGTACAAATAGCCATTGAGAGCCTGGTCGTTATCAGGCTCTCGTTAAATGGCATAAAATGAGAGGCAACATTGAGCAATAAAATCGTAACGCTAGAAATCAATCTAGAACCTTCAGACAACCGCCGACTAGCAAGCCTGTGCGGTCCATTCGATGACAACATCAAGCATTTAGAACGTCGTCTAGGCGTTGAAATTAACCACCGTAGCGACCTTTTCACCATTGTCGGTAAACCTCATACCGCAGCTGCTGCGCTGGATATTCTGAAAACCCTTTATGTAGACACCGCTCCTGTCCGCGGCGAAACGCCTGATATCGAACCAGAGCAGATCCATCTGGCGATCAAAGAATCAGGTGTGTTGGAGCAAAATACCGAGTCGAACATCGAACACGGTAAAGAAGTCTTCGTAAAAACCAAGAAAGGCGTGATCAAGCCTCGTACACCAAATCAGGGTCAATACCTGATGAACATGGTAACGCACGATATCACTTTCGGTATCGGTCCTGCAGGTACAGGTAAAACTTACCTAGCGGTTGCAGCAGCCGTTGACGCACTAGAGCGCCAAGAGATCCGTCGTATTCTATTAACTCGTCCTGCGGTTGAAGCGGGTGAGAAACTGGGCTTCCTACCTGGTGATTTGAGCCAGAAAGTCGCCCCTTACCTACGTCCTCTGTACGACGCCCTATTTGAAATGCTGGGCTTTGAGCGCGTAGAAAAGCTGATTGAACGTAACGTGATTGAGGTAGCACCTCTTGCTTACATGCGTGGTCGTACTCTAAACGACGCCTTCATCATTCTAGATGAGAGCCAAAACACCACCGTCGAGCAGATGAAGATGTTCCTAACGCGTATCGGCTTCAACTCTCGTGCGGTTATCACCGGTGACGTCACTCAAATTGACTTACCTCGCGGTGCGAAATCAGGTCTTCGTCATGCAATTGAAGTACTGAGCGAAGTTGATGACATCAGCTTTAACTTCTTCCAAGCTGACGACGTAGTGCGCCACCCAGTGGTTGCTCGTATTGTTAACGCTTATGAGAAGTGGGAAGCGCAAGACCAGAAAGAACGTAAAGAGTTTGAAAAACGCCGTCGTGAAGAACGTGATGCCAAACTGCTAGAAGCAGCAAAAGCAGAATTAAGCGCACAAGTCGCGGCGACTAAGGAATAACCATGGCAATTGAACTTGATTTGCAACTGGCAGTCGAAAATGAAGAAGGCTTACCTTCTGAACAAGATTTCCAATTGTGGCTAGATAAGACTATTCCTCTATTTCAGCCTCAAGCGGAACTGACGATTCGTATTGTCGACGAGCAAGAAAGTCACGAGCTAAACCACGAATACCGTGGTAAAGACAAGCCGACCAACGTGCTATCTTTCCCATTCGAAGTACCACCAGGTATGGAGATGGATCTACTGGGCGATTTGATTATCTGTCGCCAAGTTGTTGAAAAAGAGGCAGTAGAGCAGAATAAGCCCCTACTAGCACATTGGGCGCATATGGTTGTACATGGCAGCTTGCATCTGCTAGGTTATGACCATATCGAGGATGATGAAGCTGAAGAGATGGAATCCCTCGAGACAGAAATCATGCAAGGTATGGGTTATGAAGACCCATATATTGCTGAAAAAGAGTAGCTTTGGTTGCTCGACAGGGAAAGGCGAACTACCCAGATAACCATCTCGTACTCGTCTTTCTATGTGAGCTATCACACATCTGATAGCGTTACTTAATTGAGAAACAATGAACGAAGATAATTCTCCCTCTTCTAATGAAGGCAAGAAAGAAAAGGCAGAAGGTCCGAGTAGAAAGTCCTTCTTTGAACGTCTAGGTCAACTATTTCAAGGCGAACCAAAAGACCGCCAAGAGCTTGTGGATGTGATCCGCGACTCTGAAATCAATGACCTGATTGACCACGACACCCGCGACATGCTTGAAGGTGTAATGGAAATCTCCGAAATGCGCGTGCGTGACATCATGATCCCGCGTTCGCAAATGGTTACTGTTGAGCGCACAGACGATCTTGATACTTTGATCGCACTGATCACTGATGCTCAACACTCTCGCTACCCTGTGATCAGCGAAGATAAAGACCATGTGGAAGGCATTCTACTAGCGAAGGACTTACTCAAATACTTGGGCTCAGGCAGTAACCCATTTGATATCGAAGAAGTGATTCGACCAGCAGTCGTAGTACCGGAAAGTAAACGTGTAGACCGCCTGCTAAAAGAATTCCGTGAAGAACGTTATCACATGGCGATTGTTGTCGATGAATTCGGCGGTGTTTCTGGTCTTGTAACTATCGAAGATATCCTTGAAGAAATCGTAGGGGATATTGAAGATGAGTTCGATGATGATGAAGAAACCGATATCCGTAAGCTGAGCAAACATACGTTTGCTGTCAGAGCTCTGACAACCATTGAAGAGTTTAATGAGACATTCGGTACCAACTTCAGTGATGAAGAAGTGGATACCGTTGGCGGCATGGTAATGACTGCTTTTGGTCACCTACCATCGCGTGGCGAAGTCGTGGATATTGATGCATACAGCTTCAAAGTAACGGCAGCCGACAACCGTCGTGTCATTCAACTTCAAGTGACGATTCCAGACGAAGAAAAGCTGGTTGAAGCCACTCAAGAGTAACGCGATACCCTAACATCGGGAATATCAGAAAAATAAAATGATGAATGTACTCTTTCATCGCCTCAAGCGGCCCTTAGTGGCCGCTTTTGTTGGCGCCTCCACTACCCTAGCATTTGCTCCTTATCAGCTATGGCCGCTTGCCATACTTAGCCCTGCTATCCTACTTATTCTTCTTGCAGACCAATCACCTAGGCGTGCGCTTTGGATCGGTTATTCATGGGGTTTAGGGCAATTTGCGACAGGAGTAAGCTGGGTTTACGTTAGCATTGCAGGCTTTGGCGGCATGCCGCTGATTGCAAACCTATTCCTCATGGGCTTGTTAATCGCCTACCTATCCATATACACCGGCTTATTTGCGTGGCTCGCTAACAAGTTTTTCCCTGAATTTACCCTGAGCAAAGCATTGCTTGCTGCTCCTGCATTATGGCTAGTGACCGACTGGCTACGTGGCTGGGTTATGACAGGTTTCCCTTGGCTATGGCTTGGCTATAGTCAAATTGACGCACCATTTGCCAGCTTTGCACCCATCGGTGGTGTAGAACTACTAACACTGTTCATCATGATCAGTGCTGGTGCATTGGCGTATGCTTGGATTCACAAGCAATGGTTAATGATCATCATCCCTGCGGTACTGTTAAGTGCAGGCTTTGGTATTCGCCAATACGATTGGGTAACTCCTCGCATTGAAGACACAACCAAAGTCGCGCTGATCCAAGGTAACGTTGACCAGAACCTAAAATGGCTACCGAGCCAACGCTGGCCAACCATCATGAAATACGCAGACCTCACTCGTGAGAACTGGGATGCTGACATCATCGTATGGCCAGAGGCTGCCATTCCTGCATTTGAAATTGAAGTCCCGTCGTTCTTGAGAAACATCGATACTGCGGCGAAAATGAACAACAGCGCCATTATTACGGGTGTGGTAAACCAAGGAAAAGACGGTCAATTCTACAACAGCATTTTATCGCTGGGTGTAAATCCATACGGTGATTACAGCTTTGATATGGACAAGCGCTACCACAAGCACCACTTACTTCCGTTTGGTGAGTTCGTGCCGTTTGAAGACGTATTGCGCCCACTTGCACCATTCTTCAACTTGCCAATGTCTTCCTTCAGCCGTGGCGATTTCATTCAGCCAAACATCGTGGCGAATGGAAAGCACATGGATCCTGCACTGTGTTATGAAATCATCTTCAGCGAACAAGTTCGTCAGAACGTGACCGACGATACTGATTTCATTCTAACGCTTTCTAACGACGCTTGGTTCGGTCATTCAATTGGTCCACTACAGCACATGGAAATTGCTCGAATGCGTGCTCTAGAGCTGGGTAAGCCACTTATTCGTTCGACCAACAATGGCGTAACCGCAGTGACCGACCATAAAGGTAAGGTGATTGAACAAATCCCTCAATTTGAAACCGCAGTGCTTCGCGCAGAACTTGTTCCTACCGATGGTCAAACTCCGTATCGCATCGTCGGCACTTGGCCTCTGTATATTTGGGCTGGATTAAGTTTGATGTTGGCTTGGTGGTTATCAAGGAAGAAAAAGTCATAAGTGAAAAAGAGGCTCTTAGGCCTCTTTTTTTACGTTTGTTAATGCTGTTCTTATGGCTTGAGAGACTGACGACTAAAGCCAGTATGATTGCACTTAATGCATGGAATGATCACAGTTGGGTGGTTATATGTCGTCTTATGACCACATTCATCGCAGACCAATGTGCCAAGTCCAATCACCTCTCCCGCCTCATAAAGACCTTGATGTTCTAAGTCATCAAACAGTTCAACCCACTCCACTTTGGTTCGGTCTGTAATTTCGAGCAAACCTTGCCAAACGGAATCGGCAATTGTGAGATAGAAGGGTCCACTCTTACCTTCTTCATAGCTATCAGAAAACTCTTTTAAATCGGCTTTGACATAAGCTGATATCAGTGAGAGTTCGTCTTTGGTCATGTCGTTGGCAGCATCCACCACTTTGCCCGACGTTTCGAATACTTTGTTAACTTCATCCGGACTGTGCTTCAAGGTTTCAATCACATCCTCGAGCATTTCCTCATAACCTGCTTTACGTTTAGGCATAACTGACCTCCATCTTTCTACTACCAAGCACCACTTCAAGGCGTATGGGTACAGATTGGCTATTGTTGTGATCCCTAGCTTTAGGTATTCTATGACGATCTATTTAAGTCTGTTCTAACCGAACTCACAAATTCCAAGATAACCGGATACCATCGATGCAAGAACAATACAATCCACAAGACCTTGAACAGAAAGTTCAAAAGCACTGGGATGACAACAAGACCTTTGTTGTAAGTGAAGACCCAAATAAAGAAAAATTCTACTGTCTATCCATGTTCCCATACCCAAGTGGTCGACTGCACATGGGTCACGTGCGCAACTACACCATCGGTGACGTAGTATCTCGTTTCCAACGCCTACAAGGCAAAAACGTAATGCAACCAATCGGTTGGGATGCATTTGGTCTACCTGCAGAAAACGCAGCAGTGAAAAACAACACTGCACCTGCACCATGGACTTACGAAAACATCGAATACATGAAGAACCAACTTAAGCTTCTTGGCTTTGGTTACGATTGGAACCGTGAATTCGCAACATGTACACCTGAGTACTACCGTTGGGAACAAGAGTTCTTCACTAAGCTTTACGAGAAAGGTCTGGTTTACAAAAAGACTTCTTCTGTTAACTGGTGTCCAAACGACCAAACTGTTCTTGCGAACGAGCAGGTTGAAGATGGCTGCTGCTGGCGTTGTGACACTCCAGTAGAGCAAAAAGAAATTCCTCAGTGGTTCATCAAGATCACAGAATACGCTCAAGAGTTGCTGGACGATCTAGACAAACTTGAAGGTTGGCCAGAAATGGTGAAAACCATGCAGCGCAACTGGATCGGCCGTTCTGAAGGTGTTGAGCTCAAGTTTGAAGTGAAGGGTCAACAAGACCTAGAAGTTTACACAACACGTCCAGACACGCTAATGGGCGTCACTTACGTTGGTATCGCTGCAGGTCACCCTCTAGCGACTATCGCGGCTGAGAACAACCCAGAACTTGCTGCGTTCATCGAAGAGTGTAAGAACACCAAAGTAGCAGAAGCTGAACTGGCGACAATGGAGAAGAAAGGTATGGCGACTGGCCTTACTGCTATTCACCCATTGAACGGTCGTGAAGTTCCTGTTTACGTAGCAAACTTCGTACTGATGGACTACGGTACAGGCGCTGTAATGGCAGTACCTGCACACGACCAACGTGACTTCGAGTTCGCAACTAAGTACGGTCTAGACATCGTGCCTGTTATCAAGCCGGTTGATGGCAGCGAGCTAGACATCTCTGAAGCGGCATACACTGAGAAAGGTGTACTGTTCGATTCAGGTGAATTCGACGGTCTAGAATTCCAAGCGGCATTCGATGCAATTGCAGCGAAGCTAGAAGCAGAAGGCAAAGGCACTAAGACTGTTAACTTCCGTCTACGTGACTGGGGTGTATCTCGCCAACGTTACTGGGGTGCACCAATCCCAATGGTAACCACTGAAGACGGTGAAGTTCACCCAGTACCCGCTGACCAGCTACCTGTTATTCTTCCAGAAGACGTAGTAATGGATGGCGTTACTAGCCCAATTAAAGCAGACAAAGAGTGGGCAAAGACAACCTTTAACGGCGAACCTGCTCTACGTGAGACAGATACATTCGATACGTTCATGGAGTCTTCTTGGTACTACGCTCGTTACTGTTCACCACAAGCTGATGACATCCTAGATCCAGAAAAAGCAAACTACTGGCTACCGGTAGACCAGTACATCGGTGGTATCGAGCACGCTTGTATGCACCTACTGTACTCTCGCTTCTTCCACAAACTGCTGCGTGATGCAGGCTACGTAACGTCTGACGAGCCGTTCAAGCAACTACTGTGTCAAGGCATGGTACTAGCGGACGCGTTCTACTTCGAGAACGAGAAAGGCGGTAAAGAGTGGGTTGCACCAACTGACGTTAAAGTTGAACGTGACGGTAAAGGTCGCATCACTTCTGCAACGGATAACGAAGGTCGCAACGTTGAACACTCAGGCATGATCAAAATGTCTAAGTCCAAGAACAACGGTATTGACCCTCAAGAGATGGTAGACAAGTACGGCGCAGACACAGTACGTCTATTCATGATGTTCGCGTCTCCAGCAGACATGACACTTGAGTGGCAAGAGTCTGGCGTAGAAGGTGCTAACCGCTTCCTGAAACGTGTTTGGAAACTAGTAAACGAGCACACATCAAAAGGTGCAGCAGAAGCAGTAGATGCAGCAGCACTTTCTGGTGACCAAAAAGCTCTTCGTCGTGACGTTCACAAAACTATCGCGAAAGTGACTGATGATATTGCTCGTCGTCAAACGTTCAACACAGCAATCGCTGCAATCATGGAACTGATGAACAAGCTAGCGAAAGCGCCTCAAGAATCTGCGCAAGATCGTGCAATCCTTGATGAGGCTCTAAAAGCTGTTGTTGCAATGCTTTACCCAATCACTCCGCACATCTCATACGAACTATGGGCTGCGCTAGGTGAAGCAGACATCGACAATGCTGTATGGCCAACGTTCGACGAGAAAGCACTTGTTGAAGACGAGAAGACTATCGTTGTTCAAGTTAACGGCAAACTGCGTGCGAAACTGACTGTAGCGGCTGACGCAACGAAAGAACAAGTTGAAGAGCTTGGTCTAAATGACGAAAACGTTACTAAGTTCACAGATGGTCTAACAATCCGTAAAGTAATTTACGTACCAGGTAAACTGTTGAACATCGTTGCTAACTAGTCTTTCACGACAAACGATACGTAGTTAGCAATAACTCAAAGCAGAGCGAACTTATTCGCCTGTAAAGAGTCATTAAACAGGGTAGTTCGCTACCCTGTTTATTTACCTCAAGCCATTCAAGCTGAGTGGTTTAAGGTAAATAACCCCTTCAATTTAGGATGAATACAATCAATGCGCTTTTTCTCTTTGATTAAACTACCAGTGGTTTTGGTATTAGCGGGGCTTCTTTCTGCCTGTGGTTTCCACCTTCGTGGCGAATACTCGGTTCCGGAAGAACTGCATACCATGTCTTTCACTAGCTACGATGAATACAGCCCATTGACGCGTTATATTCGCGCTCAACTTGAATTGAACAAAGTAGATTTAGTACAACCATCTTCAAGTACACCAAACCTGCACCTGATCGAAGCGACTATCGACGAACGTACACTATCGCTGTACCAAAACAGTCGTGCGGCAGAGAAAGAACTGACTTACGTAGTGAAGTACCGTGTGACTATTCCTGGTTTCGGTGCAAAAGACTTCAAAACAACCGTAAACCGCAACTACCTTGATAACCCATTAACAGCATTGGCGAAGTCGGTAGAACGTGACGTTATCGAAGACGAAATGCGTCAACAAGCGGCGAGTCAAATGATGCGTCAGCTAGGTCGAGTTCGTGCGGAATACGAACAAGGTCAACCTACCCCTGATGTGATGAAGACTAACTCTACGAACACTAACTCTTAATCAGAATGCGAATTTTTGCCGACAAGCTGGCTGACCATCTAGCGAAACACATCAAACAGGTTTACCTGATTTTTGGTAATGAACCTCTGCTGATTCAAGAAAGTCGCCAAGCGATCCAAACAATGGCGCACCAGCAAGGTTTTGAAGAAAGACACCGTTTCGCGGTTGACGCTAGTTTAGATTGGAACCAAGTATATGATTGTTTCCAAGCACTAAGCCTATTTTCCAGTCGCCAACTAATTGAACTTGAGCTACCAGAAAGCGGCGTAACGACAACAGTTAGTAAAGAACTGCAAACCCTATGTGAAATGCTACACGACGACATTATGCTGGTGATCGTGGGCAGTAAACTGACAAAAGCCCAAGAAAACGCAAAATGGTTTAAAGCGCTGAGTGCAAAAGGTGATTGGGTAAGCTGCCAAACACCAGATCTGCAACGTTTGCCGATGTTCGTACAGGCTCGTTGCCGCACATTAGGGCTAAAAGCAGATCAGCAATCACTGCAAATGTTGGCACAGTGGCATGAAGGGAACTTGTTCGCGCTCTCACAAAGCTTAGAGAAGCTCGCTTTACTCTACCCAGATGGCGAACTGACGGTTGTGCGCCTTGAAGAAGCCTTGAGCCGACACAACCACTTTACGATTTTCCATTGGATTGACGCTCTCCTTGCTGGGAAAGCCAACCGAGCACAACGCATTTTGCGCCAGCTTGAAGCTGAAGGCACAGAGACTGTTATCCTTATCCGTAGTGTACAGAAAGAGTTCAACCAATTACTTAACATGCATCGAGACCTTACCCAAATGGGCATGAGTCAGGTGTTTGAAAAGCATCGAGTGTGGCAAAATAAACGCCCATTCTATAATGCTGCGCTGACTCGCCTGTCAGCCTCAAGAATTTGTGCCCTTTTATCCTTGCTCACACATGCTGAGATAAAAGCCAAAACCCAATACGATGAATCTGTGTGGCCAACTATCCATCAATTGAGCCTAGAAACCTGCTCTCCTGATATTAAGCTGGCAATTTAGCTTTCAAAGCGTGATATAGTGCGCGACCAGTTTTAACTCAACGAGATTAAAACGCCCACAGACAAAAAAGAAAATACCGAGGAAAACCGAGTGCTTCGCGAAGAACTTAAAGACTTTTTAGCCGATAAAGCCGACGACATGAAAGCGGAAGAGATTGTTATTCTGAATGTAGAAGGCAAATCAAGCGTGACAGATTACATGATCATTTGTACTGGCACGTCGAAGCGTCACGTTTCATCTATCGCTGATCACGTCGCATCTGAAGTGAAGAAAGCTGGTCTAGAGCCACTAGGTATGGAAGGCGAAAATGAAGGTGAATGGGTTGTCCTAGACATGGGCGACGCAATGCTTCACGTGATGCAAGAAGAGCATCGCGAGCTATACCAACTAGAAAAACTCTGGGGTTAATCTTTTGAAAATTCAACTAATTGCCGTTGGCACCAAAATGCCAAAATGGGTCGAAGAAGGTTTTCAAGAATACCGTCGTCGCTTCCCACATGATATGCCACTTGAGTTGGTTGAAATCCCTGCGGGTAAACGTGGCAAAAATGCAGACATCGCACGCATCTTACAAAAAGAAGGCGAAGCGATGTTGGCTGCGGTACCTAAAGGTGCGCGTATCGTCACTCTCGATATTCCAGGGAAAAAGTGGGATACCCCACAGCTAGCAGAACAGCTAGAAGCATGGAAACTAGATGGTCGTGACGTGTCGATCCTAATCGGTGGTCCTGAAGGCTTAGCGCCAGCTTGTAAAGCCGCAGCAGATCAAAGTTGGTCACTGTCAGCACTGACACTACCACACCCACTTGTGCGTATCGTGATGGCAGAGAGTTTATACCGAGCGTGGAGCATTACTGCTAACCACCCTTACCACCGCGAATAATCGCTACTTAGCTGTAGAGACAAGCGTTAATGATTCGTAAACGCCGCAGTCAAATTCGAGATTACCAAGCAGAAGCGCGTCTATTTTCTAGTCGCGCTATTGTTGCATTTATAGGTATCGTAATTTTGATGGGCTTGCTGGTTGCCAACATGTACAACATTCAGGTAAACCAGTTCCAAGACTATAAAACCCGTTCTAATGACAATCGCATTAAAGTGGTTCCTATTGCACCAAACCGTGGTTTGATCTACGACCGCAATGGTGTTCTGCTCGCTGAAAACCGCCCCGTCTTTAACCTGGAACTGACCCCAGAAAAAATCAAAGACATTGACGGCACCATCAAAGAGCTACAAACCATCCTTGAAATCACACCAGAGCAAATCGAACGCTTCCAACGTGAGCGTAAGCGTACTCGTCGCTTCAAGTCAGTTCCGTTGTTGACTCAATTGGATGAAAACCAAGTTGCTATTTTCTCTGTCAATCAATACCGTTTCCCGGGCGTTGAGATTAGCGCTACGCTAAAGCGTTACTACCCATTCAGCGAAGTACTGACCCATGTGATTGGCTATGTTTCTCGTATTAACGACCGCGACATGCAGCGCTTAGTGCGCGAAGAAAAAGACGCCAACTACCAAGCAACTCGTGACATCGGTAAGTTAGGTATCGAGAAGTACTACGAGGACCTATTGCACGGTACGGCGGGTTACCAAGAAGTGGAAGTAAACAGCCGCGGACGTGTCATTCGTACTTTGAAATACGTTCCACCTGTGCCAGGTAAAGACATCGTCTTAAACCTCGATATCAACCTACAGCTCTATGTGCATCAGTTATTAGATGGACGTCGTGGTAGCGCGGTAGTGCTCGACCCTCGAGACAATGGTGTATTAGCTATGGTTTCTAGCCCAAGCTACGATCCAAATGCGTTCGTACACGGGATCTCAGGTAAAGCATACCGAGCACTATTAAACGATAAAAACCGTCCATTGGTGAACCGCACAACGCTTGGCATTTACCCACCAGCTTCAACCATCAAACCCTTCATTGCTGTAGCGGCTCTGGAAGAAGGTGTTGTGACACCGAAAACCACCCGAAACGATCCTGGTTACTGGCGAATTCCAAATTCAGATACTCGTCCATTCCGTGACTGGCTACGTTGGGGTCATGGTCGCGTCGACATCATCAAATCAATTGAAGAATCCGTCGATACCTTCTTCTACCAAATTGCCTACGACATGGGCATTGATCGCCTATCGAATTGGATGATGATGTTTGGTTTTGGCGATTATACGGGCATCGACATTTACGAAGAAAGTAAGGCAAACATGCCAACTCGTGAATGGAAAATGGCTCGTCATAAAACACCTTGGTACAAGGGCGACACTATCCCTGTTGGTATTGGGCAAGGTTACTGGACAGCAACACCAATGCAGATAGCGAAAGCGACCTCAGTATTGGTTAACGAAGGCGCTGTAACAGCACCTCACTTGCTAAAAGCAACCATCGACAACGGTGGCGACTTTGAGGAGCAAGAAAGCTCTGAATACGAAACCTACCCTCCTATCCAAAATGTGCCAGACAAATACTGGAATATGGCGAAGGAAGGCATGCGTTTGGTTAACCACGGTCCAAAAGGTACTGCTCGTCGCTCTTTCTATAATATGGATTACCAAACTGGTGGTAAGTCAGGGACCGCTCAGGTATTTGGTCTTGCAGAAGACGAAGAGTACAACGCAGATGAAGTCGCAGAACACTTACGTGACCACGCGTTGTTTACCGGTTTTGCGCCATTCGATGATCCAAAAGTCGTCGTATCAGTGGTACTGGAAAACGCAGGTGGTGGTTCGAGTAACGGCGCGCCTGTTGTGAGAAAGATCTTCGACCGTGTCATCCTTGGTCCTGAAAAAATCGAGTCAGATGAAGAACAAAACAATGCGAAGAAAGAGGTAGCGCAGTGATGAAAATGGATCCCTCTACAGGCAAAAACCGTGCTCTGTTTGAACGCTTCCATATCGACTTGCCGTTGTTACTCGGCATCTTTGCGTTGATGGGCTTTGGTCTTGTCATCATGTACAGTGCCAGTGGTCAAAGTTTGGCGATGATGGATCGTCAAGCAATGCGCATGGTGCTGTCACTGGTTGTCATGATCGTATTGGCACAGATCTCGCCCAGAACCTATGAGAGCCTTGCTCCATTAATGTTTGTTGGTGGCGTTATTCTGTTGTTTGGCGTGCTCTTCTTTGGTGAAGCCTCCAAAGGCGCCCAACGCTGGCTCAATCTTGGTTTTGTTCGTTTCCAGCCCTCAGAGCTCCTTAAGCTTGCCGTACCTTTAATGGTGGCGCGCTACATCGGTCGTCAACCACTTCCTCCGACGTTCAAAACGCTCATTGTTGCACTAATCATGGTTTGTCTACCAACCATTCTTATTGCAAAACAGCCAGACCTTGGTACTTCAATTCTGATCGCCGCTTCTGGTATTTTCGTTATCTTCCTTGCGGGTATTAGTTGGAAAATCATTGCCGCAGCCGCCATTGCTCTGGGTGGTTTTATTCCTATTTTATGGTTCTTCCTGATGCGCGAATACCAAAAGGTACGTGTGCGCACTCTATTTAATCCAGAGTCAGACCCTCTTGGTGCCGGCTATCACATTATCCAAAGTAAGATTGCAATCGGCTCTGGTGGTATTTCAGGCAAAGGTTGGCTGCAAGGTACACAATCTCAATTAGAATTTCTTCCAGAGCGACACACTGACTTTATCTTTGCAGTAATCGCTGAGGAATGGGGTATGATTGGCTTCCTTTGCCTATTAGCCATCTACCTATTTATTATCGGTCGAGGTCTCTACCTCGCAAGCCAAGCACAAACAGCGTTTGGTCGAATGATGGCGGGCAGTATTGTACTCAGCTTCTTCGTGTATATTTTTGTAAATATCGGCATGGTAAGTGGCATCCTACCTGTAGTAGGCGTACCTTTACCGTTGATCAGTTATGGTGGTACTTCAATGGTGACACTGATGGCTGGTTTTGGCATTCTTATGTCGATCCATACACACCGAAAAGCATTCTCTAAGGCGACCTAGACCATGCAAAAACGCGCTTTATATTCCTTAGTTTTTTCTGCTTTGATTTTGGCGGGTTGTTCATCCACCGATCAAAAAACGCAGGAAGGACGTTATGAACTTGAATCTGATGTAGCTCCAGAAAAGCCATTATCAGTCGAGCACATTGAGGATGCGCACCCAAAATACGAACCATACAGCTTAGGTGGTAACAGCGATTACAACCTTCGAGGTTCAGACTACAAAATCGTTCGTGATGCAAAAGGCTTTACGGAAAAAGGTCGTGCCTCTTGGTACGGCAAGAAGTTCCAAGGTCATTTAACCTCGAATGGCGAGATTTACGACATGTACTCGATGACTGCTGCGCACAAAACGCTGCCATTACCGAGCTACGTGAAAGTCACCAATACCGACAATGGTAAATCCACGGTTGTGCGAGTTAACGACCGAGGTCCTTTCCATGAGGGTCGCATCATTGATTTGAGCTACGCGGCAGCTTACAAGCTTGACGTAGTGAAAACTGGGACGGCGAACGTAGAGATCGAAGTCATCATGGTGGATAAACCGACCGATGAAAAGTCGTTAGCGGCCCATCCTAAGTACGTCATTCAGGTTGCTTCTTCAAAATATGAAGATCGAGCGCGAACTTTAGGCCAAGAGCTTGGTCAAAAGCTGGATACGGAAACTTTCTTGGAGTCCACGGAAGGTTCGTATCGCTTGTTGTTAGGTCCATATACTGACTATTCTCTGACGCAAGCCACACTGGATAAAGTAAAGTTGCTCGGCTATTCGTCCGCATTTATTAAAAAACACAAAACTGGCAAATGACCTTGGTGTCATGATTTTCTATGCAGAGCCCCTCTTACATAAGTGGGGATTCTGTTAAGATGTCGACAGTTAACCAAAAAATTTGAATTACCATGAATAAAAATAAGTTTGTGAAATCTATTCTCGTTTCTTCGGTTGCACTATCAGCAACCATCGCTCAATCTGCTTTTGCTTCACCAGTTGTTGTCCCAGATGCTCCTCAAATCGCAGCCAAAGGCTACGTACTTATGGATTACAACTCAGGTAAAGTTCTGGCTGAGAAAGAGATGAACACAAAATTGTCTCCTGCTAGTCTGACAAAAATGATGACCAGCTACGTAATTGGCCAAGAGCTAGCGCGTGGTAATATTTCAGAAGACGATGATGTAACCATCAGTAAGAATGCTTGGGCGAAAAACTTCCCTGACTCTTCAAAAATGTTCATTGAAGTTGGCACGACGGTAAAAGTAAAAGACCTGAACCGTGGCATCATCATCCAATCTGGTAACGATGCGTGTGTGGCAATGGCTGAACACATTGCTGGTTCAGAAGATGCATTCGTTGATCTAATGAATGCTTGGGCGGATACGATCGGTATGACGAACACGCACTTTGCGAACGTTCACGGTCTAGACAACCCTAACCTATACTCAACACCTTACGATATGGCACTGCTTGGTAAAGCACTGATCCGTGACGTACCAGACGAGTACCGTATTTACTCTCAAAAGAAATTCACTTACAACGGCATCACTCAGTACAACCGTAACGGTCTACTGTGGGATAAGAGCATGAATGTTGACGGTATCAAAACGGGTCACACAAGCAATGCTGGTTATAGCCTAGTAAGCTCTGCAACAGAAGGTCAAATGCGCCTAGTTGCGGTTGTGATGGGTACAAAAGATGCGAATGCACGTAAATCAGAAAGCAAAAAGCTTCTGAGCTACGGTTTCCGTTTCTTCGAAACAGTGGCACCTCATAAAGCGGGTGAAACTTTCGTAGAAGAAAAAATCTGGATGGGTAACAAAGACACCATTGCTCTGGGTCTTGACCAAGATACCTACGTAACCCTACCTCGCGGCGAAGCAAAGAACCTAAAAGCAAGCTTCGTACTTGAAAAAGAACTTGAAGCCCCAATTAAGAAAGGTGATGTAGTTGGTAAGCTATACTATCAAATTGATGGTGAAGATATTGCTGAGTACCCACTAATGGCACTGGAAACAGTAGACCAAGGCAGCCTATTTAGCCGCATGTGGGACTACATCGTATTGTTGTTTAAGAGCTTCTTCTAACAGTCGCTTCTGACCAACAAACAAGTCTACAAAGCCGCCAACTAGGGCGGCTTTGTTAATCTTGAGTTCACCCTAATTTGACTGTACTATTTCGCACCGCAACGAATACCAACTGGAGTTACCGATATGCTAACCATCAACTCTGATGCAAAATTGAAAGACCTGCTTGAGTTCCCTTGTTCATTTACTTACAAGGTAATGGGTCATGCAAAGCCTGAGCTTCCAGAGCTAGTTCTAGAAGTTATCCAGCGCCATGCTCCAGGTGACTACAGCCCAACAGTAAAACCAAGTGCTAAGGGCAACTACCACTCGGTGTCTATCAACATCACTGCAACGTCTATCGAGCAGGTTGAAACCCTATACAAAGAACTGGGTGAAATCGACATCGTACGCATGGTTCTATAATTTTTTGATAAATTAAATTTTTTTTGAAAGCAGCTTCGGCTGCTTTCTTTTTATTTATCATACAGATAATACAAACCACTCGAACTTTCAGTTAAAAATCTGTTACTCAGCTGTAGAGCATCAGGGTCATCCGGTTTATAATCCAAAAACTTTATATATTATCGACAGGAATTCCCATGCAACACCAACTTGTTGTGAAACGACTTGGACGCCAAGATTATGAGCCTGTATGGAAGGCGATGCATGAGTTTACTGACCAACGCACAGACGACACGCCTGATGAAGTTTGGTTGGTAGAACATAACCCAGTATTCACTCAAGGTCAGGCAGGTAAAGCCGAGCACCTGATTAATACCGGAGATATTCCTGTTGTTCAAAGCGATCGTGGCGGTCAGGTGACTTATCATGGTCCGGGTCAATTAGTCGCGTACTTCTTGATCAACCTACGTCGCAAAAAATTAGGAGTGCGAGATCTCGTTACGCACATCGAGAACCTCGTTATTAACACTCTTAAGGCATACAATATCGATTCTGCTGCACGACCTGATGCCCCTGGCGTTTATGTCGGCGGTAAAAAAATATGTTCTCTCGGACTTCGCATTCGAAAAGGGTGCTCATTCCACGGTCTAGCGTTGAACGTTAATATGGACTTAGGTCCTTTTTTACGTATTAACCCATGTGGCTACGAAGGAATGGAGATGGTTCAAGTCAGCCAAGTTGGCGGTCCTGAAGACATCGAAGCCGTGGAAAAACAACTAATACAAGAACTCGTTACTTTGCTTGATTACGAGCAAGTAGATTTCAGCACAGAAGCACCTTCTCAAGGTAACAAAGCATGAGCAAACCAATCCAGATGGAAAAAGGCGTTAAATACCGCGACGCCGACAAGATGGCATTGATTCCCGTAAAGAACATGCCAACAGAGCAGAAAGAAGTGCTACGTAAGCCTGATTGGATGAAGATCAAGCTACCAGCCGACAGCCAACGTATTCAAGACATCAAATCAGCAATGCGTAAGAACAACCTTCACTCTGTATGTGAAGAAGCGTCTTGCCCTAACCTAGCTGAGTGTTTTAACCACGGTACGGCAACTTTCATGATCCTTGGTGCGATCTGTACTCGCCGTTGTCCTTTCTGTGACGTTGCCCATGGTCGTCCGCTTGCTGTTGAAGCTGAAGAACCAAAGAAACTTGCGAAAACCATCGCAGACATGAAACTGAAGTACGTTGTAATCACTTCTGTTGACCGTGATGATTTGCGTGATGGTGGTGCAGAGCATTTTGCTAACTGTAACCGCGAAATTCGCGAACTAAACCCGCACATCAAGATTGAAACTCTGGTTCCTGACTTCCGTGGTCGTATGGACGTGGCACTTGATCTTATGAAAGACAACCCGCCAGATGTCTTCAACCACAACCTAGAAACCGCCCCTCGTCTGTACCGTAAAGCTCGCCCAGGCGCAAACTACAAGTGGTCACTGCAATTACTGCAAAAATTCAAAGAGCAGCATCCAAATGTACCGACGAAATCAGGTCTAATGATGGGTCTTGGTGAAACCAAAGAAGAGATCGTCGAAGTACTAAAAGATCTTCGTGCACATGGTGTAACTATGCTGACACTTGGTCAGTACCTAGCACCAAGCCGTCACCACTTGCCAGTAGAACGTTACGTTCCACCTTCAGAGTTTGACGAGCTAAAAGAGATCGCACTAGAACTTGGCTTCACCCACGCGGCGTGTGGTCCATTTGTTCGCTCTTCTTACCATGCTGATATGCAGGCTCAAGGTATTGAAGTGAAATAAGCTCTCGCTTGTTTTGATAAGAAAAGGTTGGCTCTGTGCCAACCTTTTTTGTCTCCATAGAACATAAAGCATCGTCGTTCGAACAATAACCCTACTGGTTAAAACCAAACTCGCTATTTCGAAGAACCTACGAGATATCAGGATATCTTGTTTCAACACTCTCTAAGTAACAACGATAATTAGAAATTCCCTATCCCGCTCGTTCTTCACTTGTAGGGAATGACGACGTTGGGCTCTTGAGCAAATCAAAAGTATATTCAGAACCTAATAACTTCTTTCGTTTTCAACTCAAATACACCCAAGCCTCCACATAACAACTTGTTTCTCAGAGACCAAAGCACGTCATTCCGAAGAGCCTAGGCGATATCAGGAATCTCATTTCAACACTCTCTAAGTAACAACGATAATTAGAGATTCCCTATCCCGCTCGTTCCTCGCTTGTAGGGAATGACAACGTTGGGCTCTTGAGCAAATCAAAAGTATATTCAGAGTCTAATAACCTTTTTCGTTTTCCACGCAAATACTCCCAAGCTTCCACATAGCAACCTGTCTCTCAGAGACCAAAGCACATCATTCCGAAGAGCCTAAGCTGATATTTCCATACGCTAGAAAAACAAAAAGGTCCTCAAACGAGGACCTTTCATCAATCAAATTATCACACTGAATCGCAGAAATAGAACGAGTCAGCCTGTACTACTTTGCAAAGAAAGCGAATTTACACAGAGAACTATGCGTAAACTGGTAGACGCTTACAGATCTCTAGAACTTTCTGCTTCGTCGCTTCGATAACTTCCTCGTTGCCGATGTTATCTAGAACGTCACACATCCAGTTTGCTAGCTCTTTCGCGTCATCTTCAGTGAAGCCGCGGCGAGTAATTGCTGGCGTACCAACACGGATACCAGACGTTACGAATGGGCTGCGTGGGTCGTTTGGAACCGAGTTCTTATTTACTGTGATGTTTGCTGCACCTAGTGCTGCATCTGCATCTTTACCTGTAATGTCTTTGTCGATTAGGTCAACTAGGAATAGGTGGTTCTCAGTACCGTTAGATACGATTTTGTAACCACGCTCTTGGAATTGACCAACCATTGCTTTCGCGTTTTTCACTACGTTAGCTTGGTAAGCTTTGAATTCAGGTTCCATCGCTTCTTTGAACGCTACAGCTTTACCAGCGATAACGTGCATTAGAGGACCACCTTGGCCGCCAGGGAATACTGCTGAGTTCAGCTTCTTGTACAGCTCTTCACCTTCGTTAGAAAGGATAAGACCGCCACGAGGACCCGCTAGCGTTTTGTGTGTAGTCGTTGTTACTACGTGAGCGTGTGGAACTGGTGTTGGGTACTCGCCTGCTGCGATTAGACCAGCAACGTGCGCCATGTCTACGAATAGGTAAGCATCAACTTTGTCTGCGATTTCACGCATGCGTTTCCAATCAACGATTTGCGAGTAAGCAGAAAAACCACCGATGATCATCTTAGGCTTGTGCTCAAGCGCTAGCTGTTCCATCTCGTCGTAGTTGATTTGACCTGCTTCGTCGATACCGTAAGGAATAACGTTGTAGTGCTTACCAGAGAAGTTTACTGGTGAACCGTGAGTTAGGTGACCACCGTGCGCTAGGCTCATACCTAGAACTGTGTCGCCTGGGTTTAGAAGCGCCATGTAAACTGCGCTGTTTGCTTGAGAACCTGAGTGAGGCTGTACGTTCGCGTACTCACAACCAAATAGTTGGCATGCACGATCGATCGCTAGTGCTTCAGCTTTATCTACATACTCACAACCGCCGTAGTAACGCTTGCCTGGGTAGCCTTCAGCGTATTTGTTCGTTAGCTGAGAACCTTGAGCTTCCATTACACGTGGACTTGTGTAGTTTTCAGAAGCGATAAGTTCAATGTGTTCTTCCTGGCGAAGAGTCTCTTCCTGGATAGCTGCGAACAGTTCCGCATCGTAATCTGCGATGTTCATATCACGCTTAAGCATCTGTATCTCCTGACTCAGATTGGTACTGAAAGTTGCAAAAAAACTGAATAACGACCTAACGCAAACGTTTTCGTCGACCTAATGGCGCGCATTCTACATAATTTGATCTAGGTCATAAAGAGAAATTTACAATTTTTCTCATGCAGTTTTTTCATGGTGACAAGCAAGAAATATCATGACGATGTTGCAATCGTTTAACCATGATTCCCTGACTGTCAATTTTGTGCTTTACACCCTGTAAAACAACAATTACATAGGTTTACCGCAAATTTTACCCTCTAGCTACCGAAAAGATCATCTTTTTACTACTATGCACGCCCGAATTATCACAAATGACTGCATATTAGATGGAAAAACACTCAAGAAAAGAAGACTGGATGGCAATTCTTACAGGTACCTTTTTGGTAGCTCAAGGCGTTTTCTTTCTCCAATCCGCGAACCTCTTAACCGGAGGCACAACCGGATTGGCTCTGCTTATTAGCCAATTTACACCTTTTACGTTTGGTGTGCTTTACTTTTTAGCCAACTGTCCTTTTTACTTGCTCGCATGGAAACGCTTCGGTCGTCACTTTGCCATTAACAGTGCAATTTCTGGCGCTTTGGTTTCTATCTTTGCTGATCACCTGTATTTACTGATTTCATTGGAATCAATCAACGAAATTTACTGCGCGGTAGCGGGTGGCTTGCTGATGGGCTTGGGTATGTTGATCCTATTCCGTCATCGTTCAAGCTTGGGCGGCTTTAACGTATTGTGCTTATTCATCCAAGATAAGTTCGGTATTTCTGTAGGTAAATCCCAGATGGCAATTGACGCATGTATCTTGTTTGCGTCTTTCTTCTTCGTCACACCTTGGGTTATTGGGTTGTCGATACTTGGAGCCTTCGCACTGAACCTCGTGCTTGCGATGAACCATAAACCGCATCGCTATTCGGTGAGCTACGGTTCATAGCCTTTCCATGATGATTGGAGCGCAATTTATAAGATTTTGCGCTCCAATGACTATATAATATCTCGCCATTCACTAATCACTCATGATGGTATGCGAGACTTTCTACAACAAGCCAAACAAACCAAAAGTCAGATTGCTATTGGCGAGCTTATCTACAATCCAGAGACTCAAACTCTGCATAAACAAGCAGTCAGTATCGATCTTGAGCCGCGTACCGTCGAGTTACTGGAGCTGTTACTCACCAGTGTTGGACACCCACTCTCTGCTGAAACCATCATCGAGACCATTTGGCAAAGTAAGTTCATTTCAAAGAATGTCCTAACCAACCGAATCAGTACACTCAGAGCTTTGCTTCAAGAACACTTGCCGGAGCACGATGCAGCCAAATTGTTGGTCACCTACCCACGTAAAGGTTACTTCCTTAATCCAGCCAATATTCAATTGCTACCTCCAGCCCAGAAGGCTCAGCAAACCAAAGAGCCAGCTAAGAGCAACCTTGCCCCTGCGTCTCACAAATTCAAACTTGTTTATGGCTTATGCGCCGCACTTGCGCTAATGAGTATTGGGCTTGGGGTGACGCTGTGGCAGCAGCAAGGCATTTCAACTCAGCAAACTCGAAACCAACTATTAATCCCTAAAGTAGAGTTGTTGCTGAACCGCGTTGATGCCATAGGCACCACTGCTCGTGAGTACCGAACTCTAGTGAAAGCGATCTTGTTGCAGCAACAAGTCGAGTATCCTTATACCGATATCGCCAACCAAGATGCGCCGAGCTACTTTCTCGACCCGATTAATGAGACCCCTTATTTCCCTGGCGCACGAAACATGCAAACCAGCGATTATCAGCTCAACATTGAGCTAAAAGATGATTCCACAGAAGGGGGACTCAAAGCGCAAATGAACCTAATTTACCCAGCGACGGGAAAATTGGCGTTTCGTAATCAATACGAGCTCCGTATCAGCCATCTACAATCAGATATCTTTCGTATGCATGCAGATATCGCTCAATACTTTAATTTGCCTGCACCTTCTCAGAGCAATTGGCAGTTAACCGATGCACACGAGAAGATGCTATTGGATGAGCAATTCTCAATGGATGGTATTAAAAACATGGATGAGTTTACTGCCATCACGATAGCTCGCCATCTCGCGTTGTACGAACAAAATCAAACTAAACTCGAAGGATTTCTTTATCAAGTACAGTCCGAGTTCGATGCCTTACCCGATGAGCTTAACTTATGGATGGGTATCCTCAATTACAAACTCGGCAATCTCGATAAGGCGAAAACCTTATTGACGACACCGGCGGGAGACTCATTAATTCAGAATGCCCTAATTTACACTTTTGTATCTCATATTGCCTACAAGCAAAATAAGCTTGATCAGTTCCGCTTAAATTACATGGAATCGCTCGTAGCTCTTTTACGTGTTATGCCTTCTGAAGAGTTATTCAGTCGTTTGTCTCAGCCGGAATCGAAAGAAACCTGCTTACAGCCTTGGAAGAAGTTGCGTGTCAGTATTAAAGAAAAGGAAATTGTGATGCGCTGGAAGGCATTAATTGAAGAATACTGCACCAATATCGAAGAAGACATTAACCCAGAAAAAACAAAGACCTAAATATAAAATTAAGCTTTCATTTAACTCTATTAGTTTTTGTTTTTTGCCCTTTTTCTCACTCAAAACTTAGCATGGCGACATTCAAATAACGGCTCGATTTATCAGCCTTCTAAAATTAGGAATGTAAACTCATGCTTAAAAAAATGACGCTTCTCACAGCAGCTACGATCGCACTTTACGGCTGTGGAGGGGGCGGTTCTTCTTCTGGTTCTACAAGCGAAAGCAAAGGTCCACAATCAAGCTTCGACTACCCAATCCAAAACTCATCTTTCAAACCTGAAGCAAGTACAAAGCTTCACTACGTCACTTCTGCTGACGGTCAACAGGGCGAACCTATAACGATAAGCTTTGAGCCAATGGCTGTTCAAAAGCTCATCGACCGACTACGCGACACCCAGCAAGATGACCCTTTTATTCCCGTTATCCAACTTCTGGAAAACAACGGCATTACACAGTTCTACCTAGACAATAGCGAGCAAGAAGGTAATACCATTTACTTTGCTGGTATTGACGGTGCGCTGCATGAAGTTACCGACCTTTATCTCATTGACTCTCTATCTAACGTCATGATGATGAACAGCAGTCCTCTATTTCGGTTAGAGGGGTCAACGGTGAAAGAGAAGGATCCAAACATTGATATCAGCAAACATCTTGTATCTGTAATCGTAGATTTGTCAGGAGAGCAAGTGAAACGCATGCTTGATTCCTTTGATGATAATCCTTGGGTAAACGCGTTAGCTGATAACGCTCAGTGTAAAACCACTTGGAGCCAACAAGTTGGGGAAACAGGTGCCCGTAAGACGTTTAATGTCTCCGGTAAATCGGTTGAAGCGGCATACCTAACCGAGAAAAATACTTATAACCTTGTATGTGACGGTATGGAATTGATCGATTCAAAAGAGTTTGAGAGTTCTGCTGAACGCTGGTTTAACCCAACTCTAGGATTCATTGAGCAAGTAGAACTGCTAAAGAGTGAACAGATTCAAGTTAGAGAAACGAAAGTAACTTTGAATAAGATCGAAAAAGCTTAATTCAGCCATCAAATCTTATTTAGATAAAAAGCAAAGGCTTTGGGGAGCACTCCAAAGCCTTTTGTTTAGGACCGAAATCCTTAGGGGAAGCTTAATTTTTACTCTTCAATCAGCAAGATGCGAGTTTCGTAAGGACGCAATACCTGATGACTAGAAGCAATCGCGCTGGTCGCATTTTGATAGTTGGAAAGCAGGTTCTTGGCTTTACTCATATCAAAACGATCTGGTAGTACACACTCCGCTTCTTCACCGTAGTAGTTGTTGATACATAGTAGCGTTTGCTTATCGTTCTGACGTGCGTAAGCAAAAATACGTTTGTGCTCAGGCAACAGGTCCTCGTAACGACCATCAGTGATCACCGGAACCTGTTTACGCAGTTCAATCAAGCGCTTGTAGAAGTAGAACACTGAGTTCAAATCAGCAATCGCCGCTTCCGCGTTGATTGCAGAATAGTTCTGAGCCACCTCTAGCCACGGCGTGCCTACAGTAAAACCCGCATGTTTCGCGCTGTTCCATTGCATTGGGGTACGTGAATTATCACGCGACTTCTGCGCCAAAATCGCCATCATATCGTCGTGAGATACACCATCGCGATTAACCATGATTTCGTACATGTTCGTGCTTTCAACATCTCGATATTGGCTGATTTCGGTGTAACCCGGGTTGGTCATGCCGATCTCTTCACCTTGATAAACATAAGGTGTGCCTTGCATCATATGTACCGATGCCGCAAGCATTTTGGCAGATTCAACACGGTATTGTTCGTCGTTACCTAATCGGCTCACAACGCGCGGTTGGTCGTGGTTACACCAAAATAGCGCCCCCCACCCTTTGCCATTTAAACCAGTTTGCCAATGGTTGAAGATCTGTTTCAGTTGGATGAAATCAAACGGCGCTTTCGTCCACTTATCACCATTTGGGTAATCAACTTTTAGGTGGTGGAAGTTGAACACCATTGATAGCTCTTTGCCATCTTGCGCTGAATACTGCTGACAATGCTCTAGCGTGGTGGAAGACATTTCACCCACCGTCACGCTACCGTACTTTTGGAACACAGCTTCGCTGATCTCTTGAAGATATTCATGTACGCGAGGACCGTCAGTGTAGAAACGGCGACCATCACCAATATCATCACTTGGAAAATCTTGTTGCTTGGAAATCAGGTTGATGACATCTAGACGAAAACCATCCACACCTTTCTCTGCCCAGAAGCCAATGACTTCTTTGACTTCTTCACGCACTACCGGGTTTTCCCAGTTTAGGTCCGCTTGCTCTTTAGCAAAAAGGTGCAAATAGTACTGACCCGTTTTTTCATCCAACGCCCAAGCGTTGCCACCAAACTTAGATTGCCAGTTGTTTGGCTCTGCGCCATCAACCGGATCTTTCCAGATGTAGTAATCACGGTATGGGCTGTTTTTATCACCCAATGCCGATTGGAACCACTTATGTTCTGTCGAAGTATGATTCACCACGATATCCATGATGATTCGAATACCCAGCTGGTGAGCCTCAACCAACAGGGTATCGAAATCTTGCATGGTGCCGAAATCTGGGTTGATCGCGTAGTAATCGGAAATGTCATAACCGTTGTCGATCATTGGTGATTGATAAACCGGCGTCAGCCAAATCGCATCCACACCAAGGTGTTTTAGATAATCCAGCTTAGAAATGATCCCTTTGATATCGCCCGTGCCTTTACTTCCACTGTCACAAAAGCTTTTTGGGTAAATTTGGTAGATGGTTGCGGTTTTCCACCAGCTCTCATCATGCTTGGTCATTGCCATTTCTAACGCTCACTTACCATTAAACGGAAACTTAAAAATCTTAAAAAAATAGAGGAGATAAACGAGGCAGCCAAATCACTGCCTCAGTTTGAATTACGCGTTAGCGGTTTCTAACTCGCCTTTCATCTGTGCGCGTTTATACAACACAAGCGTCAGCGCTACTGGGACGACAATCGCCACCAACATCGCCAGAGCAAATACGCCCCAGAACTGCGGTTGGATAGACAAGATGCCCGGCAAACCGCCCACACCGATGCCGTTAGCCATCACACCTGCACTACCACAGATAGCAGCGGCAATCGCACTACCGATCATCGCGCTCAGCATTGGGAATTTGTATTTCAAGTTGATGCCGTACATCGCTGGCTCAGTCACACCAAGGTAAGCAGAGATAGCCGCAGGCACCGAGATATCACGCTCACCATGTTTTTTACTGATGATAATGATGCCGACTACTGCAGACGCTTGAGCAATATTTGAAAGTGCAATCAAAGGCCAAATTGGCGTGCCACCTAGCTCTTGCATCAGTTGAAGATCAACCGCGTTGGTGGTGTGGTGAATACCGGTAATTACCAATGGCGCATATAGGAAACCGAAGATGGTTGAGCCAATCATTGCGAAGTCACCCGTCATGGCTGCTTTTGCTGCGAAAGCAACGCCGTCACCTAACATACGACCAAATGGACCAATGATAGAGTGCGCAAGAATCACAGACACGATGATAGAGACAAACGGCACGACCACTAGGTAGAGGTAAGAAGGAATGATGCGTTTTAAGTTGGTTTCAATAAACGCCAGAGCCATACCAGCAAGCATCGCTGGAATCACTTGCGCTTGATAGCCCACTTTCTCGATGGCGAATAAGCCAAAGTCCCATACTTCAGGCACTTGCTTACCAATTAAATAGGCGTTCATTAACTGTGGCGAAACCAGAGTCACGCCCAATGTGATACCCAGAATCGGAGTACCGCCAAGCTTTTTCACTGTCGACCAACACACGCCAACCGGTAGGAAGAAGAAGATCGCCTCACCAATTAGCCATAGGAAAGAGTGTACCGTTGCCCAAAACTGGCTGATTTCCGTTAGCGTTTGACCATCAAACATCTTGATGTCGCCAATCACGTTACGGAAACCAAGGATCAAACCACCGGTAATGATCGCTGGTAGCAGTGGTACAAAGATTTCAGCAAGGTGGGAAATACCACGCTCAACGATGTTCATGTTTTGACGAGCAGCGTTCTTAGATTCATCTTTGCTCGATTCACTTTTGCCGCTAAGCTCGATCAGTACTTTGTAAACCTCATCAACTTCAGTGCCGATAACGACCTGAAATTGACCGGCATTGGTAAAGCAGCCCTTCACCATAGGCAGTGCATCTAACTGTTTTGTATCGGCTTTGTCAGTGTCATTCAACACGAAACGCAAGCGAGTTAAGCAGTGGCTTACACTGGCAATATTGTCCGATCCCCCGACCAGCTCAATAAGACGCTGTACATCTTGACGCGCAATCTTACTCATAACTTTGTCCACCCTGTATTGGATACATTCAATTCATCGTTTTATTTTTATAATGGGAACATTCCCATTTGATGATTTTAATAGTGCCATCTCGCATTCAAAAACAAAATGGGAACAGTCCCATTAATTGAGAATGATCACAGTATAATTTTAGAGCAGATCATCGAAAGAAGGATTAATGACGGATAGGCTGCTGGGTAAAATGCACCACAGACTCATCACCATTTAATTGATTAATCAGCATGTTAGCGGCTTTTTCACCAGCATGAGAGTAGCCTGGATCCACGCTAAAGACATTCGGGAAGAGAAAAGAAAGCAATTCGTTACCACCCACACCGGTAACCACCACATCTTCGCGTCCGATTTCTTGCAAACGTTTAATTACACCGAGAGCAATGGTATCACTGGCACAAGCGATGGCTTGTGTATCGGATTGAAGAACGTGATCCACCAGCTGATAAGCACTTTCGTGGTTGAGCTTGCCGGTTTGGAAGCAAGGTTCGATGCGCTTTTTCTCACACCAAGCTTGGTAAGCATTAAGGCGAGCGAGACCTGTAGTGCGGTCTTCTGGATCAACACCAATGTAGGCAATACGAGAAATAGATTGTTGTTCCAGGTGGGAGAGCGCCATATCGATAACGCCTTGGTTATCGTAGTTGATCGAGGAAACCATTTGCGTGTCCATCGCGATCACGACAATGCGATTGCCCCAATCCGCCAAAGCTTGTTCATCACACCCAGTAAAACCAAACACGATCACGCCATCGACATTGCGACGTTTGAGCACATCCAAATGTTCATTGGTTTTATCGCGATCGAACTGGCTCTCCATGATCACCACGTCATACCCTGCCGAGTACAAAGCGTTGAGCATGGTACCAACGGCGCGGTTCTCTGATGGCGAATCCAGACGAGAGATGATCACACCGATCACCTTTTGGCTGCCGCCACGCATCGACTGAGCCGATTTTGAGGGTACATAACCTGATTCACGAATGATTTGCTCTACCTTCTCACGCGTTTGCGGTTTTACCTTGGGATCATTGGTAAGCACACGACTGACCGTCGACTTGCCCACGCCAGCCAGTTTCGCGATATCAAGAATGGTGAGTTTTTTGCTCATAAGTGTTCAGACTAAAAGAAGGAATCAAACAAAAGGGAAGCAGCGGCTTCCCTTATCTCAGTCAGTAATGAAGATTACTTGTTTAGGTACGCAGGTACGTCTGCAATGCTATCTAATACTACCGTTGCAATCGCTTCGCCTTGTTCTGTTACTGGCTTACCAGTGCGAACCAAAATCTTAGTGCCAACGCCTGCCGCTTCTGCTGCCATCATGTCTTCGGCTTTGTCGCCGATCATCACAGATTTCTCCATGTCGATCTTCAAGAAGTCACGCGCAGAAATAAACATACCTGGTTTTGGCTTACGACAATCACAATCTTGCTTGTACTCGCCAATGCCATGCTCCGGATGATGCGGGCAGTAGTAGATGCCGTCGAACTCAACGCCATTATCAGCGAAGTTCCAGTCCATCCATTGAGTCAGAGACAAGAAACGGTCTTCGCTGAATTTACCACGTGCAATGCCAGATTGATTGGTCACAAGCACCAGCAGGTAGCCTTTATCTTTCAGCGCTTTTGTCGCTTCAAAGACACCGTCAATGTACTCAAAATCATGTTCGTCATGAACGTAGCCGTGGTCAACGTTGATCACGCCGTCACGGTCGATAAAAACAGCAGGTTTTGCCAAAACGTATTTCTCTATTTACTCGGTTTTATCAGATTATTACATACCTTATAAGCACTCACACTATCTAATTGGTGTGAGTGGGCGACAAAACAGTTGATTTGTCGCCCGAGAATCGGTAAATCTTGAGTATCCCTCTTATATATGCCCTTCCGCCAAACATTCTCTGTTTTCCTTTTCCAACAGAACATCCATACATTTAGACGTCTAGACGTAAAAATATCTATTGACTTAATACTACTTAACCCATAGCATCAACTGAGAATTGAGATAGAGTTCAAAATTTACTCCTGTTAAAAGCCGTTTTTAACAGCGAAGTTCCCAGTATCTCTGTGCAGGTTGAAACATGATAGAAATAAAAAACGTCAATAAAGTGTTCTACCAAGGCAGTAAGGAAATTCTTGCCCTTAAGGACATTAATCTAGATATCGCGAAGGGCACCATCTTCGGTGTTATTGGCTCATCGGGCGCGGGTAAAAGTACCCTAATCCGCTGTGTGAACATGCTGGAAGCCCCGACATCGGGTTCCATCATCGTAGATGGCGTTGATCTAACCAAATTAAGCAAAAAGCAATTGGGAGAAACTCGCCGTAACATCGGGATGATCTTCCAACACTTTAACCTGCTGTCGTCTCGCACCGTTTTCGACAATGTCGCACTCCCTCTTGAGCTAGCAGGCAAAGACAAAGCGCAAATCACAACAAAAGTGACTGAGCTACTTAAACTCGTTGGTCTTTCAGACAAGTATGAAAGCTACCCAGCAAACCTAAGTGGTGGTCAAAAGCAACGCGTGGCGATTGCACGTGCACTGGCATCAGACCCTAGTGTTTTGCTGTGTGACGAAGCAACCAGTGCGCTGGATCCAGCAACGACTCAGTCCATCTTAGAACTACTAAAAGAAATCAACCGCAAGCTAGAAATCACCATTCTTCTGATCACTCACGAGATGGAAGTGGTTAAGAGCATCTGTCACGAAGTGGCGATCATCGGTGATGGTGAACTAGTGGAAAAAGGCACCGTTGGTGAAATCTTCGCGCATCCGAAGACAGCACTGGCACACGAGTTCATTCGCTCTACTTTGGATCTTTCTATCCCAGAAGATTACCAAGCACGCTTACAAACCACGCGCGTAGAAAACAGCTACCCATTGGTTCGCCTAGAGTTTACTGGCGCTACCGTGGATGCCCCTCTGATGACGCAAATCGCTCGTAAGTACAACATCGACGTGAGCATCCTAAGTTCTGATCTGGATTACGCTGGCGGCGTGAAGTTCGGCATGATGGTCGCAGAGCTGTTTGGTAACGAAGAAGACGATAACGCAGCGATTGAGTTCCTGCGTGAGCACAACGTGAAAGTAGAGGTACTTGGCTATGTCCTTTAATACGATTTCTGAATGGCTGAGCCTAAACAGCAACCTACTTTTGGGCGCAACATGGGAAACCCTATACATGGTTGCGGTTGCTGGCATCGTTGGTTTTGCTGTTGGTATTCCACTAGGCGTAATTTTGCACACCACTAAAAAAGGTGGCTTGCTGGAGAACACTAAACTTAATCGCGTGCTTGGCGCCATCGTTAACATTGGTCGCTCGGTTCCTTTCCTAGTGCTGATGGTTGCGATTATTCCAGTAACCAAACTGTTGGTTGGCACCTTTATCGGTACAACAGCAGCGATTGTTCCTTTGACTATCGGTGCAATCCCATTTGTGGCGCGTCTCATTGAAGGTGCACTGCTGGAAGTACCATCAGGTTTGGTTGAGGCTGCACAATCTATGGGCGCAACACCAACACAAATCATCACAAAAGTTCTGCTTCCTGAAGCAATGCCGACTATTGTTAACTCAGTAACGATTACCCTAGTAACACTTGTAAGCTACTCAGCAATGGCGGGTACGGTAGGCGGCGGCGGTCTTGGTGACGTAGCTATCCGTTATGGCTTCCACCGTTACGACGTAGTCATCATGGCAGTAACGGTCGTGATGCTGATTGTTCTAGTACAAATTATTCAGTCTATCGGTGATGCAATCGTACGCCGTGTAGACCACAGATAAGAATTGAAAATACCAATTATAAGGAGATAAAGATGAAATTTAGCCTTAAGAGTCTTTTGACTGTTGCAACTGCCGCTTCTGCACTGGTTCTTGCTGGTTGTGGTGACAAAGAAGTCGACGTGAATAAAGTAAAAGTTGGCGTAATGGCAGGTGCTGAAGCTCAAGTTGCGGAAGTTGCAGCAAAAGTTGCTAAAGAGAAATATAACCTGGATGTTGAGTTGGTTACCTTTACCGATTACGTAACACCAAACGCAGCACTAGATGATGGCTCAATCGACGCAAACGCGTTCCAACACAAGCCATACCTAGATCAGCAAGTAAAAGATCGTGGCTACAAGCTAGTAACTGCAGGCAACTCTTTCGTATACCCTATCGCTGGTTACTCTAAGCAAGTGAAATCAGTGGATGAAATCGAAGATGGTGCTCGCATCGCGGTTCCAAACGATCCAACTAACCTAGGTCGTTCTCTTCTACTTCTTGAGCAACAAGGTCTGATCGAACTGCGCGATGGCGTTGGTCTACTGGCAACAGTACGTGACATCGTAGGTAACCCGAAAAACATCACTATCGTTGAACTAGACGCAGCACAGCTTCCACGTTCTCTTGATGACGTTGCGGTTTCTATCATCAACACAACTTACGCAAGTTCAATTGACCTAACACCTGAGCGTGACGGTATCTTCGTAGAAGACAAAGAGTCTCCATACGTAAACCTTATCGTTGCTCGTGAAGACAACGTTCAAGCAGCTAACGTACAAAACTTCGTGAAAGCATACCAAACAGATGAAGTTTACGAAGCAGCGAAAGACATCTTCAAAGGTGGTGTAGTGAAAGGTTGGTAATCCCCTCTTTCTACAACACTTGAAACTTAAAAAGGGCGCTCATCGGAGCGCCCTTTTTGCATTTGTTTTCATTGCGGTTTTATATCGCTAAAACAGCTGAACTTCGTCTTGCTCAAGCTTCTTTTGCTCCTGTTCTTGCTGCGTATCCACTTGCGGATGTTTAAACACATAAGGCGCTAAAAACGCAGTAAACGGGATAGTAAGCACAATGCCTACACTGCCCGCTAACGCATTCACCACTGCAAGTCCCACCAGCGGCATATTCATAAACTGGCTTGCAGGCATGTTAAGCCCCCATACCATCATGATGGTTGTTAACGATCCACCAGCAAACGCCAAAATCAAGGTGTTAGTCATGGTGCCCATGATGTCTCGACCAATATTCATCGACGCTCTAACCAACTGCTTTGGTTTGAGTTTCGGGTCGGTTTGTTGCAGCTCCGCATACGCCGATGCAATCGAAATCGCAACGTCCATAACAGCGCCAAGTGCAGCAACGACAATCGTCACGAACATCAACCAACGGATGCCCATCTTTACCGACGTTAGGTAAATCACGTCTTCGCCCTTGTCGAGGTAAATGCCCGACAAGTGCGCCATTTCACCGAACCACTGCGCCATTACACCCGCGGCGATCACACCCAATAATGTGCCGCCCATGGCACATAAACTCTTACGGTTATAGCCAGAGACGAGAATAAAGCTGACCACGATGATCACCACCATCAGCAAAATACTAACCAGCATCGGATTCCAGCCAGCGAAAATACTTGGCACCAACACGCCAACAATCAATGCCGCGGTAAAATAGAGCGCGACCATCGAGTTGATGCCCTCTTTCTTGCCAAAGCTCAGTAGCAGCGCACAGAACAGCACAAGCATAAGGTAAATCGCGTCTGAGCGTTTGTGGTTATACGCCCAATAAACGGTACCATTGGTGGTTTCGCGGATCATCATAATGAAAGTATCGCCTTCACCAACGTACACATTGTGCTGGCGACTAAGAGGATTGGTGACTTCCACCTCTAAACCTTCGCTCTCTCCCTCAAGGATTTTTGCCATGAAGACTTGCTTACCAGTCATCACATCCGGCACAAGCGGATCTGGCGCAACATGGTTTGAGATAGAACGCGTGACAGTCGCTTCAACAAACTCTTGTTGTTGACGAGATTTGGGACGGAAATCTTCACTCCACGAAGAAGAAAACTGAAAGATAAGCGTGGAGATAAGGGTAATCAGTAGGGTGAAACCCCATCGGTTATAGATTCTTTTGATCATGAAGCACTCTTCTACATCACTCACTAAACGGGCTTTGCCTCTGGTGAGTAAAATTAGGCGCGGTAAAGATTACCGCGCCCATATGCAGGATTAATGAGTTGGGTTACAACCTGCGACTTTCTCATCAAGGGTCGCCGCGTCTTTGTTAGGGTTAACAAAGTAGCTAGACGAATCATTGATGTTCACAGACTTAACAATTGCAGGGTATTTCGGGTTTTCCAAATCAATCGAGACACAGATTTCCATGTTCTTCAATTGATCCCACAGCGCCTTGCCTTTACCTTCTCTTAGTGTCGTAATTTCACCACTTGGCAGGTATTGCGTGAACGACCAGTTACCAACGTTGCCATTAAAATCTGCCACGTTGATGCCTTTGTTCTTCTCAACATAAGCCGTCAACATATCGCGGATTGCGTATACCGGCTCATTCACTGAGTCGTAGAACACGTCATCTTTGCTCGCCCAACCAAACTTCTGGATTTGCGAACCAAAGCGGTAGCTGTTCATTGCCACTTTGTAAGTTGCATTAGGATCGAACTGTTCACCGCCAATGCTAGTGATGTTGACGCGGCTGCCTTCATTCGTCACTGTATTGTTTTCATCCAACTCAAGAGACGGCTTACTCAGATCCACAGTAAATTCGATATCACCATCAAATTGGTCGTATAGGTAAGCAGGAGCGCCTTTCTTGAACGAAACGGTAATATCACCCGGTTGGTATTGGTTGAAGTAAGAGTAAGACCATTCGATGAAGCGTTTTAGGTTGGCACCTGTCATCTCCACACCAAGCAAAGTGTTGTCGTATTTATACAAGTTAGTCGACTTACCTTTGGTGTACACTTCGTTGTCTATTAAGTTAGATTGATCAGAGAACAGAGATGCTGCAGAGACTATCGCGCCGTTACCTTTACCCATCGCCGCTTCGATTTGCTGCATTTGGATTTGGTTAATCACATCCATCAATGGTGTATCAACCACTTTCGCAAGGTGAATCGTCGAGTACAGACGCTCTGCGGTGTAGTTGTAATCCGTCGCGGTCGCTTCATCTGGGAAGCCTGATGCGCTTGGTGTGAAGTTGCCCGTTACACGACCAAGCTCGCGCGTCGCGTCTTCAACCGAAATATCATGCACGTATTGGAATTTCGCTTGTAGAGCCTGCTCTTCTTTGACCTTCTTCGTGCCGATGTTGGTTAACGTGGTGTCTTCCATAGTCCACTTACCATCGACTTTCTTCAGTTGAATCTCAGCTTTGGCAAGGTAAGCACCCCACTTACCTGGTTCAATGATTTTCACGCTTTGTGCGCGGTTATCTTGAGTGTATTCGCCAGACTTGGCTTTATCTTCAATCAACGTATTTTCGCCGCCGATTTCTGATGTTGATTTGCTGATTGGTGTAACTGTGCCGTCCGCATTCACTTGTTCGATGTAGTTCGCGTGTTCGTGACCCGCTAGAATAACGTCGAATTTATCCGCCATTGCAGACGCAATTTCATAAACGCCCACACCACCGTCTTCTTGGCGACCAAGGTGAAGCGCGCCCACGATCACATCTGGATTGTATTTAGACACCAGTTGATCAACCGCTTCTTTGGTTGCGTCCAATTCATTCTCAAACTTCAAGCCTTTGAAGTGATCCGGAGCTGAGGCTTCCCAGTTCGGCACGTTCGATGGCGTTAGACCAACGATCGCCACTTTCACGCCTTCCACTTCAAACATTTGGAACGCGCGAATGTAGTTCACATCGTTACTTTCCCACTTGATGTTAGAAGACAGGACCGCACCATTAAAATGATCGAGGTTGCGATCGACAAACGAACGCTCAAAGTTGAATTCATGGTTGCCTGGTACCCAAACATCAAAGCCAAGAGAGTTCATGCTCTCAACCACAGGGTGAGTTGGGTCATCGTTGAATAGCTGCGCGGAGTTGCCCTGAACCGTATCACCGATATCAATCAGGATCATATTTGGATGTGCCGCTTTTTGGTCAGCAAGCAAGGTTGCGATGCGGGTAATGCCAGCGTCATCGTCTACGGCATTTAGCGCATAGTCAAAACCAAACAAGCGACCATGTAAATCCGATGTCGCCGCGATAGCAATGGTGACTTCGTCATCTTGCGTTGCTTCACCTTTGACGACGACGTCAGGTGTGTTAGTTAGCGTTTTACCCTCTGCGACCACTGGACTGTAATCTGATGGTACCTCTACGTATTTGGTTTCATCATCGTTACAACCAGCCATCAAGCCGACAACTGCAATACAGATTAGGCTTCGTTTAAATAAAGTCATCTCAATTCCTTCCAGATTATTTTTTTATATATATTTTCGGAAGGGGCCCTCTTCCCAAAACCTCAAAAAGGATATGGATATTATTTGAAATTTTTGAGAAGCAAACGTTTCAATGCTTATAAACCATGCAACTAAGTTACATTTTTCTTTGAACATGAACAAAGATCACAATCAAGGGGATGAGAGGAATGGTCAATGAAAATGCTTTTCGAATCAATGTATTGATAAAATAAATAATAGAAAATTATACCAATCAACCCTGATTCATTTATAGCGATAGAAAAAAGCTGGCATAGACGCCAGCTTTTTAAAAATAGACTACTTGATGTGGTCCCAAGAGATATTGGAGACAATTCGGCAATCGTCACACTTAAAGTAGAAGATGTCGTGTAGCGGTTCGTCTAGTAACCAGTCACCACCACATTTGGGACACTTGCGCGCTTTTTCCGCTTCCAGTGACTCACCACCAACTCGGTATTGGTAGTAATAAGTCGGGATCTTGGTGATGTATTCAATACGACCACGCAAATCCCAACCTCGACGGAACAGCACACTGTCAGCGTCGCAAATTTCATGCAGCGCAGCGTGTTCAGCACGACAGCCACCTGCCATTTGGATTTCATCACACGCTTGCCATTCGGTTTGCCATTTCACCACCGCTTTGTGGTCACCATTCAACGTAGCACCATTACGGTAAAGTGGAATTGGTAACAGTGTCTCGCCGCTGCGCAGTGGAGAACAAGTATGAACGTACGTGGTGTACAGCACTTGCCAGCTAGGTGTCTCTTCTTCCGCCGCTTCTTCTGAGTTCAAATCACGACCCAACATGCGCATTTTCGGCGCAAGCAACGAGGCTTCCGACAAACGATTCATGCACACTTTGACGAAATCAGAATGGTAACGAGGGTGCAAACTGTCTTGCTCTGGGCAAACCACGCGAACATAAAACTCGCCATCACCCATCACGATAGGAAACTCACGACCAAGCACCTGACCGTTGTAGCGCAATGCGTCCATCAGACCATTAATCGCTTTATCAACCGCGCTTACGGTAGTGTTATCAAAACACTCAAACTGCAACTCAACAACGTACATGCTTACACTGCAGCCTCTAGTTTGCTTAGAAACTCGGTGAGCGTCTCAGCCAGTACGTCGCGTTTGTCTGAGCCTAAGCGCTCAAGAATCACATTACCGGTTAAGTTACAGATAGAAATAACATCCAACTCTGCATCTGTCGCTGCGATAAATACCGTCGGCTTTAGTTTTAGACGGCGCTGAGTGACTAGATGACCAAGAATATTTTCTTGCAGACGAGTAAAATCATCATCACTCCATACTTGCAGCAACGTCAGTTCGTTACCTTGCCAAGTTGCGTCCATATCAGCGCTGTACTGAGAACCGTAAAAGGTTTTGATGTCTTCATGCAGCGTCAGCTCAATTGCGTTCTCAACGTTAGTGAAATCCGCCATTTCTTCACGTGGGAATGCTTTCCACAATACGGCCCCGTCGCGTTTCTCTTCTACACATGGAGAAACAAGATCAGCAAGCTCTTCACTGCGTGGCAGTTCGTTATGCTCGTCTTGCCAAGCTTGTTGGTAGCGCAGGCTAAAGTCCTGTAGAGCCTGAGTAACGGTTTGGGTC
Organism: Vibrio sp. MM46; assembly: GCF_027587135.1. NCBI lineage: Bacteria > Pseudomonadati > Pseudomonadota > Gammaproteobacteria > Vibrionales > Vibrionaceae > Vibrio > Vibrio sp. MM46. The sequence continues at coordinate 93,915 of NZ_JAPPTO010000006.1, forward strand.
ATGAAGGTCTCCTGGTTAGTTTTTATCAGGTCGCGGTGTCTGCCGGATGGCAATTAATCAACGGATTCAGTAAAATTCTCGCCATTCTAATCGAAAATGACCACAAAGTATGAGCAAATATTCTGACGCTAAAGAGCTTGCTGGCCTAACTCTGGGTAAAAAGACCGAGTACGCAAATCAATACGACGCAAGCTTGCTGCAACCTGTACCTCGCAGCCTAAACCGTGATGACCTTGAACTTGGCGACAGCCTACCGTTTATGGGTCACGATATTTGGACGCTGTACGAGCTATCTTGGCTAAACAGCAAAGGCTTGCCTCAAGTTGCCGTTGGCGAAGTCTACATCCCAGCAACCAGCGCAAACTTAATTGAGTCAAAGTCGTTCAAGTTGTACCTAAACAGCTACAACCAAACGCGTTTTGCTACTTGGGAAGAAGTCACTGAGCGTTTAGCGCAAGATTTATCAGCATGCGCTGGCGAGCAAGTACTTGTGGAAGTAAATCCAGTTAGTCACTACACCAACCAACCTATTGTCACGATGGAAGGTGAATGCATTGACGATCAAGACATCGAAATCACTAGCTACGACTTCGATGCCGCGCTTCTAGACGGCGCTGCAGGTAACGAGCAAGTGGAAGAAGTACTTCACAGCCATTTACTAAAATCAAACTGTTTGATCACCAACCAGCCAGATTGGGGCAGCGTAGAAATTCGCTACCAAGGCGCTAAGCTTGATCGTGAGAAGCTGCTTCGCTACTTGGTTTCATTCCGTGAACACAATGAGTTCCACGAGCAATGTGTTGAACGTATCTTCACTGACTTGATGAAGTACTGCCAACCAACGAAACTAACCGTATTCGCACGTTACACGCGTCGTGGTGGTTTGGATATCAACCCTTACCGCTCAACGGAACAAGACAAGCCAGCGCACAATAATCGCATGGCTCGTCAATAATCTGAGTACTTAATCAAAAGCGAATGAGCTAAATACTCAACACTCATTGCTTAAATACTCAAAAACGCCCAGCTATCTGTTGGATTGCTGGGCGTTTTTCTCTAATATTGTTTATTCAAAAACGACACAGTTCGAGGGAACGAAAAGGATGTTTTGGGACAGTTCGCGTCTATTAAGGCTGATTGGCTTTCTTTGCTTATTGTTAGCACAGCCACTTCACGCGACCATTTTATCTTCCGCTTTGCTCAATGAAGCTCAGCAATTAGCTGAGATCGAACCTTCACAAGCAAAACAAGCGGCCAAAAACTACCTTTTGCAACGCGAGCTGATTGAACGCCAAGAGAATGGCAGCCCTTCCGCGATGTCTCGTGAAGAGACCGACCGCAGTATCCGCACCCCGAGCAGCACGATTGAGGCGCACAAAATCATTGCACAAGCCGATTATGCAATGGGCAACATTCGCTCTGCCATCAACAACCTTGATGAAGCAGAACGTCTAGCCAAAGAATACCAATTGCCGTACATGAATTTGGATGTGCAACTGATGCGCAACCAAATGATTTGGATGTACGACAAAAACTACGCCGCAGCAGAACAAAAACTCGACCAGATCGAAAAGCAGATTGAAGAAGCAAATCCGGTTTTACAGCGTACCGACAGCGTTCGTTACCGCTTAGTGATGCAACGTGCCTTGCTCGCAGCAAATAGCGGTGACTCCGTAAACGCTGAGCGTTTGTATGCTAAAGCTAAAACCATGTTGGAAGACAATCGCTCAGATCTGACTCTGATTGACTACCACACAGCGGTAGGCGAATTTTACCTCAACAACAAGAAATACAACCTCGCGCTCTCAGAACTGCTTTACGGTTACTGGCAATCTATCGAGAGCGATAGTGGAGCCAGACTAGCAAAGGTAAACCGTCTATTGGCTCGACTATTCCAAGAGCGCCGCGTTTACGACAAAGCAATTGAATACCTCTCTCAGGCGGCGGACTTTTACGACAGTTACCCAAGCTCCCCAATTTTGGCTGACGTGCTAGAACAGATGGGCGATATCTACTTCTACCAAGGTAAGTTCAACCTCGCGCTGGTGCATTACTTCAATGTACTTGATCACGACAGCACCAGTAAGAATATCAACCGCATCATTAAAATACGTTTGAGCCTAGCTGCCACTTACCTTCAGCTTTACAACTATGCGTTAGCAGAGCAGTACCTAGACCGTTCCAAAGACTTATTGGAATACGCTGATTTACCTCAGCTAGAAGCCAAAGCTGCACTGCTTAAATCAGGTCTGGCATACCATCAAAATGACAGTAAAGATGTGATCGTCAATGCCAAGAGAGCGCTAGACCTGATAGAGAAAGCACCAGAAGATACGGGCTTCATTAAACAGCAAAGCTATCGCTTACTGGGTTTGGGGTATGAGCAAGCTGGCGAATACCAGTTATCCCTTCAAGCGTACAAAAAATACATCAGCCTAGTGCGCCTAGAGCAAAAGCAGCTTAACCAAATCAGTGAAGATGCCTTCCGCCAACAAAAAGAGTTTGCTGAGCAAAGCATCCACTATGTAGGTCAGGCAGACAAGCTAGCTCAAGTTGAAATGGAGCATCGTAAATTCCAAAAGATCTCGTTCGCACTGTTTATTACCGTTTTGGTGATGTTCTTATTCATCATGCGTCGTGGTGTTATCAACCAACGTCAAACAGCTGAGATTGAAAAGCTGCGTAATGATCTGTTCACTCACTCTCGCTCACGCTTGCGTAACTTACGTATGCTCAACGTCAAGCTATCGCGTTCATTGAAGAAGTCGAGCGACACATTCGAACAATGGCAAATGGGTGAACTTATCCACGAGCCGTTGAATGACCGCTTACGCTTTGTGATGATCGATTTGCCATTCTTGCGCAGCATGTACGTTCAACATGGTTACAAAGCTGGCTTAGAGTTAGAACGTGCATTTGGTGAGTTCCTAGCAGAACGCATTCAGAAGCCAACACGTTTGTACCATTTCTCAGATGCAAACTTGTTGTACATTGAGCCAAATGCCGATCGCGATGCCTCCGCAGAAGCCACCTTTGATAAATTCCAAGGCTGGGTGGACGAGTTCGCAGCACAGCACAACGTCAATCGCATCATTCGTATGGGCATCAGTGATTACCCATTCTTGCCGCGTGCTTACACCGCGATTAACGATGAAGAACTGCTCGATCTACTGTTGCTTGCGACACACATAGCACGTGAAGTTAGTTTAAAAGATAAGCACAGTCATTGGGTATTCTTAAAGGCCATTGATAATGCACCTGCTGCGAGCTTTGCAACCGGTGACATAAGGACAGCTTGCCAACATGCCATCAATCAAGGGCTAATAAAGATTCATTCTTCGTACAAGAATGAGGACGACATCAAAAAAATATTAAAAAACGGATAATTAAACAACGGTTGAGCGTGATCAGTGATGACGCTATAAAGTTTTTTGTTATTATCAAATAATCGTCAGTAGTACATGGACTTAACCGTAGTCACTTCATGGGAATCTTGGAATCCGATATTCAGTCGCAGCTTCATCAGCTGAGTTGTCAACTTGACCAACTCAGGCTGACTCATCGTGATACTTCGCTCAAATTTCAACGTGAGCAGCAAGTTCTTAAGCGAGTTGTGGCATCATTGTCTTCTGCTTGTCAGGGTTCAAACTCTCAAGTATCCAACTACCTGCGCGAAATTCAGCAAGAGCTTGAACATCATAAAGATGTAAGTACGCTGATACCTCGCTTAGCAGTGCTAGAAAGAATGCTCAAACAGCAATCTAAGACGATGGAAAAACAAAACGGTTATCTCGACGAACAAATCAAACACAGTGGTGAAACGCTTCAACGTATCACCGGCTTACCTGCGCAGTTAAAACGTGAATTGCGTAACCTGATGAGCTTCTCGGAAGTCCATGCTGGTAAGAAAGTCGATCAAGCCACTAAGCTACTGAGCATCTACGAGCGCGCACTCAAGATAATCACCTCTAATTCACGCCTTAACCTAGGCGAGCTAGAACACGGTCCTGATAAGTCACAACTGGAATGCCTTGCAAGCGATCTACAACACACCATCACGGAACTCGATTTTGAAGGTGAGTCTGGCGATCAACTGTTGGATATTCGCGCTAAGTTACTTTTAGGCGTCAATGCTGAATCTCTAATTGAATTAACGCTACACACATTAAAACTGGTCGTGGAAGCGACCAAGTACGAGCGTAAATCATCAGAACAGTTCCTAGAACAGTTGAACACGTCACTGTCTAGCAATCTCAAAACCGTTCATCAGAATGTTGACCAGCACCAAACTTACTTTGAGCATCGTCAAGAGCTGAACGCTGAGATGACCACTTTGGTTGAACGCAGTCAAGAGTCTCTTGAGCAAGCCCAAGACTTAGACGAGTTAAAAGGCGAAGTTTCGCCACTGCTGGCAAAAATGGCATCACTGACTGAGCGCTTGAGAATGACAGAAGAGCGTGAGCAAGCACTTCAAGAACGCCTAAGCTACAGCAAAAATCAATTGGAAGCAGTGTTCGAAACGACACAAGATTACCGTCGCCGCTTGGAAGACCAAGCTCAGCGTATGCTGCTTGATCCTCTTACAAAGGTCTACAATCGCACGGCTTTTAACGATCGTTTAGAGCTCGAATATCGTCGTTGGATTCGCTCACAGCAAAACTTGCGCGTGGTGCTGTTTGACGTGGATAACTTCAAAGCGGTTAATGATAGCTACGGTTACACAGCTGGTGACAAGGCGCTAAAAATCATTGCCCGCACGATGAACAAGCGGATTGCAGATACGGAAACCGTAGCGCGTTTTGGTGGTGAAGAGTTCATCTTGTTGATCCCGGAACAATCAGAAGAATACACGCTTGAATTGATGAAAAACATTCAACGTGACATCAGCAAATTACCATTCAAGTTCCGTGAACAAAACATCATGATCACCTTAACTGCGGTTTCTACATCATTTAAAGAAGCAGACAACCCAGAATACGTCCTCGACCGTCTTGGTAACATGCTAAAAGACGCCAAACAGCGTGGTAACAACCAAGTCAACTGGAACTAAAAAGCGTTCAAAAAACAATCAAACGAACACTTTTTACGTGCTGTTTTGTCATATTGCCTCAAATTTTCAACGAGTTATCACGTTTCTCCTCTTCCAGTCTGCTAAGCTGTTTAAACGCTATAAACAAAGTCTGCCAACCACTGAGTAGAACGACACGTATAAGCTAAGTAGGTGAGTTGGTTTCTTCCCTCAAAGAAAGCACTAGCAAGGAGGCCTTATGATTACCCATATAAGCCCCGCAGGTAGCATGGATTTGCTATCACAACTGGAAGTTGAACGTCTTAAGAAAACCGCATCAAGTGAGCTTTACCAGCTCTATCGCAATTGTACGCTCGCGGTCCTCAACTCTGGTAGCCATACCGACAACTCAAAAGAGCTGTTAGATAAATACCTATCGTTTGATGTGAACGTAGTTCGACGCGAACGCGGCATCAAGCTTGAGCTTGCCAACCCGCCAGAACATGCGTTCGTTGACGGAGAGATCATCAAGGGTATTCAAGAGCACTTATTCTCTGTTTTGCGTGACATCGTGTACGTAAACATGCATTTGGCGGACAACCAACGTCTTAACCTCACCAATGCCACGCACATCACCAACCTCGTATTTGGCATCTTGCGTAATGCTGGTACGTTGACGCCCGGCATTGAGCCGAACCTTGTGGTTTGTTGGGGTGGTCACTCAATCAACGCGACAGAGTACCAATACACTCGCGAAGTGGGTAACGAGTTGGGTCTACGTGAACTGAACATCTGTACGGGCTGTGGTCCTGGTGCAATGGAAGGTCCAATGAAAGGCGCAGCGATTGGTCACGCCAAACAGCGCTATACCGAGCAGCGTTACCTTGGTTTGACCGAGCCTTCAATCATTGCGGCTGAGCCACCAAACCCAATCGTGAACGAGTTGGTGATCATGCCAGACATCGAGAAACGTCTCGAAGCCTTTGTTCGCATGGCGCACGGCATCGTTATCTTCCCTGGTGGTCCGGGTACCGCCGAAGAGTTGCTGTACATCTTGGGTATCATGATGCACCCCGAAAATGCCGACCAACCAATGCCTATCGTACTTACAGGCCCTAAAGAGAGTGAAGCCTACTTCCGCTCAATCGATGCCTTTATTGCCGATACATTGGGCGAAGAAGGTCAGAAGCACTACCAAATCGTGATTGATGATCCGGCAGAAGTTGCCCGTATTATGAAACGCTCAATGGACGAGGTTCGTCAGCATCGTAAAGAAAAAGGCGACGCGTACAGCTTTAACTGGTCGCTAAAAATTGAGCCAGAGTTCCAACTTCCGTTTGAACCAACTCATGATGCGATGGCAAGCCTAGATTTGCATTTGAACCAACAACCTCAAGTTCTGGCTGCAAGCCTGCGCCAAGCCTTCTCAGGTATTGTTGCTGGTAACGTTAAAGCGGAAGGGATTCGAGAAATCGAACGCAAAGGTCCGTTTACCATCAATGGCGATCCAGTCTTGATGAAAAAACTCGACAAGCTGTTGAAAGACTTCGTAGAGCAGCACCGCATGAAACTGCCGGGTGGCACTGCGTATGAACCATGCTACCGTATTGCCCATCGAGAAAATGGTGGTCGATAGATAACTCAGCTTTGGTTACACTAGGGGCATTCCGCCCCTTTTTATTGCTAAGTCATTATGTCTATTCATCTTGTTATCATTGATGCCCTAAACCTGATCCGCCGCGTGCACTCAGCACAACCCGATCCAACTGACATAGCAAGAACCATCACAACGACAGGCAGAACGCTGACTCGCATCCTATCTGAGGCGCAACCTACGCACATCATCGCGGTATTCGATCACCACGAACAAGACCGAGGTTGGCGCGCGGAAATCCTTCCAGACTACAAACAAAACCGCAAACCTATGCCAGAGCCCCTGATGCAAGGTTTAGACGCAATTCAACAAGCGTGGTGGGAACAAGGCATCGACTCACTGCTATCTGAAGGTGATGAAGCGGATGACTTAGTTGCAACCCTCGCCACTAAAGTCGCAAGTCACGGAGAGAAAGTCACCATCGTCTCCACCGACAAAGGTTATTGCCAATTGTTGTCCCCAACTTTGCAAATCCGAGACTACTTCCAGCATCGTTGGTTGGATGAACCGTTTATCGAAAAAGAGTTTGGCGTGAAACCCACTCAGCTTGCCGACTACTGGGGTTTAACAGGGATTAGCTCAAGCCAAGTACCGGGTGTACCCGGTGTTGGTCCAAAAGCCGCTAAGGAAATTCTCACTCAGTTTGAGGACATTGAAGCGGCATACGCAAGTGAAGAGCTGGTACCGAAATATCGTAAGAAGCTGGATGAACACATTGAATCTGCACGTCTATGCAAACGCGTAGCGGCGTTGAAATGCGACATCGAGCTCGGCTTTAACCTGCAAGACATTCGCTTTACCGGACCAAATAAAGCCGAGTAAGTGCACCTCTTTTACGCTGCTAGTTTGGGTTAGACAACACGTTTATAAAATCTGTTGTGTAACCCTTTACATTCACAGCAATGATATTTACCTCATCATTAACCTACAAGATACTGATTAGTTTATAAGCTAATTCACAGTCTTAGTGAGTAATTTCATTATTTTCAAATCTCCCAATAACGGAGAAAAATAATGAAAAACATCATCTTAGTATCTTTAGTCACGCTCCTATCCTTCCCTACCCTTGCTGAAACTTGCGGTCAACACCTTGATAAAGGTATGCCTTCAACCAACAGCGATCAGTTCCTCTGCCGAGATGGCTATGCGGTTGGGTACAACTACGACACCAAAAACGCAGACTGGGTTGCTTACCACATTACCGCTGAAAGCGTGAATATCACCAACAAACGCAGTAACTCCTTCAAAGAAGACACTGAAATGCCGGATTACGCGCGCTCTACCCTAGCGGACTACAAAGGCTCAGGTTACGACAGAGGACACCTTGCTCCGTCAGCGACAATGGACTTCACCCGAGAGTCAATGAAGCAGAGCTTTTTGATGAGCAACATGTCGCCTCAACTTCCGGGGTTTAACCGAGTTGGTTGGCGCGTTCTAGAAGAACATGTTCGTGATCTCGCCAATGAATACAACGAACTTTATGTGGTGACTGGACCGATTTACCAAGGCAACGAAGGAACAATCGGTAATGGTGTGGTGATCCCGAGCGCGTTTTACAAAGTCATTCTTGATCCAAGCTTTGATGAAGCCATTGCGTTCATTGTCCCGCATCGTGATGTTTCAAGCTCTGAGTTAGCTAACTTTATTACCACCATTGACGAAGTTGAACGTCAAACTGGATTAGACTTTTTTGCTCAAACGCCAGATAGCATCGAAGACAACATGGAATCAGTAAAATGGGAAGAGATGTGGCCTACCAGCAACTAAGTAATGGTCATGGTTCTTAAACCGCAATAAAAAAGCGCCTGCATTAGGCGCTTTTTTGAAAATGTTCAACCACATAGAAACGATAGCTTAGTGTGGTGAGATATTAGACAGACATTGAATGTGAATCGTGATCTCTTCGCGGTCATGGTATAGGTGCTTCGCTTGCAGCTTGAATTTCACCTTGTTCTCAATCAGGAACATTTTTAGGTTTTCAAGATCTTGCAGCACTTCATCGTAACGACCTTTCATTGGAAGCTTAAGGTTGAAAATCGCTTCTTTCGCCCAACCTTTTAGCAGCCATTGCCCCATAAGGTGCGCAACGCGTGCTGGCTTCTCAACCATGTCACACACAATCCAAGTAACGTTCTTACGGTCTGGTTCAAACTTAAAGCCATCTACCATGTGGTGTTTAATTTGACCCGTTTCCATTAGGCTATCCGCCATCATGCCGTTATCCACACAGTGAACGAACATCGAACGTTTCACCAATTGGTAAGTCCAACCGCCCGGACAAGCACCTAGGTCAACACCCCACATGCCAGGAGCCAAACGCTCGTCCCATTCCTCACGCGGAATGAAGACGTGGAATGCTTCTTCTAATTTCAGCGTAGAGCGGCTTGGCGCATCAGCAGGGAACTTAAGGCGGGGAATACCCATGAAGAACTGCGAGTTGTTGCCTGGGTATGAGTAACCCACGTAACAATGACCCGGAGCCACAAAGCAAATATGCAGTACTGGCTTCTTCGCGTTGTCTTTGTTCCACATCAGACCTTTACCACGCATCGCCTGACGCATTGGTACCGTGAACTTGCGGCAAAACTTCAATAACTCTTTCGCTTCGTTAGTATCGGGAGTTTCAATACGCAGATCGCCACAACGTGGGAATGCTTCGATTTCAGACAATTCAGCAAGAATTGGGCTGATACGGTCATCGCTTGGTAGCGCTTCGAACTCGGCAGCCACAGCAAACATCTGACGTGCAAAAATCAGTGCGCTAAAGTCTAAGCCTTTTGCTAGCTTATCTGCGTCTCCATCTTGGTAACATTCGAAGACAACATAACCTGAGTTTTTCTTCACACGAGGGAAGCCATACACTTCCAATTGTGTTGCTTTGTCCTGAATTTCACCAGCACACTCTTTCTCAAAGCCAGAACGGCAATAGAGCATTAGTTGTTTCACTTGGAGACCTCTTTGATATTAAACGCAGCAAAAAAGAACAGACACCAACCGATCATGAACAAGAGTCCTCCCATAGGAGTAATTGGTCCAAACCACTTAATGCCCGTCAGCGCCAGCGCGTAAAGACTGCCGCTAAAACAAAAGATGCCGATGATAAAGCAAATCGCCGCGATGAAAAAATACTTTTGTGCTTTTTGCCCCAAATTGAGCAACAGCAAAATCGCACAAAATGCGATAGCCAAAGTATGGATGAACTGATACAAAACGCCGGTTTCAAAGACGCCCAGTAAATAAGGCGATAACTTTGCTTTCAAACCATGTGCAGCAAATGCACCTAGCGCCACTGATGTTAAGCCAGAAAGACCAGTAAATGAGAGTAACCACTTACTTTTCACAGGACACCTCTTTAATAAATGTCGCTAACTGCTCCACTGTTGAAGCAATGTTACCTGCCTCTGTATAGCCAGAGCTCTTGCGTGGCTTAAAGCTGTGGTCACCGTCTGGCAGAAAGCTCACGGTGACCTGCTCTGATAATGCAAAGCCTTCGAACTCTTCGCGCTTGCCGAATGTATCGCGCTCACCTTGTAGGATTAAAGTTGGCTTTTCGATACTCGCTAAATGCTCGCCTTTGTATTTCTCTGGTTTACCGGGAGGATGAAAAGGGAAACCTAAACAGGCAACACCCGCCACCAGCGCATTATCGGCGAGTAAGCTCGACATACGCCCACCCATCGACTTACCGCCAATCACGATAGGTTGAGAAGTAAAGTGAGCGATCACTTCTTCATAAGCTTCAAGAAGTTTTGGGGCACGATCTGGCGGACGCTTCTTGCCATCTTCCGCTCGCTTAACCATATAGGGGAAGTTAAAACGCACCACGCGTATACCCTGCTCAACTAATCCTCTGGCGACGGCAGTCATGAAATCGTGTTCCATGCCTGCCCCTGCGCCGTGAGCAAAAATAAACAGCGGTCCGTTTTCAGGTCCCTCAGCTATCCAATGGCTCATCCAATACTTCCTCTTGTTCTTTTCTTGCGGTTGCCAGCATCCAGTCCCTAAACGTCGCGATACGTCCCATATCCGCTTGCTGTTCGTGACACACCACATAGAAGGCATTCTTCGACACCAATACCTCATCAAATGGCGCGATTAAGCGTCCCGCTTCCATTTCAGGTTTGGCTAGCACGTTGTTACCTAGAGCGACACCTTGCCCGTGCGCAGCAGCTTGAAGCACCATGGTCGAGTGGCTGAAAATAGGACCATGGTTCACATTGATGCCTTCGATATTCTGCTGGCGAGCGAACTGCTTCCAATCTTTACGAGAGGTATCATGTAACAAGGTGTGTAATTTAAGGTCACTTAGAGATTCTAATGGTTTGTTACCTAAAAGTAACGAAGGTGAACAAAGTGGGATCAAAAACTCTTGGTAGAGTTTATCGGCACGCAAACCAGGCCAGTTACCACGACCATAATAGATAGCCACATCAACATCATCAGTCAGTGAACCTTCGTCCATATCAACCGCTTTAATACGCACATCGATGTCCGGTTCTTGGGCATTAAAATCCGCCAAGCGAGGTACCAGCCATTGGATTGCAAAACTTGGTGGCAAACTGATGGTCAACGCACCTTTTTCACTACGTTCCAATACCTTATCGGTCGCTTCTGAAATCGAAGTGAAGATATCTTTGATGTCTAGAAAGTAACTTTGCCCCTCTTCCGTTAGCAACAAAGAGCGGTTGCGACGACGGAAAAGTTTCAAAGATAAGAACTCTTCTAACGCTTTAATTTGGTGGCTCACTGCCGCTTGAGTAACAAACAACTCTTCAGCAGCACGGGTAAAACTGAGATGGCGGGCAGCCGCTTCAAAAACGCGAAGTGAATTCAACGGAGGCAATCTGCGAGACATTATGGGACCTCAAGTAGGATTAGTTTTTTTTATCTGAAACATTATAAAATGTCCGTTGCCGAACAGCCAGATAAATTCTATATTTCATCCCGCAACACGAGCCTGAACGGCTTGATTCCTTTTGTGAATCAATTGGCTTCGTTGTTGCGATGTTGTGTTTGCAAACTCGTATTTCGAGTTAGGTAGATTTCTACCATATGTTTTGTCCACACTCCCTGTGACAAAACAGATACTTCCTGTATTTATTTTGACCTGTCTGTCAAATTTCTTGCACCGCCTTATTAGGCGGTGTTTTTTTATCTAAAAAATCCCACTGTCCCTCTTCTTCAGAAATTGGTATCAACATCACCTTTTCATCCTGATTTCGGATTAATTATCGTTATATCAATACAAATCCCGAAGCGTGCGATTGAGCTCAATCTTATCACTTCATTAGGGAAAATTTTGCGCGTGCTAAAACGAAAAAAGCGCAAACTGATTTCTCAATTTGCGCTTTTGTGATTGTCAGCATTACAACGCGATTATGGGCGATAAACCTTCACGTTGTTGAAACCTTGCTCTTGCAAGTAAAGTGCTTGCAGACGGCTCATCACACCACGGTCACAGTACAGTAGGTATGTCTTAGCTTGGTCTAGATCACCAAACTGAGTACCCAGTTTGTAGAATGGAATATGTTTAACATCAACACCATCGATTTCTAGTGGGTTATCGTCTTCCTCTTCAGGGCTACGGATATCCAATACGATTGCGTGTTCTTCTACTGCTTGTACTTGCTCAACTTCTGGTGCTGCTTCCTGTGACTCTTTTGCGATATCACGGATGTCCATCATACGAGCTTCTTGAACCACTTGCTCAAGGATGCTGAAGTCGAATTTCTCTTCTTCTGCTTCTAGCTTGCCTTTCACCGCTTTCACAGTTGGCTTCTTAGAGATAACACCACAGTATTCTGGCATCGTCTTCGCAAAGTCTTCTGTGCCGATTTCACGCGCTAGATTGATGATGTCTTCTTTATCCCAGTTGATCAGCGGACGCAGAATCAGAGTATCTGTTACGTTATCGATATGGCGTAGGTTAGTTAGCGTCTGGCTCGATACCTGACCCAGTGCTTCACCTGTTACCAATGCTTCGATCTTCATCTTCTGAGCAATCATACCTGCCGCACGCATGAACATACGCTTCAGGATCACGCCCATTTGGCCGTCATCAACTTTCTCTAGGATTTCTGCAACTACAGGCTCGAAATCAACTGAGATGAAACGTACTTTTGCTGAAGAACCGTATTTGTTCCATAGGTAGTGAGAAACCTGCTTAACGCCGATTTCATGTGCTGGACCACCTAGGTTAAAGAAACAGTAATGTACTTTTGAGCCACGTTTGATATGTAGGTAGCTAGAAACACCAGAGTCGAAACCACCCGAGATCAGGCTTAGTACGTCTTCTTGTGTACCTAGAGGGAAACCACCTAGACCTTTGTGACGTGCCAACACTTGGTTTAGCTTGTCGTTAGTCACTTCAACGTTGATCGTTACGTCTGGCTTACTTAGCTTAACTCGAGCGCTTTCTACCGCTTGGTTAAGACCGCCACCTACGTAACGCTCTAACTCAATAGAAGTAAATTCGTGTTTACCACGACGCTTGGCACGCACTACGAAAGTCTTGCCTTCGATCAGTGAACCGCTTAGCTCCAACACTTGCTCGTAGATATCGTGCAAGTCTTTGAATTCAGTTTGTTTTACTTCAAGAATATGGTGAATACCTGGCGTGTGCGTCAGGATTTCTAAAACTTCAGCGTGGAACTCGTCACTCTCAGAGGTCACTTCAATGTGATCACGACGGTTGAATACCGCGACAGACTCCGTACGGCTCTTAACGATGTTACGAATGTTGCACTCTAAAATCTTTGTGAAGCGCTTACGCACAGATTCACTTTTTACAAAAATTTCTGGATGGGGCTTTACAATAAATTTCATAGTCTAGTTCGCAGGTTAGTTTCGCAATCAACAATGAGTGATACTCCACCTCGATGCTTCATACGCAGCAAAAGTGCGTTTTGGTCATAAAAGGTAGCCTGAGCTCACTTCAAAGGCGCAAGATTATACACCTAAGCGAAATGGAATGACAAAAAAAGCGAGCTAACGCTCGCTTTTAGTATAAGAACAAATATCCGCTTATTGAATTACGGGCACTTCTTCACTGTAAAGTGGTTCACCTTGCATGATGCTGATTTCAACACGGCGGTTAAGTGCGCGGTTTGCATCAGAATCGTTTGGCGCTAATGGCTCAGTATCAGCCATGCCTCGCACTCGTAAGCGTTGGTGCGAGAAGCCTCTTACTTTCTCCATCTCTTGGGCAACCGATACAGCTCGTTGCGAAGACAAGTCCCAGTTAGAACGATACAGCTCAGAATCCAGCGGTTGGTTGTCCGTATGTCCAGACACTCGAACAATACCCGGTACGTCTTTCACCAGTTCGGCAATCTGGCGTACTAGTGGTCTGAATTTCGGCTGTAAGAACGCCGACCCTTCAGGGAACGCGCCTTTCTCTCGCATTCGAATCACAATTTGCTGACCGAGGTTTTCTACTTCAATCGCGCCTTGCTCAATCTCTCGCTCCAACGCTTTCTTGATGCTTTCCATCAAGGTTTCCATCTCTTGCGACGTTTGTTCAGACTGCTGTTGTTGCATGTCTGCTTCTGCCGATTGATTGTTTTGCGTTGAAGTTTCTGGTGATTGTCCCCCCGTCAGCTTACCTTGGTCACGTTTAGTACCACCTGCTCGGTCAGATTCCCCTTCATGGAATTCCAACGTCTGCTGAGTGATGTCCATGGTTTGCTGCATGATGACATCAATTGGCGTCGGCTCAGGGCGACCCGGTCGAAATTCCTGAGCGATGATGCTGGTACCTTTTGGGATGTCCTTCACTTCAAGTTGGTTTTGTACACCAAAAGCGAACTTCATCGAGCCCGCAATTTGTTTGAACTTCAATACGTCCATTTCCGAAAACGAAAGCAGCAGTACGAAGAAACACATCAGCAGTGACATCAAGTCAGCGAATGTCCCCATCCACAGCGGGAGACCGGGTGGCGGACAATCACATTTGTTATCTTCATCCATCAGATGACCTCCGGATTACTCGTCTATCTCGAGAGCGCGTTTACCCTCGTTGAGGTAGTTCTTCAAGTAACTATCGATAACACGAGGGTTTTGACCATCTTGGATCGCCAAAACACCATCCATAATCAAACGACGGTTTAACGTTTCTTGATCGCGACGTAATGAAAGCTTGTCTGCAATTGGGAAAAACACCATGTTAGAAAGCACCGCACCGTATAGTGTGGTCAAAAGCGCTACCGCCATCGCAGGACCGATCGCTTTTGGGTCATCCATGTTTGAAAGCATGGCTACCAGACCAACCAGTGTACCGATCATCCCCATCGCAGGGGCTACGTCACCAAATGCACGAAACACGCCTGTACCTTGCGTATGGCGTTCATCGGTAAGTGCAATGTCTTTCTGTAGTGCCGCACGTACAACGTCGGCATCATGTCCATCAACCAGTAAATCGATGCCTTTCTGCATAAAGCTGTTGTTGATTTCCATCTCTTCAAGAGCGAGGAAACCACCTTTACGTGCCGCGTCTGCCATTTCAACAATCTTAGCGATCAGATCTTCTGGCTCATCGGCTTTAAACATGAACGCTTTACCTGCGATCTTTGTCGCACCGAAGAACTGCCCCATGGTGAACTTCATCAACACAACAAATGCAGAGCCACCAACTACGATTAGGATTGAGGTAACGTCTACGAACATACCGATGCTGCCGCCTAGCACCATCGCCATGATGACGAATGCAAAACCACCGATCAAACCTATTAGGGTTGCTAAATCCACAAAGCACTCCTCTCGCTATACTTAAATATTGCCTAGTCAGGCGAATTATTACTTGTATCGACAACTAGAACAGTTTTTTTAGAAAAATCTTGGTCAATACGTCACAAAAAGATCGTTTAGCTCCGAAGTCTATGATCAATATCGTCTTATCAGACCTGTCTAACGCTAATTTTGTGACAATTATATAAGGTTAAATTTGACCAACTTAGTAGGCTAAGGTAACTTGCGTGCATTCTATTAGAGGCTCTATTAAGGCAGATAAAAGATGGCGGTCAAGAAACCAGAAAATATGACCTTCGAAGCAACAATTGAAGAGCTAGATAGCTTAGTTGATCAATTAGAGAATGGCGATCTTGCCCTTGATGATGCCCTACGTAAATTTGAACGTGGCATTGCACTGGCTCGTGCTGGTCAAACAAAACTGAGCGACGCCGAACAGCGCGTAAGCATTCTTCTTAGCGAAGATGATGAAGCACCACTGAGTGACTTCACCCCTGAGTCAGAATAATAATCAGTAGTGAGCAATGTGATGCAAGAGACATTGACGTCTTATCAACAACGAAACAACCAACAACTCAATCTGTGGCTTGAGCAATTGCCTCACCAAGAACAGCCGCTGATTCAAGCGATGAAATATGGTCTGCTGCTTGGCGGAAAACGTGTTCGTCCTTTCCTTGTTTACATCACTGGTCAAATGCTGGGTTGTAAGCCAGAAGATCTCGACACGCCAGCGTCTGCAATTGAGTGTATTCACGCCTACTCTCTGATTCACGATGATCTACCTGCAATGGACGACGATGCGCTGCGTCGCGGTCAACCGACTTGCCACATTAAGTTTGATGAAGCCACAGCAATCTTGACTGGTGATGCTCTACAAACATTGGCATTCACGATTCTTGCTGAAGGAAAACT
Source organism: Vibrio sp. MM46 (assembly GCF_027587135.1). NCBI lineage: Bacteria > Pseudomonadati > Pseudomonadota > Gammaproteobacteria > Vibrionales > Vibrionaceae > Vibrio > Vibrio sp. MM46. The sequence continues at coordinate 110,234 of NZ_JAPPTO010000006.1, forward strand.
GAATCCGAACGCGGAAAGCCAGCGTATAAAGATGGTACAAGCACTAGCGCAAGCTTCTGGTGCAAGTGGCATGTGTCTTGGTCAAGCGTTAGATTTAGGTGCCGAGAATCGTCGAGTTTCTCTCGCAGATTTAGAAGAAATTCATCGCAATAAAACTGGTGCACTGATTAACTGTGCGGTCAAACTTGGTGCGTTAGCCGCAGGCGAAAAAGGCCTGGAAGTATTGCCACACCTAGAACGCTACTCAAAAGCGATCGGTCTGGCGTTTCAGGTTCAAGACGATATTCTTGATATCATTAGTGACACAGAAACACTGGGTAAGCCTCAAGGCTCAGACCAAGAGCTGAACAAGAGCACTTATCCATCTCTACTGGGTTTGGAGGGAGCAATGGAGAAAGCTCACACTCTGTTACAGGAAGCACTTCAAGCATTGGAAGCAATCCCATACAATACTCAGTTACTCGAAGAGTTCGCCCGATATGTCATCGAGCGCAAGAACTAAACTATAAGCGCGCATTTATATGACTCTTGATATTTCAAAATACCCGACACTGGCGTTAGCAAATACACCGGAGGAGTTGCGTCTTCTTCCGAAAGAAACATTGCCGACATTGTGCGATGAACTACGCACGTATCTGCTAAATTCAGTGAGTCAGTCTAGCGGACATTTAGCGTCTGGCTTAGGCACAGTAGAGCTAACGGTCGCTCTGCACTATGTATATAACACACCTGTTGACCAGTTAATCTGGGATGTGGGTCATCAGGCTTACCCACATAAGATTCTGACAGGTCGTCGTGACCAAATGCCTACTATCCGTCAAAAAGACGGGCTTCACCCATTCCCTTGGCGCGAAGAGAGCGAGTACGACACCTTATCTGTTGGCCACTCATCGACTTCTATCAGTGCTGGTCTCGGTATGGCCATTAGCGCAGAAAAAGAAGGTCAAGGTCGTAAAGTGGTCAGCGTAATCGGTGATGGTGCCATTACGGCTGGTATGGCTTTTGAAGCAATGAACCACGCTGGTGACGTTCACCCTGACATGCTAGTGATTCTAAACGACAACGAAATGTCGATTTCAGAGAACGTAGGCGCGTTGAACAATCACCTTGCGAAAGTCCTTTCTGGCAGCTTGTACACTTCTATCCGTGAAGGCGGCAAGAAAGTGCTGTCCGGCGTCCCACCGATCAAAGAGTTGGTGCGTCGTACAGAAGAACACCTAAAAGGCATGGTCGTTCCTGGCACGTTATTCGAAGAGCTTGGCTTCAACTACATCGGTCCTATCGATGGTCACGATGTCAACGAGCTCGTCAAGACATTGAAAAACATGCGTGAGTTGAAAGGTCCACAATTCCTGCACATCATGACCAAGAAAGGCAAAGGTTATGAGCCAGCAGAAAAAGATCCTATCGGCTACCACGGTGTACCAAAGTTCGACCCATCACATAACAGTTTGCCGAAGAGCAGTGGCGGCAAGCCAACCTTCTCTAAGATCTTTGGTGATTTCCTATGTGACATGGCAGCGCAAGATCCTAAGCTGATGGCGATTACACCAGCAATGCGTGAAGGCTCTGGTATGGTTCGCTTCTCAAAAGAGTACCCTGAACAGTACTTTGACGTAGCGATCGCAGAGCAGCATGCCGTGACACTTGCAACAGGTATGGCAATTGCGGGCGATCACCCGATCGTAGCAATCTACTCTACCTTCCTACAGCGTGGTTATGATCAACTGATCCACGACGTTGCGATCATGGACTTGCCAGTGATGTTCGCTATCGACCGTGCAGGTCTGGTTGGCGCAGATGGTCAAACTCACCAAGGCGCGTTCGATCTCAGCTTTATGCGTTGTATCCCGAACATGGTAATCATGGCACCAAGTGACGAAAACGAATGTCGTCAGATGCTGTACACAGGTCACAAACACACGGGTCCAAGCGCGGTTCGTTACCCACGCGGTAGCGGTATGGGCACTGAAATCGAAAAAGACTTCACTGCACTTGAAATCGGTAAAGGTCGTATCGTGCGTAAAGGCGAGAAAGTGGCAATTCTTAGCTTCGGTACCTTCTTAGGTAACGCACTGGAGGCGGCTGAAAACCTCAACGCAACAGTTGCTGATATGCGCTTTGTTAAGCCTCTTGATGAAGCCTTGATCCGTCAGCTCGCCGCTGAGCATGATGTTCTGGTTACACTAGAAGAGAATGCGATTGCAGGTGGCGCTGGTGCAGGTGTAATTGAGTTTATGATGCAAGATAAGATCATCAAGCCAGTACTAAATCTTGGCTTGCCAGATCGCTTCATACCTCAAGGTACGCAAGACGAGCTGCACGAAGAACTTGGTTTAGACGCACAAGGCATCGAGAAATCAATCAACGATTACCTAGCCAAGTAAATAGCGTAAAGCAATAAAATCGCGTAAATACAAAAAAGGGATGCTCTGGCATCCCTTTTGTTTATTTGTCGATGGTCAGTGCTATGTGGTGGGTACTACATCCAACCTGCGTATTTCGCCACAAAAAACAGTGCGATACCCGCCATAATGCCTGCCACGATATCATCAATCATGATACCTAAGCCGCCATGAACACGTTTATCTAACCAACCGATAGGCCACGGTTTTACCATGTCAAAGAAGCGGAACAAGATAAAACCAGTAAGTAACCATTTCCATTCTGTTAAGGGGATATTCAGTGCAGGCACTAAGCTCATGGTGATCCAAAAGCCCGCAAATTCATCCCACACGATTGAGCCATGGTCATGAACGCCCATGTCGTCTGATGTCACTTGGCAGATCTTAATGCCAATCACACAAGAGACAAGTACGGCGACCACGTATAGTGGAAAAGGCAATTGGGCTAACAATAGAAATAATGGTACAGATGCCAGTGTGCCCATTGTGCCTGGCACTACAGGTGATAAACCGCTACCAAAACCTGTCGCCAATAAATGCCACGGGTTCTTTAATGAAATCAGAGAGAGAGGGTTGGTCATTTCCTTAAACCTATACTGCAAGTTTGGTTTCAATCTTAGGCTAGAGCCTAGCTCATATCATTTAAAGTGGTCAAAGCCACTCAGATCCCAATCAAGCGGTTGATTGTTATCATGCAGCTCGAAGGTACCTTTTGGTCGAATCTGACCAATACACGTGACTTTACATCCGATATGAGACAAAGCGCTTTGTAATGAGCCACGGTTTTGCTCTGGCACAGTAAAGCACAGTTCGTATTCTTCGCCACTTGATAGAGCATACTGCTGTGCGATGACCTTATCATCTAAAAACTGAACCAGTTCTGAAGAAATTGGCAATTGGGAAACATCTAAGCTCACACCAACATCAGAACGTTTGAGGATGTGTTTGATATCAGAGATTAAACCATCAGAGATATCAATCGCAGCCGAAGCCAACCCAACAAGCGCTTGACCAGCCAAAACACGAGGTGAGCTAAGATAATGCGCTGTCTCAAGTTCCTGCGCAGCAATACGTGAGCGCAGTGAATCATCCAGAATCACATCCAGACCAGCTTTGGCATCTCCAAGGTTGCCCGTGACATAAACCCAGTCCCCGACTTTCGCCCCAGAGCGAGTCAATGCTTTCCCTTCTGGTACAAACCCTTGCACGGTGAGCGTCAGGCTCAGTGGACCTTTTGTGGTATCACCACCAATAAGTTGAATACCAAAATAATCCGCCAGCTCAAAAAATGCATCACAAAAAGGAGCGAGCCAAGCTTCATCAGGCTTAGGCATCGTCAATGCAAAGCTCACCCACGCCGGCGTTGCACCCATTGCCGCGAGATCACTAATATTTGATGCCAACGCCTTATGTGCGACCCAAGCAGGGTTTGCATCCGCAAGAAAATGGGTTCCAGCCACTAACGTATCAGTACTAATGGCAATTTGTACGTTATCTGGCGCTTTCACTAACGCACAGTCGTCCCCCGCCGCTAGGTGTACGTCTTTGCGTTGGCTTTGACGTCCAACAAAGTACTTATCGATCAGATTGAATTCACCAGACATTATTCACTTACTTTTTGATGGAAAAGCTTTTGATACAAAAAAGGTCAGCATCTGCTGACCTTTTTAATGAAGAAATCGTTATTTCTTACGTACGTGTGGCGCCGCTTTATCTAGCACACCATTCACAAATTTGTGGCTGTCTTCTGCCGCGAATACTTTTGCAAGTTCAATCGCTTCGTTGATTACCACTTTGTAAGGAACATCTTCGCGACGAGTCATCTCGTACATAGCAAGACGAAGAAGAGCAAGTTCCATCATGTCTAGGTCCTGCATTGGACGAGACACGTATGGACGGATTTTGCTATCTAGCTCAGAGTGGCTAAGTACAACACCGCTTAGTAGTTCACGGAAGTAAGCTACGTCTGTTTCTGGAGCAGCAAGTGCAGGCTCAGATGCGTGAAGTTCTTCTTCATCGTATTTGTCGCCAGACAAAAACTGTTCTTCGATCGTGGCAACATTATCTTTAGTAATTTGCCATGAATAGATCGCTTGTAGAGCGAATTGACGTGCGTTACGACGTGCGGCTGGTTTCACACTGGCCCCCATTAGGAATCAATTTCAGATAGTACATTAATCATTTCAAGTGCGCTTAGTGCAGCCTCTGCACCTTTATTACCAGCCTTGGTTCCTGCGCGTTCAATCGCTTGATCGATAGTATCAACAGTCAATACACCAAATGCTACTGGAAGACTGTACTCCAGAGAAACTTGTGCAAGACCCTTGTTACACTCACTACAAACATAGTCAAAGTGCGGTGTACCGCCACGAATTACTGTACCTAGAGATACGATTGCATCGTACTTACCAGTTTTAGCAACACGTTGAGCTACTAGAGGTAGTTCTACGGCACCTGGGCAACGAACAACAGTGATGTTGTCTTCGCTTACTTGTCCGTGACGCTTTAGTGTATCGATCGCACCAGATAGTAGGCTTTCGTTAATAAAACTGTTGAAACGAGAAATAACGATAGCAATTTTTGCATTTGGCGCTGGGAAGCCACCCTCGATCACTTTCATAAGCTTTCCTTTAACTCTATTTATAAGTGAAAATTGTTCATCAAGTGAGAATCGCCGGATTCTATCACAATTTTGTGAGCAATATCTAATGGAAATTAGGGACGAATCACGAGTTCCTCGCCTTAGCGACGATAAGTGCGTGTAAGACTAGGAACTCGCTGGTCAGTTATTATTCGCAGACGTACTCAACCACATTCAGACCAAAACCGCCGAGTGCGTGGTACTTCTTGTTGGTTGAAGAAAGCAGGCGCATATCGTGAATGCCCAGATCAGCAAGGATTTGAGAGCCGACACCCACTCGGCGTGACGTACCTTGCTTCTTAGCAAGCGTTGGTGCTTCGCCTTTGTCTTGTGCTTCAAACATTTTCACTCGGTGAATAAGCAGATCGGTTGACTCTTCGTTGCCAAGTACAACCAGAACACCACCTTCTTCGCCAATGCGCTTCATTGCTTTCTCAAGTGTCCAGCTACGCTCTGCGTTGCGGTCACTTCGAAGGACATCGGTAAATACATCTTGTAAATGAACACGGACCAATGGCGCTTCAGAAGCAAGGTCACCCTTACACATTGCGTAGTGCACTTGGTTATCAATCGTGTCTTTGTAAGTCACAAGCGTGAACTCACCGAACTCTGTTGGCAATGCGCACTCAGCAACACGTTCAATCGTTGTTTCGGTGTTATTGCGGTATTCAATCAAGTCCGCAATAGTACCTAGCTTTAAGCCGTGCTTTTCAGCAAATACTTCAAGATCAGGACGACGTGCCATCGTGCCGTCGTCGTTTAGGATCTCAACGATAACCGATGCTGGCTCTAGACCTGCAAGGCGAGCCAAATCGCAGCCTGCTTCTGTATGACCAGCGCGAGTTAGAACGCCACCATCTTGTGCTGCTAGAGGGAAGATATGACCAGGTTGAACTAAATCAGCTGCTTTCGCATTTGGCGCAACGGCAGCTTGTACAGTGCGAGCACGGTCTGCGGCAGAGATACCTGTCGTAACACCTTCAGCCGCTTCAATAGAAACGGTAAAGTTCGTGGTGTATTGCGCATTGTTGTCTTGCACCATTGGCGGTAAACCAAGGCTTTCACAACGAGCTTTTGTCATGGTTAGACAGATCAAGCCACGACCATGCGTAGCCATAAAGTTGATTGCTTCCGGCGTAATGTGCTCGGCAGCCATGATCAAATCACCTTCATTCTCGCGGTCTTCATCATCCATCAGGATGACCATTTTGCCCGCGCGAATGTCATCAATAATTTCTTGAGGCGTGCTGATAGGCATATTCTGTTTCCCGTTATTCATAAATTTATTATTGCAGCAGCAATACGTTTAACGTTTCGGTTAGCCATGTCTACTGGCTTTAGCGCAGTTTGCAGCCAACCCTTATTAAGTCAATTAACCTGATAACGTTCTGTGATTATTGTCGGTTTCGCCTACGCAAAACCATTTTGCTGCAAGAAGTCCATGGTAATACGTGACTCTTGCGATTCTTCTTTTTGACCTTGCAGCAAGCGTTCCATGTAGCGAGCCAGTACATCCACTTCTAGGTTCACTTTGCGACCCACCTGGAACTGATCAATCGTGGTCTCTTCACTGGTATGAGGAACAATCGTCAATTTAAAACCATTTTTACGTAGGTCATTGACGGTCAGACTAATGCCATCCACTGTGATCGAGCCTTTTTCTGCGACGTACTTACTGATTTCAGCAGGCATTTCTACCCAGAATTCAATCGCTCGACCAACTTGGTTGCGCTCAACAATCACGCCCACGCCATCGACGTGACCAGACACAATGTGCCCACCAAAACGTGTCGTTGGTAACATGGCCTTTTCCAGGTTCACTTTATCGCCAACTTGGTAAGCGGCAAAACCTGTTTTATTCAGCGTTTCCAGTGATAAGTCGGCACTGTAATAGTTGCTACCGAAGTCGACGACCGTCAAGCACACACCATTCGTTGCGATACTGTCCCCCAACTTAACGTCAGACATATCCAACTTGCCAACTTCGACCGTAACGGTGATGTCTTCGCCTTTTGGCGTGATTGCAGTTAGTTTGCCAACTGCTTCTACAATTCCTGTAAACATAATGCTTCTTTCTAGCTTTGGTTGCGTTTGACGGTTGCGGTAATGCGAATATCCACCCCTACCATTCGAACGTCGGTAATAGTTAAATCGATAACTTGTGCCATATCGGTTAGCCCAAGAGCACCAATCAAACCTCGCCCATCGCTGCCCATTAATTTAGGAGCAAGATAAACAATCAGTTCATCTACAAGGTTAGCTTTGATTAATGAACTCGCGAGTGTAGCGCCAGCTTCAACCCACAAGTGATTAATATGATATTCGCTCGCCACAGCTTTTAATGTCGCCGTTAAGTCAATTTGACCATTTTCCGTCAGCTCAGGCGCAATATCGCCGTCGTGGCTAACAATAATACGCTCACCGTCAGTATTGAATAGTTTTAGATCATCGCTAAGTTGAGACTGGCGATCGAAAATCACACGAGGAGGCTGACGAACTTCATCTTGAGTATATTGAGCTCGCACACTGCATGGCAGGTCATCCCAACGCACATTCAGCGATGCATTGTCATCAATGACTGTCTTACTGGTCGAGAGAATAGCGCCACTCAACGCTCGATAACGCTGTACATCTTGGCGAGCCTTTGGGGAGGTGATCCATTGACTCTGACCATTATTGAGTGCACTTTGCCCATCGAGGCTGGCTGCCATTTTCAACTGAACATAAGGCATGCCAGTTTGCATGAACTTGATAAACCCTTTGTTCAGCTCGATCGCATCGCTTTCTAATAAGCCAACTTGAACGTCTACCCCCGCATCGCGCAGCATTTGAAAACCGCGCCCTGCAACTTTCGGGTTTGGATCTTCCATTGCACAAACAACGCGTGCGACTTTGGCTTTGATTAGCCCCTCTGCACAAGGTGGCGTACGACCATAATGAGAGCAAGGTTCCAGTGTCACATATGCCGTTGCGCCTTCAGCTTTATTGCCAGCCATACGCATCGCGTGAACTTCAGCATGAGGTTCCCCCGCACGATGGTGATGACCTTCGCCAACAATCTCACCGTCACGGACAATAACGCAGCCTACATTCGGGTTAGGTGCCGTTGTATAAATGCCGCGCTTCGCTAACTTGAGCGCACGCGACATCATTTCGAAATCTTGAGAGGTAAATTCTGAAGAGAGAGATTGTTGAGCCATGATTCAATCAGTCTTCTAGGCGAGCAATTTCTTCACCGAATTCACGGATGTCTTCAAAGCTACGATAAACCGATGCAAAGCGGATATAAGCGACTTTATCCAGCTCTTTCAATTGATCCATAACCAAATTACCAATCATTTCACTTGGTACTTCACGTTCACCAGTTGCACGCAGTTGGGACTTAATCATGCTGATGGCTAGCTCAATAGAGTCAGCACTGACTGGACGTTTTTCTAAGGCACGTTGAATACCACCAACCATTTTATCTTCATCAAATGGTTCACGGTTACCGTTAGATTTAATCACTTTCGGCATCACCAACTCTGCGGTCTCAAACGTTGTAAAACGTTCACTGCACGCAAGGCATTGACGACGACGACGCACTTGATGCCCATCAGCAACCAAGCGTGAATCAATTACTTTTGTATCGTTCTCAGAACAAAAAGGACAATGCATATCACCTCCAAATAGCTTGCAATTGGGTTCGTCCCAAAAGCAAGACTAGTGTAGCGGAATTGCTATGTTAGAGAAAACAAAAAGGGGCATCGCTGCCCCTTTTTCAATCAATATCAAACGGTTTCTGTTAACTGCGTGCTAAGTAGTTCGCTTTACCAACCCATTTGTAGCTGGTCAGTTCTTCCAAACCCATAGGACCACGAGCATGCAGTTTCTGAGTTGATACCGCAACTTCAGCACCTAAACCAAACTGAGCACCGTCAGTAAAACGTGTTGCGGCATTTACGTAAACCGCCGCAGAACCGACAGAGTTAATGAACAATTCTGAGTTTTGTAGGCTGTTTGTCATGATCGCATCTGAGTGGCTCGCGTTGTGAACGCGCATGTGATCAATCGCTTCTTTCACATCAGCAACCACTTTTACACCTAGCGTGTAACTTAGCCATTCCGTATCAAAATCACCTTCACCCGCATCGCGAATTTGTTTCGCTTGTGCCATCACTGCTTTTGCTTTTGGCTCTGCGACAAAAGTTACGTTTTCGTTCATGCGCTCTACGATCATTGGCAGGAACTGCGCAGCGATATTCTCGTGAACCAGCAAAGTATCTAGCGAGTTACATGCGGACGGACGTTGAACTTTTGAGTTTTCAACAACATTGAGTGATTTCTCTAGCTCTGCTGATTCATCAACAAAAATGTGGCTAATACCAAAACCACCAATGATCACTGGAATGGTGCTGTTCTCTTTACACATTTTGTGTAGACCAGCGCCACCACGTGGAATGATCATATCGACGTAGTCGTCTAGCTTAAGTAATTGAGAAACCAACTCACGATCCGGTTTTTCAATGTACTGAACAGAAGCCGCTGGCAAGTTTGCTTTCGCAAGTGCCGATTGGATAACCTTCACCAGTTCCATATTAGAGAAAAATGTCTCTTTACCACCACGTAGGATGCTTGCATTACCTGTTTTTAGACACAAAGCAGCAATATCGATGGTTACATTCGGACGCGCTTCGTAAATCACACCAACTACACCAAGTGGCATGCGACGACGAGACAGAGACATGCCGTTTTCTAGCACTTTGCTGTCAATTTCACTGCCCACAGGATCGTTAAGGCTGATCACATTACGAACATCGTTAGCAATACCCGTTAAGCGCTCTTCATTCAGTAAAAGGCGGTCAAGTAATGCATCCGTTAGACCCGCTTCGCGACCTAACTCAATATCTTTTGCGTTTGCAGCCAAAATAGTTGCTGCATTTGCTTCTAGCTCATCGGCGATAATGGCTAGTGCTTGGTTCTTTTGTGCGGTTGACGCTGTCGCCAATTCGAAAGCTGCATCTTTGGCAGCTTTACCCATATTCGTTAAATCCACTTTGCTTCCCTCAATTTCTATTCTTGAATGACGACAAGATCATCGCGATGAATCACTTCTGAGCCGTAGTCATGACCCAAAATAGAGATGATATCTTTACTGTGCTTACCTGCAATTTTCGCTAGGTCTTCACTTGAGTAGGCACTGATACCACGAGCAACCAGTTTACCGTGGGAGTTTGTCACGCGGGCGACTTCGCCACGAGCAAAATCACCACTTACTTTAATAACGCCTTTCGCAAGCAGACTACTGCCCTTACCTACAACCGCGTTAACGGCACCGTCATCAATAATGATGTCACCAGACGCCGCAGGACCGGCTAAGATCCAACGCTTACGGTTTTCTAGTGCTTCAGAACACGGTAGGAAACGTGTGCCTTGTGGCTCTGAACTCAATGAGTCAAAGATAACATTTGGTGCACTACCAGCGGCGATAATAACTTCAATACCTGCACGGCGAGCTATGTCTGCCGCTTGAAGTTTGGTTGCCATGCCGCCCGTACCTAGCGTTGTGCCACTACCACCTGCAATTTTACGCAAAGTATCATCGATAGTTTTCACTTCTTTGATCAGCTCAGCATTCGGATCTTTACGTGGGTCTGCGGTAAACAAACCTTTTTGATCAGTCAGGAGCAGCAATTTGTCTGCACCACACAAAATCCCCACCAAAGCAGACAAGTTATCGTTATCACCTACTTTGATTTCATTTGTTGCGACAGCATCGTTTTCATTAACGATAGGGATAATGTCATTCGCAACCAACGCATTAATGGTGTCACGTGCGTTAAGGAAACGTTCACGATCGTCCAAATCAGCGCGAGTCAGTAGCATCTGACCAATTTTGATACCGTAAATACCAAACAAAGACTCCCATGTTTGAATCAGACGGCTCTGACCCACGGCTGCAAGCAACTGTTTACTCGCCATCGCGTTGGGCAGTGCGGGGTATCCAAGATGCTCACGGCCTGCTGCAATCGCACCAGACGAAACCATTACTACTGAATGGCCTTGTTTTTTAAGCTCAGCACATTGACGAGCCAGCTCTACCATATGAGCACGGTCTAACGCCAAAGTGCCGCCTGTCAGCACACTTGTACCCAGTTTCACAACGACGGTCTGTGGTTGTGAAACAACTGCATTCTGTTGATTCGTTGTCATGATGTCTTCTGAAATGAAAAACAAATAAAGAGTGGATGTTTTAGCAATCAAATGGGGATTTAACAAGCAGAAAAGGTGCGAAAACGCACCTTTTTGTCTTATCAGGGAAGAAAACAGCCAAATTAGGCGAAATCAAACGATTCGGTGTGATATTCCACTTCCAGTTTGAAATGCTCAGCCACTGTATCAATAAGCTTTTGATGGAAGGTACTTTGTGTCAAGTACACTTCCTCTACTACCTTATTTGGTAATGGTTCTGAGGTCCATTCCCCTTCTTTGTTGTATTTACCAATATGGTATTTTGCCGTAAAGCCACCTTCGATGGACTCCAAGTCCATCCACCAGCCCCAAAATTCACGTTTCTCAGGTGACTTTTTGTCGTCTACACAGACAGATAGACAGTCAAAATAGTAGTGCCCTTCTTGTGATTGTGGTTCGCGCAGGTACGGACCTATCGCCTTCAACTTTGACATCAAGCGAAAGTGAGTCGGTCCTTGTGTCGTCTCTGACATAAGAATCTCCGTTTCCATAGTAAGGATATTTAGCTATCCAAGAATGATTATTATTTTTAATTATCATGAGCTTATTTTTTGCTCACATATATCACTCTTAACTAAATTAGGAGATTTGTCATCTTAATAATTCGTCCTCCAACCACTTTATGGCTAAATCGAGGGATTGCTCATAACCTTTTGTAATTGTCTTGGAACTGATTTTCTTGGCTTGTCCGTACTGGCTAAACAGTGCTACCAACTGGTTATCACTATGAGGTGAAACTGGGTCCCCTTCGAGACTCAATGCTAAAATTGGCACCTTAGTTTTGCGGCTACTTAGGAAACCTTGTACCTTGAGTGACCATGCCATCATCTGTCCGGCCATGCTATTGATGTCAACAGCACTCTTACCAAGGCGAGACGCTAACAGGTCAAGGTACATCTTCGGCATTTGCTGCAACTTTTTAGGCGACGTAAACAGATCATGCACTGGTGCTCCCAAAGCCACACAAGCTTTGATCTTTTCTTGCTCAACAAACGAAAGACGAATCATGGCATTACCGCCAAAGCGGAAGCCAATCAATCCAACTTTGTGGTGATCAACCCAAGGTAGAGAATACAGTTCATTCAAAACCGCTTGATGAAGGCAACTGGAGTTTTCAGTCAGCGGCCAATGTGAACTATGACCGACTGACGGCATATCAATAGTCACCATCGCAATGTCTTTTGGAGCTAAGTGGTTTCTGAACAAGCGCCACATATCCGTTTGCAAGCTGTCCAAACCAGCACTGACCATTACAACTGGTAATTGTTTATCTGTGCGAGGAAGATGTAGGTTCGCGATGATCTTGCGTTTTTGGTAAGGCACTTCGATCTGCTTGATCACGTATTTAGTTTTTTCTGAGCCTTCTGAATACGCTTTGTTCGCCAATACCTGTGCTTGAATGGCTAAGTTATCATTCTTTAAATGTGGATAGCCTGCAATGCTAAAACACAATGAAGCCGTAAACAGCTCATCAGCCGCTTCCTCCCCCTTCATTTCATTCGCGCGGCGTTGATGCTCCATGCCTAACTTAATCCACTCAAACGTCCAGTTACCACCGTGGTAACCCATGACCGTATCAAGCCATTTATCTTCGGTACGAGAATGATTCGATGACGCGATTTTAGAAAGTACCCCTTCCATTTCGATAGGAGATAAGCCCTGCCACGCCCATTGAAGACGTCTCAAATGACGATACCAAGCACGATCTTCATGCTCTTCTCGCTCATCAAGAATCTTTTGGCTGGTCGGCATGTATTGAGTAAGTGCAGAGGTTTCTTTCGCTTGTTTGTGTTTGACAAACAAAGTTTCGGAGAGGTTTTTACTGACGTCTTCTGACATAGGAAGAACTCTAGGCTGGTTGCAATAGCGTAATAATAATAAAAAAAATGCCCCTATAAAGGGGCATTTCTCAATATTCTTAGTGCAAACTTATTTTTGCTTGCGATTTACTGGCTCAGCGTACTGGATAGACATATCCCAAGGTTGCTCGATCCAAGTGTCTTGTGCGATGTCTACTACGTAGTCATCAAGTAGCTCTTTACCAGAAGGCTTAGCACATACAGCAATCAGTTTTGCTTTCGGGTACATTTCACGAAGTTTACGCGCTGTATCACCGCTATCTACTAGGTCTTCAATGATTAGGTAACCTTCACCGTCACCTTCTGGCGCTTTAAGCACTGTCATGTCACGTTGATGATCGTGGTCGTAGCTTGAGATACAAATTGTATCTACGTAGCGAATACCTAGCTCACGAGCCAAGATAGCACCAGGAACCAAGCCACCACGGCTTACCGCCCAAATACCTTTCCATTGCTCAGCTGGCATTTGTTTCTCAGCCAGTTCACGGCAGTAAGACTGCATCGCATCCCAAGTGATAATGAATTTTTTACTCATTGTAATAACCTAATAATTTCAAAATATGCATCCCCGTGACCTAGCTGATGGCGCTGAAATGGACTCATCAATCTAGATTTCCCACACCAGAGGAAATGGGGGTTTCAAGCTACGCAAACGATTATTCTACCGAAACCCATGATTAATACCAACGCTGATATCAAAATTCTCCGTCTATTACGCAGAAAAATCGAATTCAGTGAACACGGCAAAATAAAGAAGGGAATGAATTTGAGAAGAAATGCTCCATAAACAAGGAGAAATTCCCCTCCAGTAAAAGCCCACAAACAAAAAGCCAGTGTGAACGTGTGCCCACACTGGCTTTTCTTTTAATCGTCAGAGTTAGCCTAGGATGTACTTCGCAATGAAGATAGCGGACATAACCCATACACTCATTGAGACTTCACGTCCTTTACCACTGAACAGTTTGATCGCAGCGTAAGCAATGAAACCAAGCGTGATACCTTCTGCAATAGAGAAAGTCAAAGGCATAACCAAACACGTTACGACAACAGGAGCCGCTTCTGTTAGGTCACGCCAGTCGATGCCAACAAGACCAGAAAGCATCAAGATAGCCACGTAAAATAGTGCACCAGACGTTGCGTAAGCTGGAATCATTCCCGCTAGTGGAGAGAACAATAGAGCAAGAAGGAACAGTACGCCAACAACCACAGCAGTTAGACCTGTACGACCACCAGCGGCTACACCAGAAACGCTCTCAATGTATGACGTCGTGTTTGATGTACCTAGTAGAGCACCGACAGATGTTGCTGTTGAGTCTGCAAGTAGCGCTTTATTTAGGCGTGGAATGTTGCCGTTTTCGTCAGTCAAACCCGCTTTTTGCGAAACACCAACTAGCGTGCCTGCAGTGTCGAATAAGTCAACGAATAGGAAAGCAAATACTACAGAGATCATACCTACTTCGAACAAGCCAGAGAAGTCTAGCTGCATGAAGGTTGGCGCGATGCTTGGTGGTGTTGACATGATGCCGCCCCACTGAACGTCACCAAAGATCAGACCAAGAATTGTTACGCCTAGGATTGCGATCATAACCGCACCTTTCACACCACGGTGAACCAATGCAATCGTCATGAAGAAGCCAATCGCTGCAAGTACAGATGGTAGAGAAGTGATATTACCCATTGAAACTAGCGTTGCTGGGTTATCTACAACAATACCTGCGTTTTTCAGTGCGATGAAAGCAAGGAACAGACCGATACCTGCTGAGATACCAGTACGAAGAGAAAGTGGAATCGAATTGATGATCCATTCGCGAATCTTAAACACACTCAAGACGATAAATAGCAGACCGGAAACAAATACTGCTGCTAGCGCGACTTGCCATGTGTAACCCATGCCCAACACAACGGAATAGGTAAAGAACGCGTTTAGCCCCATACCTGGAGCCTGAGCGATTGGGTAGTTTGCTACTAAGCCCATGATGAAACAGCCAATAGCGGCAGCAAGACACGTCGCAACGAACACGGCACCACGATCCATACCTGTATCTGCAAGGATAGCTGGGTTTACAAAGATGATGTAAGCCATAGTTAGGAAGGTAGTAACACCTGCGATGATCTCAGTGCGCACATTGGTGCCATTTTCACTAAGTTTAAAGAGCCTTTCGAGCATGATCGAATCCTGTAAAAGGTAAAAAGTAAAAAGTAAACGGTTGCGTAATCGATTGGCTCGAATTATAAAGTTATCAAATAACAAATTCCAGATAGAATCTTCACTCTAAAGGGATTTTTTTCTTGGGATATGAAACCCATTCGCTAGCGTTTTAAACAGCAAATAAATTTAGGTCTTAATAAACAATAACTAACGAACTTGTACTGAAAACAAACGTATGTGTATAAACTGAGCAATGTATTAAACTTTCAAACGCAAAGTCATCGTTTTGGACGCTAAATACCCAAAGAATTGGTCAGAAAATGAAACAAGTGAGATAAGCAATCGGAGAATTGAAGCTTGGTGGCGATAAAATAGGCGAGATTGGGATCAGAAGATAAAAAAACGCCACTCAATTTGAGTGGCGGTGAATCATGTCAGCACTATGCACTGAAAAAAAATTCCAATTTATAGGGGTGAACAAACTTGTTCGAGTCACATGCGTTGGCTTCAATTAGTAACCAAAGCTTGTTGGGTATACAAAGTTACCGGTGTAAACAGATTTGCTGTTCCAGAACATTGCACTTGGTAAACCTTTCATAAATATCACCTTCTAAATCAATTAATACTGTTAATTTGGTTGATTTCTCAGTTCCTTGGAGGCGATAAACGGACTCATCCTTTGAGCATTTCATTCTTCTCTCAGAAGCTGGTTACAAATATACCACCCAGAAATTTAATTACAAGCATTTTAGTGACCAGAATCACAAAAACTTAATAAATTGACCTTCATCAAGAATTAACTGTAATTAAATTACAGTTTAGTAAATTAAAAATTAAACAAACTTTCAGAACATACTAAGCTCGTTGCATTGGTGTATTACGTTGTGTTCATAATCTGTGACAGTTCTAGGGCAAATCCTTTTCACCACAACTACTAGAACCGCTTTTCTGGTGGTATGCTGAGGGCAATTCCAAGCCAATACCGATTAGCATTTACTGCTAAACACCCATTAAATTTACGGTTTAAATTTGGCAAAGCACATCAAAAGGAGTCTTCCGTGTCTGAATTCCATTCTGAAATCAGTACCTTATCACCTGCTCCACTTTGGCAGTTTTTCGATAAGATTTGTTCAATCCCTCACCCTTCAAAACATGAAGAAGCTCTAGCACAGTACATTGTTACTTGGGCAACAGAGCAAGGTTTTGACGTACGCCGCGATCCAACTGGCAACGTGTTCATTAAAAAACCTGCGACACCAGGTATGGAAAATAAAAAAGGTGTAGTGCTTCAAGCACACATCGACATGGTGCCACAAAAGAACGAAGACACTGATCACGACTTCACTCAAGATCCAATTCAGCCATACATCGATGG
Organism: Vibrio sp. MM46; assembly: GCF_027587135.1. Taxonomy (NCBI): domain Bacteria; kingdom Pseudomonadati; phylum Pseudomonadota; class Gammaproteobacteria; order Vibrionales; family Vibrionaceae; genus Vibrio; species Vibrio sp. MM46. The sequence continues at coordinate 126,894 of NZ_JAPPTO010000006.1, forward strand.
TGAATGGGTAACAGCAAAGGGCACAACGCTAGGTGCAGATAACGGCATCGGCATGGCTTCTTGTCTTGCTGTACTTGCTTCTAAAGAGATCAAGCACGGTCCTATTGAAGTTTTACTGACTATTGATGAAGAAGCAGGCATGACAGGTGCATTTGGTCTTGAAGCTGGCTGGTTGGAAGGCGATATCCTTCTAAATACAGACTCAGAACAAGAAGGCGAAGTGTACATGGGTTGTGCAGGCGGTATCGATGGCGCAATGACCTTCGATATTACTCGTGACGCAATTCCAGCGGGCTTTATTACTCGTCAACTAACACTGAAAGGTCTAAAAGGCGGTCACTCTGGCTGTGACATCCATACAGGTCGCGGTAATGCAAACAAACTGATTGGTCGCTTCCTCGCTGGTCACGCGCAAGAGTTGGATCTTCGCCTGGTTGAATTCCGTGGCGGTAGTTTACGTAACGCGATTCCTCGTGAAGCTTTTGTAACTGTAGCACTACCGGCAGAAAATCAAGATAAACTAGCGGAACTGTTCAACTACTACACTGAGTTACTAAAAACAGAGCTTGGTAAAATTGAAACAGACATCGTGACTTTCAACGAAGAAGTTGCAACAGATGCACAAGTGTTTGCGATTGCAGACCAACAACGTTTCATCGCAGCATTGAACGCTTGTCCAAACGGTGTAATGCGTATGAGTGATGAAGTTGAAGGCGTGGTTGAAACATCACTTAACGTTGGTGTTATCACAACAGAAGAGAACAAAGTAACCGTTCTATGCCTAATTCGTTCCCTGATCGACTCAGGTCGTAGCCAAGTTGAAGGTATGCTTCAATCTGTCGCTGAACTGGCTGGTGCTCAAATTGAATTCTCTGGCGCTTACCCAGGCTGGAAACCAGATGCTGATTCAGAGATCATGGCAATTTTCCGTGATATGTACGAAGGCATCTACGGTCACAAGCCAAACATCATGGTTATCCACGCAGGTCTTGAATGTGGTCTGTTCAAAGAACCTTACCCGAACATGGATATGGTTTCTTTCGGTCCAACCATCAAGTTCCCTCATTCTCCAGATGAGAAAGTGAAGATCGATACCGTTCAACTGTTCTGGGACCAAATGGTTGCGCTTCTTGAAGCCATTCCTGAAAAAGCGTAATTCAAACCAATACGCGAAAAACACAAAAGGGTGCCTCGGCACCCTTTTCTTATTGTGAGCTTTTTATTACAGACTCTTTATAACAAGAGTATCGCAAACTATGCGCGAGTTTGCGCGTATGCCGCTAGCTCATCCATAGAAGTTTTAGCAACTACTTCACCATCGATGTAGTAAGTAACGAAGTCACCTTCACGAACGCCCATTAGTGTCGCTTTGTCACCGTTGTTGTATGTAATGTCCATCTGAACGGTGTTCTCGTCGATCTGTTGCATTTGACCTTGCTCGATAACACGGTTGTGCGTTAGAGGACCGATCGGTGCAGTCGTTAGAGATTTGTCTAACTGGTGGTTCACGTCGATGTAAGTATCCATCTTGGTATCAAAGATGTGTGGCTTACCGTTTAGTGGGTTTTTACCAGTCCAGAATTCTAGAGAGTTGAATACGATGTAATCCGCTGCAACAGCAACACCATAAACAGGCGCCAAAAGCATGTTTAGACCACCACGAGCGTAACGGTTATCTACTGCTTTTAGGTTAAAGCCCATTACGTAACCTGTCACTGCATTACTGCCCACACAGCCAGAAAGAGAAACTGCGACTGCAGTCAATGCGCCAATTTTAGCGAACGCCTTTTTCATCAAAACCTCTAGTTAAATAGTATTAGGTCAAAAATTCGGCGGGGATATTAGCGGATTAAAACCATAGGTAAAAGTCAGTTTTTCTTCAAAAAAATATGAGTATTAAATTTAACACAGCCTTATTTACTCGATGAATGTGCTACTTTAAAACACAGCGTACAGCCACTCAATAAACACAGAAATTAACCCAATGTGCTTACACAACTCATACATCTGGTGAAACTTTAATCTTTTCAATAAAAATTATTTTTCGTCACCTAAAGAAGAATGATTAGTGTGATTTTGAACCAGTTGTTACATTGTTGCTAACGTATTTGACAGAGATGGTTTATGGCCAGAAGTAAAAAAAGCAAAGTATTTGAGCTACTCGGGCATCAAGTACAACCAGGACAACGACTAGAAACCGAATTTGAAGCAGCACAGCTTTACACGCACTCACCACTTTCTATTCCTGTGGAAATCATCCACGGTAAACAAGAAGGTCCCGTGCTAATGGTGAATGCGGCGATCCATGGTGATGAGCTTAATGGCGTAGAAATCGTTCGTCAGATGATCAACCAACTGGATCCGCAAAAGCTGAAAGGCACCGTGATTGCGGTTCCTATTGTGAACGTATTTGGTTTTATTCATAAGTCACGCTACCTACCGGACCGCCGCGACCTAAACCGTTGCTTCCCAGGAAGCGAAAAAGGTGCATTGGCATCTCGCATGGCGCATGGATTCTTTAACAATATCGCCAAACGCTGTGATTACATCTTGGATCTTCATACGGGTGCGATTCACCGTACTAACCTACCGCAGATCCGTGCGAACCTGAGTAATCCAGAAACACTGCGAATCGCAAAAGCGTTTGCCACACCAGTGATCGTAGACTCGGCACTGCGTGATGGCTCTTTGCGTAGTGAAGCTGAAAAATGCGATATCCCAGTGCTAACTTATGAAGCTGGTGAAGCTCTGCGCTTTGACCCTCTATCTATCAGCGCAGGTGTACTTGGCGTGCAGCGCGTCATGCAAGCCATCGGCATGCTTCGCGCAAGCCGCAAAAAGCTACCAGAACCAATTATCGCAAAATCCACCAGTTGGGTACGTGCATCAGGTAACGGTATTCTGCGTACTGTCGTGAACCTAGGTGACAAAGTTGAAGAAGGTGAAACACTCGCATACATCAGCTCGCCGCTTGGTCACGACGAACTTGAACTGGTTGCACCAAAAGGCGGTATCGTGATCGGTCAGCAAACACTGCCTCTCGTTAACGAAGGTGATGCAATCTTCCACATTGCTTACTTCAAACAAGACGATGATGTCGTTGAACAAACCGTAGAAAGCTATATTGAAGAGCTAACGGAGTTCGATGTTGATCAAGTCACGACAGGGCAAATTCCGCTAGAAACTCAGCAATAAGTTTTTGCATAAACTGAAAGCCCAGAAATTCATCTGGGCTTTTTTGTGGCGAAAAGATAGACACATTCACTCCCCTACATATCTTAATCCCTATCAAAATCTGTTTTACCGTCATTTAGTGGATATAAAACTTTACAGGCATTCAAAAAAACACCATTGATAATTAATCTCATTATCATTTATTAATTTGTTCAGCATTCATATAATCCTCGCCTAATCAAATTACTATAAATGACGAATATGAAACGTTTATCCACTCATGGCTTCAAGGTAAGCCTTGTTTCGCTCGCAGTGCTCAACTCCCTTGCTTCCTATGCAGCAGAAGGCTCAGATGAAGAGCTTGAAGTCATTGGTGTGCATTACGCGAAACCAATCACTGTTGCAGAACCTGCTCAAACGACCATTGATTGGTCTCTTATCGAGGAACAGCAGTATTCCAATTTTGCAGATATGATCGACTCCGTGCCAGGAGCAACATTAGATGGTGGTGCTCGCTCTGGGGGGGAACGTATCAATATCCGCGGTTTTGATGACCCAAGTGACATCGCTGTATTTGTTGATGGCGCACCTATCGGCTTCCAACAATACCGTTACGGAACCTTCTTCTTTGACCCGTTCTTAATTGGTGAGGCAGAGATCATCAAAGGCGCGCACGACTATCGCGCATTGAATGGTAAATTTGGTGGCTCCATCCGTATCAAAACGAAAAGTGTCGATGATCTCCTCGATGGCGATCGTAACTTTGGTGCTCGTGTTTCCACTGGCTATAACAATAATGGTGATGAAAACTCATACACCTTGTCCTTATACGGCAAGAACGACGCCGGCTTCTACTTCTTAGCCAATGGCTCGGTAAAAGATTCAGATGACATCCAAGTTGGCGGCGGTGAAACGTTGGATTATTCGGGTTACGAGCAAGAAAACATGCTAGTGAAAGTCGGCTATGAAAATGACGACCACGAGTTCGAAATCAGTCATACGCGCTACAAAGACGAAGGCCGCAAACCTTGGGCGAACCGTCGTGGAAAAATGCCGAATATTTCCGACTACAACATCAAAAAATATGGCTCATTGGAGAAGGCGAAATACGCGTACACGGTCGACAACAAATACACCGACAATACGACAACGCTCTCTTACCATTACATGCCTTCCAATCCTTACATTGATTTCAACATCAAAATGGCACGCTCTGAAAACGATCGCCACTGGGTACGCCCTGATGTTGCATTCGAAAAAATGTTCGTCTCTGTCGGCAGCTACGGTCACGAGTCTTGGCTAAGTTACGAACGCGATTATGTTGATGTCTTCAACCAAGCACAAATTGGAGATCACGCACTAGTCACTGGTCTTCAGTACCAAAAAACTGATCGCGATTCACTGGTCTTCAATAAATCGTATGCAAAAAAAGAAGCAAAGAACTACGGCTGGTACACGCCTTATTACGAACCATCGGGTATACAGACGATTTACGCCGCTTATGTAGCAGACCATTACCAAGCGACCGATCGTCTAACCATCACGCCATCTTTGCGTTATGAATACATCACCAGCGAAGGTAAAGGCAATGCAGCGCCAGACTACAACGACCCGGCGGCTGGACATGACTACAGTGAGACGAGCCATAAAGGCTTTAGTCCGCGTCTCGATATCGATTTTGATGCCACTAATAATACGCGTTTGAATTTCTCTTACGCATACGCATTAAAAGCGCCAACGGTTGATAACATCTACTCTGTACAATATGCCCGCGCTACGGCGACAGCAAGAGATCTGGATGTTTCGCGTATTCATGCCTACCAAGCGAGCGTGATCAATTTAACCGAAGGTCTCGTCAGTGACCGTGACAACCTTGCAACGGAGTTTACCGTGTTTTACAACGACGTAAATGACACGGTCGATATCCGAACAGGTGCAAATCTAGATAAAAACAGTACAGAAAACCAAAGCTGGAATACGAACTTAGATGGGTTCAAAAACTACGGTTTTGAGTTGATTTCACAGTACCGTATTTCAGATTTCTATACTGATTTTTCAGCGAGTTACGTACGTGGTAAAAACAAAGGTAGTCTATCTGACTCCACTGGTTCTGATGACGATCACCCAGATGTACCACCATTGAACATCAACCTAGGCTTCGGTTACGAATGGCTCCCAGGTCTACGTTCAGGTTGGGAAGTACGTTGGTACGATGCACAAACCAAAACGAAGGCAGAGGGTAACAACCTGAAAGTAAAATCGCCTAGTGAGCAATATACGCTGCAAAATGCGTATGTCGTTTGGGATGTGCAACAAGTCAAAGGCTTGAGTGTTGGAGCGGTCGTGAAAAACCTAACTGACCGTTACTATGAAGCCTACCTATCTAACGGCGTGCCTTCACCGGGTCGTGAAGTTAAACTTAAACTGACTTACCAGTACTAATTAATCACATTATCTGTATTGGTCTTCAACCAGCTCGGGGCTATGAATGGCTCCGAGTTTTCATTTATATCCAAGTAACCTCAAAATGCTTGATTCAGCCAGAGTGACTTGGGTCTATCACCCTCATTTTACATACGAGACTTATGAGCCTTCGAAGAAAAACGCTGACATGGAAACAAATGTTATTTGTCGCTGCCCTAGCCTCTCCGCATGCAGCGAGTATTTCACAAGACAATATCTCTCAATATTTGGAAGAACACAGTAAGCGCCAGCAATTAGAAGATCATTACGCTGCCACTGTGACAGACAACTTAGATCTTGATGCTCAAACAGATGGTTTAACGTGGAAAGAAGATGGCAAACCCGATCATTGCCAATACACAAAAGGAGAGATTACGGAAGCGAGAGATTATGATTATGGGGAAGCCAAAGATCTTTCTGACGGCTTGCATAACATCGATTTGCCGCCCGTACATACTCCCAAAAACAGCCACAAGCATCGAACCTATTCGAATAATCCTCAATTGCTTGCTGGTAATAAGCAATTTGCAGCCCCTGCAGAAGGTTCGGTGAGCTTCTCGGTATCTTCGGACTGCTTTTAAACGACACAAACAAAAATGCCCCGAGATGATCTCAGGGCACTTTTTAATTCATAATCGACGGCACAGATAAGCCATCTAGTAGGCTGAGATTACTCTTCGTCAGCTTCTACTTCACGCGCTTTGCGAGCTTCTTCTTTGCGAACTTTCGCCGCTAGTTGCTCAGCTTCACGCTCTTGACGCTGTGCTGCTTTACGCTCGTTACGAACAACTTGGTTTTGAACAAAACCCGCTAGTTCTTGCTCAGCCCAAGCTTGTGCTTTCTCTTCGCTGTCAAAACCAGTTTCACGTTTTGATACTACTGTCTTACGAGATGTCACTTGACGAGTGATCTCTGCGCTCCAGCCGTTACGTTTTTCAGTTACGCGGATAGCAAATTTTGGATTTTTAGACATTTCTTTCATTTCCTAAGGGATTAATCAGGGATTCGGTCAACTTGATAACTCCATCTAAGCTGAGCTGTTTAACACCATCCCTTGGTAAGCGCGGTATTAGAGCATAAAAGTTACCGAAACGCTGCAAGTTTTTTAAGGGAGACGGGAGACGTTCTCGATTCCCTTAAATAAAAAAGCGCCAGTTTTTCAACCAGCGCTTTATTCTTTTCGTTAACCTTGGACTACGTCGTAATTAGCCTATGTTCTTACGTGCGTTTTGGAACATACGCATCCAAGCACCATTCTCACCCCAACCTTCTGGAGCCCATGAGTTCGCTACTGTACGGAACACACGCTCAGGGTGCGGCATCATGATTGTGACACGACCATCTTGAGTCGTTAGACCCGTAATAGCGTTTGGCGAGCCGTTCGGGTTATTCGGGTATTGCTGCGTTGGATTACCGTGGTTGTCCACGTAACGAACCGCAACGGTACCTGATGCTTCAATCGCTGCTAGATGGTCAGCATCACGTACTTCTACACGACCTTCACCGTGAGAAACTGCGATAGGCATACGAGAACCCGCCATGCCGTCAAAGAATACAGAATCAGACTTCTGAACTTCAACTAAGCTAAAGCGCGCTTCAAAACGCTCAGATTCATTACGAACAAAGCGTGGCCATAGGTCTGCACCTGGGATTAGCTCTTTCAGGTTCGATAACATCTGACAGCCGTTACACACACCTAGAGAAAATGTGTTGTCACGATTAAAGAAGCTTTGGAACTGTTCACGAGCTTGTGCATTGAACAAAATAGACTTAGCCCAACCTTCACCCGCACCAAGTACGTCACCGTAAGAGAAGCCACCACAAGCCACTAGACCGTGGTACTCATCCAGAGCCGCTTGACCTGTTAGGATGTCGCTCATGTGAATATCAGTCGCTTCGAAACCTGCACGATCAAACGCTGCTGCCATTTCTACGTGAGAGTTAACGCCCTGCTCACGCAGAATAGCCATCTTAGGCTTAGCGCCTTTTGCGATATATGGCGCTGCAATATCTTCGTTCACATCGAAGCTTAGCTTAACGTTCAGACCTGGGTCCGAGTTGTCTTTCTTAGCTTCGTGCTCTTGGTCAGCACATGCTGGGTTGTCACGTAGACCTTGCATCTTATGCGTTGTCTCAGCCCAGATAGTACGTAGTTCAGTGCGGTTACGCTCAAGAACTACTGTCTCACCAGAAGTAATCACTAGCTCATCAGATGCTTCTACAGAGCCGATTACGTGTGAACATGCCTCAAGACCGTTTGCTGCAAGAGTAGAAAGTACAGCGTCTAGGTCATCGTTCTTAACCTGAAGTACCGCACCTAGTTCTTCGTTGAATAGTGCCGCTAGAGCGTCGTCACCTAGGTCAGCGATGTCAGCTTTAACGCCACAGTGACCTGCGAATGCCATCTCAGCTAAAGTAACGAATAGACCGCCATCACCTTTATCGTGGTAAGCCACTACTTGATCGTTCGCAACTAGAGTTTGAACGCCTTCGTAGAAACCTTTTAGCTGTGCTGCGTTATCTACGTCTGCTGGCTTATCACCAAGCTGCTTGTAAACCTGTGCTAGAGCCGTTGCACCTAGACGGTTTTGACCGTTACCTAGGTCGATTAGAACAAGGCTAGTATTACCTTTATCTGTGCGAAGCTGAGGTGTGATTGTTTTACGCACATCTTCAACACGAGCAAACGCAGTGATGATTAGAGATAGCGGAGACGTTACTTCTTTCTGCTCGCCATTCTCTTCCCACTTAGTCTTCATCGACATTGAGTCTTTACCCACAGGGATAGTCAGACCAAGTGCTGGACATAGTTCTTCACCTACCGCTTTCACCGCTTCGTAAAGACCTGCATCTTCACCCGGGTGACCTGCTGGAGACATCCAGTTTGCAGACAGTTTAATATGTTTGATATCACCGATGTTTGTCGCTGCAATGTTTGTGATTGCTTCACCAACCGCTAGACGAGCCGATGCACCAAAGTCTAATAGAGCAACTGGTGTACGCTCACCCATCGACATTGCTTCACCGTGGTAAGTGTCGTAACTTGCTGCAGTTACCGCGCAGTTTGCTACTGGAACCTGCCACGGACCAACCATTTGGTCACGCGCGACAAGACCTGTTACCGTGCGGTCACCGATAGTGATTAGGAATGTTTTTTCTGCAACCGTTGGAAGGCGTAGAACGCGATCCACGGCTTCGTTCAGCTCGATGCCGTCACGGTTAACCGCTGGGTTGTTTGCTTTTAGCGTTTTCGCATCACGGTGCATCTTAGGCGTCTTACCAAGAAGCACATCCATTGGCATGTCAATTGGCGTGTTCTCGAAGTGTGAATCTTCAAGTTTAAGCTCACGCTCTTCAGTTGCGATGCCTACTACTGCGTATGGTGCGCGCTCACGCTTACAGATTGCATCGAATACTTCCATGTTCTCTGGCGCAACCGCCATTACGTAACGCTCTTGAGATTCGTTACACCAGATCTCAAGTGGGCTCATGCCTGGTTCGTCATTTGGTACGTCACGCAGTTGGAAAATACCACCACGTTCGCCATCGTCGACAAGCTCTGGAAGTGCGTTAGAGATACCGCCCGCACCCACATCGTGGATGAATGCGATTGGGTTAGCATCACCAAGTTGCCAACAACGGTCGATCACTTCCTGACAGCGACGCTCCATCTCTGGGTTTTCACGCTGTACTGAAGCGAAATCTAAGTCTTCTGCTGATTGACCAGATGCCATTGAAGAAGCAGCACCACCGCCAAGACCGATGTTCATTGCAGGACCACCAAGTACGATTAGGCTTGCACCTACGGGGATCTCTTTCTTCTGAACGTGCTCGTCACGGATGTTACCCATACCACCAGCAATCATGATTGGCTTGTGGTAACCACGAACCTCTTCACCTGCGTGAGAGTTAACTTTCTCTTCGTAAGTACGGAAGTAGCCAAGTAGATTTGGACGACCAAATTCGTTGTTGAACGCCGCGCCACCAAGTGGACCTTCTAGCATGATATCTAAAGCGTTAACGATACGACCCGGCTTACCGAAATCTGTTTCCCAAGGCTGCTCAAAACCAGGAATACGTAGGTTAGAAGTAGTGAAGCCAACAAGACCTGCTTTTGGCTTACCACCGATACCAGTCGCGCCTTCATCACGGATCTCACCGCCTGAACCAGTAGAAGCGCCCGGCCAAGGAGAGATAGCAGTTGGGTGGTTGTGCGTTTCCACCTTCATTAGGATGTGCGCTTTCTCTTGGCTGTAACCATACTGGCGAGTTTCTGGGTTCGGGAAGAAACGACCTACATCTGAACCCACCATAACTGCTGCGTTATCTTTGTACGCAGACAGTACGTTTTCTGGTGTGGTTTCAAATGTGTTTTTGATCATCTTGAACAGAGACTTCTCTTGCTTAACACCGTCGATAGTCCAATCTGCATTGAAGATCTTGTGACGACAGTGCTCTGAGTTCGCTTGTGCAAACATCATTAGCTCAATATCAGTCGGGTTACGTTCAAGCTTATTTACGAACGCATCGTAAAGGTATTCTATTTCATCATCTGCAAGTGCAAGACCTAGGGTAACGTTTGCGTTTTCAAGCGCAGCACGACCGCCGTTTAATAGGTCAACGTCTGCCACTGGTGCAGGTTCTGCAGCTTGGAATAATGCGCTTGCGTCGTCGAAGTCAGTAAAAGTAACTTCCATCATGCGATCATGGATGAGCGCTTTTACATCTGCAATTTGAGCATCGTTAAGAGGCGTCGCTGTTTCTACGTAGTATGCTGTGCCGCGCTCAAGACGTTTTACTTTGTCTAGACCACAGTTGATGGCGATGTCTGTAGATTTAGAAGACCAAGGCGAAATAGTGCCCGGGCGAGGAGTCACAAGAAGTAAAAGACCTTCTGGCTCATGCTCTTCGATCGTTGGACCGTAAGTCAGCAATTTTTCCAGTTTTTCCAACTCTTGGTCATCAAGGTCAGACTTTAGATCCGCAAAGTGCATAAACTCTGCGTAAATGCCAGTGACAGGCAGATCTTGTTCACGACATAGTTCCAGTAGTTTATTAACACGAAACTCAGAAAGAGCTGGGGAGCCACGCAAAATTCTCATGTGCTTAGGTCTCTTATTGCAAGTGATTAAGGTGATATTGGAATAAATTCAGTGGGTTATACTGTTTTCTTCGAAGCTATTCCCGAAGGTTTTTCAAACCTATGCCGATGCCACCTCTTCGTTGCGAGCGCATTATATAGCAATTGTTTTTGTGATGTAACACCAAAAGCAACCGTTTGCGTCATTTTTTTTGCCAAATTTGAATTACGACTAAAATGTCGATAAATCACACAATGTCGCACTCTATCTGTCTGATTCACTTTGCCCCACCAGCGCGCTTTGATATAAAGGCAACTAGAAATTTATCGAGACGTACCGAATTAATGCAAATAAGTCAGTTCAACCGACTCAAGCGCAGCGCCCTACTTTTCGCTTCTGTGCTTTTACTTTCTGCCTGTCAGATTGAGTCGGAACCTAAAAGTGAATTCGAGCAAATCCAAGAGCGTGGTGTCCTACGTGTTGGCACGCTAAATAACCAACTCTCCTACTACATTGGTCCAGACGGTCCTGCTGGCTTGGATTACGAACTGGCACGTAAATTTGCAGAACAACTAGGCGTGAAATTGGAAATCAAACCTGCTTTCCGTCAAGCCGAGTTATTCCCTGCCCTCAAAAAAGGCGATATCGACATCATTGCGACAGGTTTGAATCAAACTTCGCAAGCGGTGCAACGTTTCCGTCCGGGACCTGCCTACTACTACGTAAGCCAACAGGTGGTATATAAGAAAGGACAACTTCGTCCTCGCGACATTGATCAGCTCATCAAGTATCAAGAATCAAAAGATGAAAAGGCTGTCGATGAAAATGCCAATGCAGGTGCAGAAACGCTACAGATCGTTGAACAATCACAGTTTGTTCCGACACTAACGTCACTACAAAAAGAATATCCAGAGCTTCAATTCGAGATTGTTGGCGATGCAGACACTCGCGATTTGCTAAAACACGTATCGACGGGTGAACTGCGTTTTACTGTAACTGACTCGGTCGAATTGTCTTTAGCTCAACGTTTATACCCAGATCTTGCACTTGCTTTTGAGCTAACAGAAGACCAACCCGTCTCTTGGTTTACTCGCCGCTCTGAAGATGAAAGCTTATACGCGATGCTGATTGAATTCTTTGGCAATATCCAGCAGTCAGGCGAGTTGGCGACACTAGAAGAAAAGTACATCGGTCATATTGAAGCATTTGATTATGTCGATACTCGCGCCTTTATCCGAGCGCTAGACAACAGCCTGCCTAAGTGGGCACCACTATTCCAAAAATACAGCGAAGAGTTTGATTGGCGCTTGATCGCCGCATTGGCTTACCAAGAGTCCCACTGGAAACCAAAAGCAAAATCACCGACGGGTGTACGTGGAATGATGATGCTTACATTGCCTACTGCGAAGAGCGTTGGAGTAACGGACCGACTTGACCCAGAACAGTCTGTTCGAGGTGGTGTGGAATACCTGCGTCGTATTGTCGCTCGTGTACCAGATTCCATTAATGAACACGAAAAGATTTGGTTTGCGTTGGCATCTTACAACGTTGGCTATGGTCATATGATGGACGCACGACGCCTGACTAAAGCGCAAGGCGGCGATCCAAACGCATGGGCAGATGTAAAAGAGCGTCTACCATTGTTGCGTCAGAAACGTTATTACAGCCAAACCCGTTACGGTTATGCCCGTGGTGATGAAGCACGTAACTACGTAGAAAACATCCGCCGTTACTATCAATCGATCATTGGTCATGTCAGTCAGAAACCAGCCATTGACGAAGATACGGAAGATCTTCAGGTCATTCCGCCACTCGATCCAAACCTATTGGTTTCTGGGGCGGTTGAAACCTTGGCTGAGCAAGTTTCAGGGGCTAAAAGCACAACACCAAATGAAGTGCAAAAACCAGAGACGAAAACCGAACCTATTCCTGTTTCAGGGGCGGAATAAACCTTTCGAAAATAGCGAGCTCACAGCTCGCTATTTTTTTGTTGAGTCAACAAAAAAAGTTATCTAGAATCCGGTCTTTCGAGCTTATCTAGTTTGCGTTGCTATTTGGTGCATACCAATACGAAGCGCGCAGAAAAGTAAGTTCTTTTGGTCACCTCTCCTCACTCGATGTCACCTTCATCGGAAGTGTGCATCACCATAATGTCATCAATTGATAATGAATCGGACGCTTTGCTATGCGAGTGTCGGAGAATGTGTTCGTTGTCTGCAAGAGGTTCTGATTATGAGAAAACGCAGAGTGCAGTCAAAACGTTTGAATAAGACAGTGGCTGCTAACCGCCGTAAGCGCAAGCTTACGTGTATGAAAAAGAAAGTCAGTGCACGTAACCGTGTTTTCGTTCACCTAGTGAATCACTGAGAACTTGAAGCAAACATCTACTTCCGAGTAGGTGTTTGCTAAAGAGATGAATTATTGCTGCGAACCTTAATTTACTCGCCTGAATTTATTCGCCCTTTGTATCCTGCTCATTATCTAACGCTTTCTGCGCTTGTTTTTTGGCTTTAATTTCTTTACGACGACGCTTAAAGAACGCTTGCAACTGAGCGCGGCACTCCTCTTCTAGCAATCCATTTTCTACTGTTGCGTAATGGTATGCCGCTTGGCTTTCGAACAAATTCAATACCGTCCCTGCTGCCCCTGCTTTTAAATCAGGCGCACCGTAAACCACTCGCTTTACTCGGCTATGTAGCAACGCACCAGCACACATAGGACAAGGCTCTAACGTGACATACAAAGTCGTATCAAGCAGTCGATAGTTACCTAGTGCTTCTCCTGCTTTTCGTAATGTCTGGATCTCGGCGTGTGCGGTTGCATCGTGAGCACAAATAGAACGGTTCCAACCTTCCGCAATAACCTCTCCATCTTTTACCAACACAGCGCCAACTGGTACCTCCCCTTCAGCTTCGGCTTGCTCGGCAAGCTCCATCGCACGGCGCATAAATAGTTCGTCTTGAGGAGAAAACTGAGAATCTGACAAAAGGGAGCTCCGGAATTTGGGATAGATCGTGATTGAAAGTGGATTTTAACCTTCAAAGAGGGGAAGTGGAAGCGGGATGATTTTGCCTGTTAGGGTGCAAATACCGTGATTCAAAGCAGTTTGATCGTCATCCTCAAGAGCGAGGTACGAGCGAGTTGGGGATCTCTTTATTTTGTATCCCGAAGGGCAAAGTCCGTTCCGACTCCCAAAACAAAAAAGCGCCAGTCTCTCGACCAGCGCTTTCGAATTACCAATACCTAAATAGTTGGTGTTGTAGCTAGGCAACAAGCAAGTTCAGCCCTATGAGCATAGAGGCTCTATGTGATTAGGGTGAACTTGCGCAGTTAACAACGCTACAGCGCCAAATATGACGGTATTTACATTGTGTAAGTGTATGGCGCTTGGATACCTAGAGGAATGCCTAGCATCCAGTAAACCACTAGGAATACTGACCAGCCGATTAGCATTGCAATCGAGAATGGCATCATTAGCGATGCTAGCGTACCGATACCTGTCGACTTCACGTAACGTTGACAGTAAACCACGACTAGAGGGAAGAATACCATCAGAGGTGAAATGATGTTCGATACAGAGTCACCTACGCGGTAAGCCGCCTGAGATAGCTCAGGAGAGATACCCACAGCCATTAGCATAGGAACTAGGATTGGACCGATAAGAGCCCATTTCGCCGATGCAGAACCGATTAGAAGGTTTACAGAAGCTGTTAGAAGAATCATACCGATGATAGTAGCTTCACCAGGTAGGTTCATTGCTTTCAGACCTTCTGCACCGTAAAGCGCTAGCATCGTACCGATGTTTGATTGCGCGAATGCTGATAGGAACTGTGCACAGAAGAACGACATTACGATGTATGCGCCCATAGTAGACATAGTATCCGCCATAGCTTTGATGATGTCGTTACTTGTCTTGAACGTGCCTGAAACGCGACCGTAAACGTAACCCGGAATGATAAACAGGATGAAGATCAACGGAACGATAGACTTCATGATTGGCGCAGAGAACGCAGTGATCTCACCCTCAGGTGAACGCAGTGCAGAGTTTTCTGGAATAAGCGCCACAACAAGAAGAGCGATACCCGCCATCATTGCCCAACCAGCGTAACGGAACGCTTTAGACTCAAGCTCAGTGAAAGAACCTAGATCTGGTGCTTTCTCTGCGTCTTCGTCGATTGGTGTGTTCTTTAGGCGTGGTTCGATGATTTTCTCAGTTACGTACCAACCGATAGCAACAATGATTACTGAAGATAGACCAGTAAAGAAGATGTTTGCTAGTGGGTTAACCACGTACTCAGGATCTAGAACCTGTGCAGCTGTTTGTGTGAAACCAGCCAATAGAGGATCAATACCTGAAGGGATGAAGTTTGCAGAGAAACCACCCGATACACCTGCAAACGCTGCCGCGATACCCGCTAGAGGGTGACGACCAGCCGCGTGGAAGATGATACCACCAAGAGGAATAACTAGAACGTAGCCCGCATCCGCCGCAGTGTGCGATACGATTGCTACAAGAATGAGCATTGGAGTAAGAAGTTTAGCTGGCGTGAAGTTCAGCATCTTCTTAAGACCAGTGGTGATGAAGCCAGAAGAATCGGCAACACCTACACCCAACATCGCTACAAGAACGATACCAAGTGGTGCAAAGCCAGTGAACGTTGTCACCATGTTAGCAAGGAAACTTGCTAGTGCTTCGCCTGTTAGAAGGTTAGTGATTGTGAGAGCTTCGCCAGTTCGAGGATTTAGAAGGTCGAAAGAAACATTCGACAAAAGTGCAGACGCAGCCCAAGTAATGATTAGTGCCCAGAAGAACAGAATCGCTGGATCAGGAATTTTGTTACCTGCTCGTTCGATAAAGTTCAGGAAGCGATCCATCCCGCTCGGCTTCGGTGACGGTGCCTTATTTACTGCTTGGTTACTCATCGTAACTCCATATGAATGATGTTGGTGCCATGGCCTATTTGAATAATTATAACGGCCTATTTTCAACAGAGCATTCTAGTAAATAGCGCCTCAGAAAGCACAAGGTTCTATGTTTTTTTCCATATTTGGAGACATATTTTGCAAAAACGCCATATCAATTAAACATAAAAAAAACAGTAGCACACCATTCGCATTAACAGTTGTAAAACCACCCATTAACCACGTAATTTAGCAATAAAAAGCGTCAATATTAACGATAAAAGTAATTATAAGAGGAATACCTAATCCATCACTTTTCGAATTCACTATGACGCGAAATCATAGTTTTCAATTCAACTGATTGCGTTTCCCCCATTCGGTCAACCCAACTCGATTTGATAGTAATGGTCTTAAGCGATCCTGAAACCGTAGCTGCTGGAACTTCCCACTCAACAACATAAGATCCACTAGCAGAAGATCCGGTTGCAATCGAAGCAAAATTGGCAGGCGTAATGGTAGACATCGCCTCAGAAGCACCACGAGAGCGGAACCACTCAAGTTGATTTTCAGCCAGTCTCAACGCCTCGATACTATGAATCGCATAATCCGATTCACGTTCCATGTAAATTTGTAGTTTAGTGAGTCCGAGCGCCCCAATGCCCAATAAAAGAAAAGAAATCAGCACCTCAATTAAACTAAAGCCTTGTTGTCTAGAGATCATTCCAAGACCCCTTTTGCCAATATACTTTCTTTAGCTTCTTCCAAGGTTCGTCAATCACATCACGATTGTATTGGAAGGATAAAGCCGCATTGAAGAGTGCAAATGTTCCAGGCGCGTCCATGACAAAACCTCCTAATGGGTTAAACGCTCCGTGCTGAAAATAGCCAATCTTTGTCTTTTCCATAGGCACTGTTGCATCTAAAGCCGCGATAACGCCATCCAATGCTGGGTCATTCGCGGAAGCTGCCCAGTCGGTAAAATCTAATGTAGCCCCGGTTGTCGGGTCGACATACAGTGGAGAAATAAAATGGTAAAGCATACCTTTAAAATTCTGTGTCCCTATCGTAGAAAAAATACCGTCTTGAACAACTAGGATTATTCCGTTGCCCCCTAGGCTGTTATCTATTGCGTTCTTTATACTCGTGAAATCTGCCGTGTTTATTTCACAACCACCGTAAACCCAAATGAGATCTTTTCCATTTTCGATATTGCTAACTATCCCCTCCGCGCAAGTATCATTGAATACCGGAGAAGGAAGATCCGCTTCAGAGTCCAATGTCATACCATTCAACGACAAAGGTACATATCCAAACAAAGAGCTATCAGACATCACATCGAACCATTCACTACGCGGGACATCAAAGACATCTTTAAATGGGTCCATGTCCGAAGACTGGCGATAATCGCTCTTAGATGCCGCAACACTTGTGCCCCAACTGTAGTGTGTAGATGCACATTTTTGTTCCTGTCCAGCAGGACTATCAGGGAAACTTGAATAAGGTTTGTCGGATAGCTGATAAGGGTGAAAAGTACTTACACTGGTAGCGTAGAAAAAGTTGTAATAAAGAACGGAGGTGCACTCCCACAAATTACTACCGAGACTTTTACTCGGATCTGGAGAGCTCGTATATGAACCATTAATAACCAGATCAGATTTAGATTTGATCGCCCCCGCCCCGCTACTTGAAGGCAACTTGATGGTCTTTTTCGTTTCCCGATGACCAATCGTTGAAGTCACGAGACTTGAAGGACCAGAGGAAAATGTAAGTGCATCAAGTCCCATCGCTGTGATGCAGTCATTGACGTTAGTTGGCAATTCTTTATTTAGTTTGGTTTTGCTGTAAACACACTCTAACCCGCCTTCTGCACGCCAATGCTCTTGTCTGGATTCAATTTGATTGTTGGCACGTTTGATTTGATAGAAAAGGGACTTGTAGCTTCCCAGTGACATCATTAATGCCGCAACCAGCAACACGCTCACAACTAATAATGCTGCGGCTCCCTGTTGATTTCTCATTACTGCCAGTTCCTCTGCTTCACGGTAAACGACTGCTCTGTTTGAACACTTGTTGCGCCAACTAATTCCGTTCCTAAGGTAATGGTGACTACCGCGCTTTCAGCATCTGTGTTTTTCAGAGTGCGAGCGGCAAGATCAAAGCGGTTAATATGAATCGCTCTCTTATCAAAAAGCGTATTGCATGTACCGGTACCAGAAAGCGCAATAACTTGACTGACGTTCCATATCGTCGTTTGTTTTTTCTCACAGACAAACAAAGACTCGGGCGTATTAATCCGCTGCTCATATACAACATTTTTATAAAGTGGTGCTGCACCTGAAGTCCCAACTTGATAGGCATATGCAATCAACCCCATCCCCGGAGTATCAAGAGTGTAAATCGTATCGGTCGCTCCTGAAATTTTGACTGAATCACTGCCACTTTCATTAAAGCCAGCTCGTTGGATATCGTTTCTTAACATCGCTAGTACGCTGCCCGTGTTTTGCAGTAACATCAGCTCTTTGGAACGCTCCATCGCCACTTTTTGTCCACTGATGTAAAGCGATCCAACAATAGCTAGAGCAATCAGCCCTAAAGAGGATGCAATCATAAACTCGACGAGGCTCGCGCCTTTCTGCTTATACATATTCACTCCTCAAGAACAGGTTGAATAGCCGAAGAACTCGGTATTGTTGTTGTCGCTGCATACCCGGACACGCGCAGACAAAGTGTGAGAGATAAGTTTTAAGGCTTTAGAAGACTCTCCGACCGGGTAAAAGCGAATGTTGCCTGAAGAAGGGCGACCATGGACGTCATCAAAACTGATTTGGTCTGAAGCGTAGCTCGGAGTAACCACAATGCCCTTGTAAGGCGCGCCTGAAAACGAGAATAAAACCGTACCGACTCCCTCGGAGCTATTATCTGTGAGCTCAATGCGCCAATTACCATCACTGGATGAACCTCCAGACATGATCAGGTGTGCCCAAAGCCTCTCTCGGCGCAATACCGCTTCTGACTTACCTTGAATAACAAAACCATGCAGTTCATTCGCTAAGCGCTGCATTTTGTTGGTTTCAAAAACATTTTGGAAAGAAGGAGCAGCAGCCGTGAGCAAAACACTCAGCACGGCGATAGTGATCAGAAGCTCCAATAATGTAAACCCGCGAGGCATTTCCCAAATTCCTATGCAAACGGCAAGAGGACCGTAATTCATCTTGCGCAGATGCTATCACCTGAGAAAAATAGGCGGAAAAGTGAAAAGGAAACTACTCGTCATGATTCGAATTTCTGGTTGTAACGGATACAACAAACGATTTAGAGGGATGACATTGATCGAAATACTGATAGCAGTTGTGATTATTGGAATCATCGCGGCTATCGCTTATCCGTCATATACCAACCACACCATTACGGCACATCGCACCGTTGCTCTAAGCGATATCAGTCGCATACAACTGGAGCTAGAAACCTCTTACAACGGTGGGTACGATTGGAGTAGCATCATCTCTGGCGGGACTTGTACGATCTGCGACTCCGATTCAAATCGCTTTTCATTTAGTATCGCAAGCACATCCAGCGCAGCTTATGTTATCGAAGCGACGGCAAAAGCCGATTTAGGGCAAAACGGTGATAACTGTTTCCCTAGTGGGGTAAATAAAATAACCCTAACGTCCACCAACATAGAGTCACCGAGTGCATGTTGGGATTAGCCCTTTCGAGAATAGATAAAGACAACTTAGACGACAAGTTCGATGCCATAAAGTCACTTTAAATAAAAAGAAAGCAGATACAAAAAAGCCTGCATCACAGCAGGCTTTTTATTGGATTCAACTAACCAGCAATTAGCTTGTTAGGTCATCAAAGAACTTCTTCACGCCGTTGAAGAAGCCTTCAGATTTTGGTTTGTGCTTAGTTGCGGCATCGCCACCACAAGATTCATCAAACTCTTTAAGCAATTCTTTCTGACGAGCGCTCAAGTTAACTGGAGTCTCTACTACAAGCTTAACGATTAGGTCACCAACACCGCCACCACGAACGCCTTTCACCCCTTTACCGCGCATACGGAACATACGTCCTGTTTGCGTTTCTGTTGGTACTTTAAGGTTCACACGACCATCTAGTGTCGGAACTTCAACTTCACCACCTAGAGCAGCCATAGCAAAGCTAACTGGCACTTCACAATACAAGTTGTTGCCTTCACGTTCGAAGATATGGTGCTCTTTCACGTGAACTTGTACGTATAGGTCACCTGCTGGTGCACCCATTTCTCCAGCTTCGCCTTCGCCAGATAGACGAATGCGATCGCCAGTATCAACACCTGCTGGGATCTTAACGTTAAGTGTCTTAGTTTTCTGTTTGCGACCTTGACCATGACATTCGTTACAAGGGTCTTTGATGATCTTACCTTTACCATGACAGGTAGGACAGGTTTGCTGCACAGCAAAGAAACCTTGGCGCATTTGAACTTGACCGTGACCATGACAGGTTCCACAAGTCTCAGCTGAAGAACCTTTCTTCGCACCGCTACCGTCACAGGTATCACAATGAACAAGCGTTGGTACTTCGATTTCTTTCGATACGCCACGAACAGCTTCTTCTAGCGACAGTTCCATGTTGTAACGTAGATCTGCGCCACGTTGTGCACGTTGCTGACCACCGCCACGACGACCGCCGCCAAAGATATCGCCAAAAACGTCACCAAAGATGTCGCCGAAATCAGCACCACCGCCACCAAAACCGCCGCCGCCGAAGCCGCCACCGCCTTGTTCAAAAGCAGCATGACCATACTGATCGTACGCCGCTTTCTTTTGAGGGTCAGTGAGAATTTCGTACGCTTCTTTTACTTCTTTAAACTTATCCGCAGCAGATTCATCACCCTGGTTACGGTCTGGGTGGTATTTCATTGCTAGACGCTTGTACGCCTTTTTGATATCGCGCTCAGAGGCATCACGGCTTACGCCTAATACTTCGTAAAAATCACGTTTTGACATGTTCTTCGTCACCAATTAATTACTGCAAACGGCATGATTTACCGCTTGGTGTTTGTATCGTTCTAGGTAAGTGCACTTATTGCAAAATACTTAACTAGAAAGACAGCTTGGACAAACAGACGGGCGTAAGAGTTACCCCAAACGCCCGCACACAAAAGTCTTATCGACTCTAGGCGACCATAAGCCGCCTAGTTAAGAAATATTATTTCTTGTCGTCTTTAACTTCTTCGAACTCAGCATCAACAACATCGTCTTCTTGAGACTGTTGTGCACCAGCGTCAGCACCTTGTGCTTGTTGCGCTTGAGCTTGTTGTTGAGCGATTTCCATTAGCTTTTGAGCTGCAGTCATTAGCGCTTGAACTTTAGCGTCGATCGCTTCTTTGTCATCACCTTTACGTGCAGTTTCTAGCTCAGAGATAGCTGCTTCAATCTTCTCTTTCTCTTCTGCAGGTAGAGCTTCACCAGCTTCTTCTACTTGCTTACGAGTACCGTGAATCATTTGGTCAGCTTGGTTACGTGCAGTTGCTAGCTCTTCGAACTTTTTGTCCGCTTCTTTGTTAGCTTCTGCTTCTTGAACCATTTTCTCGATGTCGTCATCGCTTAGACCACCAGAAGCTTGGATAGTGATCTTCTGCTCTTTACCAGTTTGCTTGTCTTTCGCTGAAACGTGTAGGATACCATCCGCATCTAGGTCGAAAGTAACTTCGATTTGTGGCATACCACGTGGTGCTGCTTGGATACCTTCTAGGTTGAATTGACCTAGAGATTTGTTGAAAGACGCTTGCTTACGCTCACCTTGAAGAACGTGGATAGTTACCGCGCTCTGGTTGTCTTCTGCTGTAGAGAAAACTTGGTTCGCTTTAGTTGGGATAGTCGTGTTTTTCTCAACTAGCTTAGTCATTACGCCGCCCATTGTCTCGATACCTAGAGACAGTGGAGTAACGTCTAGTAGAAGTACGTCTTTAACTTCACCCGCAAGTACACCACCTTGAACTGCAGCACCCATTGCTACTGCTTCATCAGGGTTTACATCGCGGCGAGCTTCTTTACCGAAGAACTCAGCAACCTTCGCTTGAACCATAGGCATACGAGTCTGACCACCAACTAGGATTACGTCAGTGATGTCGTTTACTGATAGGTCAGCGTCAGCTAGAGCAACTTTTAGTGGCTCAAGAGAACGTTGTACTAGGTCTTCAACTAGAGATTCTAGTTTCGCACGAGTCACTTTGATGTTCATGTGCTTAGGACCAGTTGCATCAGCAGTAACGTAAGGTAGGTTTACGTCAGTTTGAGAAGTAGA
Source organism: Vibrio sp. MM46 (assembly GCF_027587135.1). Classification (NCBI taxonomy): domain Bacteria; kingdom Pseudomonadati; phylum Pseudomonadota; class Gammaproteobacteria; order Vibrionales; family Vibrionaceae; genus Vibrio; species Vibrio sp. MM46. The sequence goes on from NZ_JAPPTO010000006.1 coordinate 148,802, forward strand.
AGAAAGCTCGATTTTCGCTTTTTCTGCTGCTTCTTTAACACGTTGCATTGCTAGTGGATCGTTCTTAAGGTTGATGCCTTGCTCTTTGTTGAACTCGTCTACTAGGTAGTTGATTAGACGGTTATCAAAGTCTTCACCACCAAGGTGAGTGTCACCGTTAGTTGCTAGAACTTCGAATGTTTTCTCGCCTTCAACTTCATCGATTTCGATGATAGAGATATCGAATGTACCACCACCAAGGTCGTATACCGCGATAGTGCGGTCGCCACCTGACTTGTCTAGACCGTATGCTAGAGCAGCCGCTGTTGGTTCGTTGATGATACGTTTAACTTCTAGACCTGCAATACGACCAGCGTCTTTAGTAGCTTGACGTTGAGCATCGTTAAAGTAAGCAGGAACTGTGATAACTGCGCCAGTTACTTCCTCACCTAGGAAGTCTTCAGCAGTTTTCTTCATTTTCTTAAGTACTTCAGCAGATACTTGAGGAGCCGCCATTTTCTGGCCTTTTGCTTCTACCCATGCATCACCGTTGTCAGCCTTAACGATTTTGTAAGGCATGATTTCGATGTCACGCTGAACTTCTTCGTCTTCAAAACGACGACCAATTAGACGCTTGATTGCAAATAGCGTGTTAGTTGGGTTAGTTACTGCTTGACGTTTCGCTGGTTGACCTACTAGCGTCTCACCGTCAGTGTAAGCAATAACCGATGCAGTAGTACGTTCACCCTCTGCGTTTTCAATTACACGTGGTTTGTCGCCGTCTAGTACAGCAACACATGAGTTAGTAGTACCTAAGTCAATACCAATGATTTTACCCATCAGGCTATCTCCGAATAAATTCTATTTTGTTTTGCTATATCCCCTATGTGGGGACTTAGAATCGGGTTTCAACCCTTGCTCACAAACTAAAGTAATGTTGTTTGCTTCTCTTATGCCCAATAGATAAGGGCTGCAAATGGCTTTTCAAGGGAGAGAGTGAAAAAAAACAAAAAAAAGTTGCGCAAAAGGCGAGAGACGAGCGCAACTCTGCCCCTTTCGACTTTTCAATCTCGATTCTCGTTTCTATAAAAGAAAAAGCGAGGCATATAGCCTCGCTTTTCAACTAAGAGTGTATTGCAAATTATGCGCTTGCTTGTGCAGGCTCTGCGTCTACGACTTCTTCTTTACCAATCTCGCCTTCAGACTTCGCAACAATAGTGTTTACTGCTGTATCACCAACTACGTTAGATGAAGTACAGAACATATCGTTGATACGGTCTACAGCTGCAATGATTGCTAAACCTTCTGGTGGAAGACCTAGTTGGTGTAATAGAACACCTACCATCACTACGCCGCCGCCCGGAACACCACCAGCACCGATAGAAAGTAGCAAGATAGTTAGACCAAGAGTAAAGATATCAGCAGTATTGATTGGCTGACCAAACGCGTTTGCGACAAACATAGTTGCTAGTGCGATATAGATAGAAACACCAGACATGTTCATTGTTGCGCCCAGCGGTACACCGAAACCAGCAACCGACTTAGAAACCTTAAGCTTCTCAGTTAGCGTGCGCATTGTTACCGGGATAGTTGCGTTTGAACTTGCAGTTGATAGTGAGAATAGGATCTGCTCTCGAGTTGCACGTAGGAACGCTTTTGGTGAAGTGCCCGTCGCAATACCTACCGCCATTGGGTAGAAGAAGAAAATCCAGAACACTAGCATTGCAACAACAAGTGCTACGTAGCCAGCAACAGACATCAGCGTGTTTGCATCCAGTGTTGCACCTAGTTGAATCATCAGAGCAAATACACCGTAAGGTGCAAGGCTCATTACTAGACCAACCAGCTTCATCATGATTTCGTTCGCCATTTTAAACGTACGAATTGCCGGACCGCCTCGAGAATCCAAAGCTTGAATAGCAAGACCTGTCAAAATTGCCATAAAAATGATTTGTAACATGTCGCCATTTGCAAACGCTTGTACAGGGTTGCTTGGAACGATGTTTACAACCAACGAGAAAATGTCAGGTGTTTCAGTTGTTGTTAAGTTAACAGTTTCTGAAATCGTGCCTGCCAGATTTGCATCAGCACCCGGTTGGAAAATAAGACCAACAGTCAGTGCCGCAGTAATCGCGATGATGGTGTTGATAATGTATAGAGCAAAGGTTTTACCACCAAGACGACCAAAAGCCGTGATGTCTTTTAGGTCCACGATACCGCATACGATAGATACGTAAACAAGAGGTACTACTAACAGCTTAATCAATGATACGAACATACCACCAGCGCCTTCCGCTGCGCCAAGTAAATATGTATCAAAGAGAGCAACGCCACTAAAAAGATACTGAATTGCAGTACCGATCAGAAGACCCGCAAACAAGCCGATAAAAATCTTGCTAGAAAGCGATTTATCCATCATAAATCTCCAAAATGTTGTGTTTGCTATTTATGCTTTTATAGTTACATCTGCTGGTTTTTACGGCAGACCTCGCGAATAATACACACCACAGTTACAAAATAAAGACTTTCTTTACAGGATTGTTAATAAATAACATTAAAAGTAAACCACTAGATCTACATTCATATTCAGAATTAAATTTTGATTGCGAGTGATAACAGGTACTTATAGACACACCCATTCCATAAGTAAGCAAGATAAAGAAAGGATATCCCTTATTGGAAAATTTTTTACCAATAAGAAAAAATTTGAAGGGGATCAAATTTCATTTTTCGCACATATTCAGAGAGATGAATATGTTATAGAGATGTTTGAAACAAAAACGCCCGCTATTGAATAGCAGGCGTTTTAATATATTTATATCAATGAGTTATTTGATTACTTAGCAACCATAACCATTGCAGGACGAACAACTCGACCGTTTAGCTCATAGCCTTTTTGCATCACAAACATAACTGTGTTTGATTCGTGATCTGGGCTTTCTTGAATAGACATAGCTTGGTGGAATTCAGGGTTGAATGCTTCACCTTCTGGGTTGATCTCTTTCAAACCAAATTTCGATACTGCGTCTACAAACGTCTTGTGTGTTAGCTCAACACCTTCAAGAATTGGCTTAACCACTTCGTGCTCTGCATCTGCAGCTTGGATTGCACGCTCAAGGTTATCGATAACTGGAAGTAGTTCTTCAGCGAATTTGTTCAGAGCGTACTTACGAGCTTTATCGATTTCTTGCTCAGTACGACGACGCATGTTTTCTACTTCAGCTTTAGAGCGAAGAACCGCATCTTGCTGGTCTTTCACTTTTGTTTCGCTAGACAGTAGTGCTGCTTCTAGTTGAGCAATCTTAGCGTCTTTCTCATCACCAATTTCTTCAAGTTCTGCTTCAGCTTCTTGCGCTGCGGCTTCTACTTTCTCAGCTTCTTCGATGATTTGATCAAGCTCTTCTTCTGTAACTTTGTTTTCTTCGTTGCTCATGATATCTCCAGAATTCAACTTAATGCCCTTAAAGCCACTCACGTTTTGTGGGCTTTAACCACATAAAAATTCGCATATTTAGGTAACTTGCCATTATTATGGGGATGAAGATTCCTGATTCAAGCCTCTTTAATGCGGAAATGCTATGAAAAACCCATGTAACGTGATCGCGATTATCGGAAAACCACGAGATCAGCAGGCAATTCAAACTCATAGAGAGTTATACGAATGGCTGACATCCGAAGGTTACCAAGTATTTATCGATGATCGCCTTGCTGCAATTTTAGACGAAATCCCGCAAAGCCAGTTTGCTAGCCTCGTAGAGCTAGGTAAAAACGCCGATCTCGCTATCGTAGTTGGCGGTGATGGCAACATGCTGGGTGCTGCTCGTATTCTATCTCGTTTCGATGTTGCTGTGATTGGTGTCAACCGAGGTAACTTGGGGTTCCTGACGGATCTAAACCCCGACGATTTCAAAGAAGCATTAAAAGCCGTATTAAAAGGCGAATATATAGAAGAAGAGCGTTTCTTATTGGAAGCAGAGATCCATCGTCACGGTCAAATCAAGAGCCATAACGCGGCATTAAACGAAGCCGTGCTCCACCCAGGACAAGTGGCGCACATGATTGAGTTTGAAGTTTATATTGATGACAGCTTTGCGTTTTCGCTGCGTGCCGATGGTTTGATTGTCTCTACTCCAACAGGCTCTACGGCTTACTCCCTGTCAGGTGGTGGACCTATTTTGTCACCAAGCTTAAACGCGATTTCTTTAGTGCCAATGTTCCCGCACACATTGTCTAGCCGCCCATTAGTTGTCGATGGCAAACGTCGTATCAAACTGGTCGTGTCACCAGAAAACCGCGGTACTCAGGAAGTAAGTTGTGACGGACAAGTTTCGCTCCCCGTCTCTCCAGGTGATGAAATACACATCTACCAGAGCCCGAACGTTCTCAAACTTATCCACCCGAAAGACTATAGCTACTATCACGTACTAAGAAATAAGCTTGGATGGTCGAGCAAACTGTTTTAGCAATAAAGGTTGGTGTGAAAGCATCAACCTTTTTTCTTTGCTCATATTTCAGCTTTCTACTCTATCCCGATTAAGGCGACACAAAATAAAAACCTACTAAATCTAGATTTATAAAATTTGATCTTGTGGGCAGATTTTATACAAATCTTGGAGAGCAAATTGAATGATAGGTGTCTGGTGATATTCTTGCCATGAATAGAATATTAACTCTATTTCATACAAACTATCTCAAAGGACACACTATGAAAAAAACAATTATATTGTCCGCTCTCAGTACTTTAGCGCTTATGGGCTGCCAGTCTGAGGAGGCAAAGGTTAACAATATATCAAACGCAAAAGCCGAGGATATAACCAACACAAAACGCGCACTCGCTCAGCAACTTAGTGAGAGCTATACCAGCATGGAACCAATGCTACGTAGGGACATTACCGCGGAGCACACTAGCGTCCCAGTATCTTCCTTTGTTGAACAAACGCCTCAAGCTGCTTTCAGTAAACAGCTTGTACAAGCCGACAACCAAATCCGCACATGGAAAGGCATCGAACAATACTCAGATCAGTTGCTAGAAGTCCGTCTAGCGAATGAAGAGATGCTAAATGTATGGCAAGAAGGGAAAGTCGATCCCCTATTTGCTTTCGAGCCAAGCGGTGATGACTCGCAATGGCAGTATATCGAAGCGTACGATGTATATGGTCAAATCCACCAGCTCGATGTCTATCAGCTTCCTGACGTACCAGTATTGGTTGTCGACAATAACAGCTCTGCAGAACTAAAAGCAGGTCTGCAAGCGATGCAAGCTGAGATGAAGAGCTTAGGTCAAGCCACGATGGTTCAGCCATACCTAGCGGACAAACAGCAAGTTAATTCCCCACTTCTCGCTAGCGCTGAAAGTTCGGTTCAACCAATTCAGACTACACAACTGAAGAAGATCCGTCTTTCTGATGACCAAGAACCATGGATCTCGGGTAAAGCAGAAATCTACGCCATCGTCACAGGGGTGAACCCAAGTCGCGACGAGCCGACGTTAGATTTAGTCGAGCTTCCATATTTGGATTATGACAACAAAGACTATTACCCGAATCAAATCATCATTCATTGGTCTCGTTACCGTTGGGGCGCGGCTGACATTGTATTGATGGAACAAGATGACGGTACGGATTACAAACAGTTGGCAAAACTGCTCGTTCAAGTTGCTGAAGAAGTATTAAAGGCGATTCCAGATCCAGAGGTGCAGGCGTATGCCATTATTCCTCAGATCACCAACAAGATCATTGATGCAATTCCTGATGGGGTTCTGACCAATGATGACGATTTCGTTGATGTTTACTACACCCTGATGCAAGACACATCTTACGTCGACCATCCGGGCGCGGGAGTCAATGCAGTCGTCACATTAGAACCGCTCACCATTAACCCAACTCGTCCGTAACTTGTTCAATTTAAATAGGTCGTTGCATTTTGCACGACCTATTTTTCTTCTCTTCATCACAAAAAGCCGCTTCTTTAAGAAAAAATACCGCACCTGACTTTACTGTATAAAGAAACAGTATATACTGTTTTCTTATACAGTATTGTTCAGTTATACAGGTAAATAAAAATGCTGGCTCATCTAAGTGTTAATAATTTTGCGATTGTTAAGTCTTTACAGCTCGAGCTTTCAAAGGGCATGACCACCATTACTGGTGAAACAGGTGCAGGTAAGTCTATTGCAATTGATGCGTTAGGTCTTTGTTTAGGCGGACGTGCCGATGCAGGTATGGTGCGCCAAGGCGAAGAGAAAACAGAAGTCAGCGCTGCCTTTTTACTGGATAACAATCTACACGCAACGCGTTGGCTAGAAGATAACGACCTGCTTGATGGCAGCGAGTGTATCTTGCGTCGCATCATCACCAAAGAAGGTCGCTCTAGAGCCTTCATCAACGGCAGCCCAGTCCCACTTTCACAACTCAAATCTCTTGGGCAGTTGTTGATCAACATCCATGGACAGCACGCACATCATCAATTGATGAAGAGCGAGCACCAAATGGCAATGCTTGACCAATATGCAGGACATTTAAACCTATTAAAAGGCACACGCAGTGCTTACCAGCATTGGCGTCAGGCAGACAATAACCTCAAGCAACTAAAAGAGAACAGCCAGCAAAATCAGGCACAAAAGCAGTTGCTCGAATACCAAATCAAAGAACTGAATGAGTTATCGCTAGGTGAAGAAGAATTCGCAGAGCTCGAACAAGAGCACAAACGACTGTCCAATAGCGGTGAACTTGCCGCTACCTGTCAGCAAGCCATCGAACTTATTTACGAAGGTGAAGAAGTCAATGCGCTTGGTATTTTGCAATCGGCCAATCACTCCCTAATTCAATTAGCTGAATTGGATGAGAAATTAGCAGAGCTACCAAATATGCTGGCAGAAGCAATGATCCAGCTAGAAGAAACTAAAAACGAACTTCGCAGCTACCTTGATGGCATTGATGTCGATCCGGGTCGCATGGCTTATGTCGAAGAACGCTTTTCTAAAGTGATGTCAATGGCTCGTAAACACCACGTTATGCCTGATGAGCTATATCAACACCATCAAGATCTGTTGGCTCAAATCGAAGCGCTCGATTGCTCTGATGAACGTTTGGATGAACTCGCTCAAGAAGTTGAACAAAAATATCAAAGCTTCTTGACCCAAGCGGAAAAACTGCACAAATCACGCAGTCGCTACGCAAAAGAGTTGAACAAACTGATCACACAAAGCATGCACGAATTGAGCATGGAGAAAGCGGTATTCAGCATTGAAGTGAACAACGAAAATACCCACCCATCACCGCTGGGAATGGACAGCGTCTGCTTCTTGGTTTCAACCAACCCAGGTCAGCCATTGCAACCCATCGCTAAAGTGGCATCGGGTGGTGAGCTATCACGTATCTCATTAGCCATCCAAGTGATCACCGCGCAGAAAGTAGATACTCCAAGCTTGATCTTCGATGAAGTAGACGTAGGTATCAGTGGTCCAACCGCCGCTGTTGTCGGTAAGATGCTGCGCAAACTAGGAGAGTCGACCCAAGTAATGTGTGTCACCCACTTACCTCAAGTCGCAGGTTGTGGTCATCAGCAAATGTTTGTCGCAAAACACACCAAAGGTGGTCAAACTGAAACACAAATGCGCTCACTAGATGAAGAGCAACGTGTGGCAGAATTAGCTCGTCTACTTGGTGGTAGTCAAATTACAGATTCTACATTGGCAAATGCTAAAGAACTGCTTATCGCTGCTTAAGATTATTACTGAGCCACCGCATATCAATCAGTTCAGTGGCTCTCTCCCATTTCAACTGCCCCAGTACTTTTGCTTTTCGCTAAACGAATGCGCAATGTTCCGCCAATTATTGTTCAATCTCAGCGAATAAATGCAACTCAACTCAAAATTCGTTGTCAGATTCCCTACCATACGACGCATAGCTTTTTACATCTGCGTCGAGCTTGTTTATTATCAGCGCAGTATTTTAAAGGTTACTAAGAAATTATTATGCAATTAAAGAAGTGGTTAGTTGCCGTACCATTAGCAATGACATTGCTGACAGGATGTTCGGTATTGGAAAAACTGGTTTATCGCATTGATATCAACCAAGGCAACTACGTAGAACAAAGTGCGGTTGATAAATTAAAGTTTGGGATGACTAAAGCACAGGTTCGCTACGTTCTTGGTTCACCTATGTTGGTTGAAAATGGCTACCCGAATACGTGGTACTACATTTACCACCACACTCCTGGTCACGGTGACTCAGTGCAAAAAGATCTTATCGTTCAGTTTAACGACCAAGGCACGCTGGCAGACATCACTGGTGACTACCCGAAAAGCGATGCATTTTACGAGAAGATTCAGTAAGCAACCTTTATTTTCACTGTATTCTTAAAGCCTCCTGACGGAGGCTTTTTTATTTCTGCTCAACAGAGCAAGGAAAGTTCGCCCCACAAAAAACAACACCTCCCAATTGGGAGGCGTTGTTCGTAATCAAAAGCATTATTCCTCAGCTTTTCTCAAAGCATTGGGCTTACCGCCTGTCACAGGGTCTGCACTACCAGCGGCCTTTGCTTGCTCCGCTCGTTTACGACGAATCTCTTTTGGATCTGCCAATAGTGGGCGGTAAATTTCGATACGGTCTTTGTCGCGTACCGTTGCATCTAATCGCACGTTACGGCTGTAAACACCGACTTTATTCTTCTTCAAATCAATCTCCGGGTATAGCTCAAGCACACCCGACTGGCGGATAATATCTTCAACCGTTGCTTGATTGTTTACCACCAAATTGAATACACGCTGCTCTTGAGGAAGCGCATAAACCACTTCCACGTGAATCATGTCCGACTCAATACTCATAGCACTCGTACACCTGTTTCGCGCGTTTGGTAAAAGCATTCACCATGTTATTGGTTAGCTCATTAAAAATCTTGCCGAAAGCCATTTCGATCATCTTGCTTGAGAATTCAAACTCAAGCTTCAGTTCCACTTTACACGCCTGCTCATCCAAAGCAGTGAAGATCCAACCACCACGCAGTGTCTTAAATGGACCATCGACCAAATTCATCATGATCGCTTGACCCGGAATAATCTCGTTAGAGGTTGTAAATGTCTTACTGATACCTGCTTTTGCTACATCGACAGAAGCCACCATACCATCGTCCGAAGACTCAATGATTCGTGAACCTGAACAACCAGGTAGAAACTCAGGATACTTAGAAACATCATTGACCAGATCGAACATCTGCTCTGCACTAAAAGACACCAAGGCAGAACGGCTGATTTGCTTCATACACACTCCTATCGATACGCGTACATGTTTAAGGCTTGTGCCAATTCTACTTTTATTCCACGATAGCGCAAATAAAAGGATTTCCTAACCCATATCCAACCCGTATAATGAGTCCATTATGGTAAAGAAAAAATCAAAGCAAAAAGCGGGTAGCAACACTATCGCGCTGAATAAAAAAGCTCGCCACGAATACTTCATTGACGATGAAATTGAAGCAGGCTTGGAGCTACAAGGCTGGGAAGTGAAAGCACTTCGCCAAGGTAAAGCCAATATCGCTGAAAGCTACGTTTTCATGCGTGACGGAGAAGCTTTTGTCAGCGGAATGACCATCACGCCTCTTAACCAAGCTTCTACTCACGTTGTCGCAAACCCTACACGTGTGCGCAAACTATTGATGAGTCGTCGTGAACTCGACAACCTTCTTGGTCGCATCAACCGTGAAGGTATGACGCTAGCCGCATTGTCACTGTACTGGTCTCGCTCTTGGGTGAAGATCAAAATCGGTGTTGCGAAAGGTAAAAAACTTCACGACAAACGTACCGATCTGAAAGAAAAAGACTGGGCTCGTGAAAAAGCACGCGTGATGAAGAGTTCACTGCGTTAAACTTGACCACTTAGACGCATAGTACTGGACAGCTTAGGCTTTTCTGTTACTATGCCGATATTACCTCTGGGGCTGATTTAGGATTCGACGGGAATTCAGAAGTCTGAGGTGCATGCCGAGGTGCGGTAGGCCTCGTTAACAAACCGCAAAAAAATAGTCGCAAACGACGAAAACTACGCACTAGCAGCTTAATAACCTGCTCAGAGCTCTCTCGCCCTAGCTTCCGCACGTAAGACGGGGACCAACGAGGGATCAAACCCAAACGCGCTAGCCCGGATTCTCCCGCCTGAGAGATGAACGGCGAATTTTAATTCAGGATAGTCATTCATTAGCGTGTCGGTTCGCAGGTGGGTGGTGAATTTAAAGATCGACTAAGCATGTAGTACCAATGATGAAAGGTTTTCGGACGCGGGTTCAACTCCCGCCAGCTCCACCAAACGTTTGGAAAGGGCCAACTCGAAAGGGTTGGCCCTTTTTGTATCTGCGATTCGTATTTCCCCTCAACTCATCGCTTTGATTCCTAGCCAAAATCTCTTAGTCTGTGGTTAAGCATTCATCAATGGACATGAGTTTATGCTAAAAGGCAGTGAGTACCCTTCTATTCGTGCGCTGCGAACCTTTGTTGCAGTTGCTAACCATCTGAGTTTTTCTAAAGCGGCAGAGAGTTTGTGCGTAACTCAAGGTGCCGTGAGCAAACAAATTGCGACGTTAGAGCAACTGGTTGGGTTACCTTTGATTCAGCGTGGTATCAATGGTATTGAACTCAGCGAAGAAGGAAAACGTTACTTACCCAAGGTGACCGAAGCGCTGGAGATAATCCAACATGCGACGGCAAGCTTGATTCAAACCAACACAGAGCAAGAGTTATTGGTGGTTGATGTTACGCCTTCTTTCGCCAGTTTGTGGTTGGTGCCAAACATTGATGCATTCCATCAAATCCATCCTGATATCCGCGTTAAAGTTCGCACCAGTGATGGTCCAATAAATCAGTTAGACGTAGACAGCGACATCACCATCCGTTGCCTTCCTCTCTCTAGTCACTACGAACATGGTCGATTGTTGCGTCAAGAAACGCTGCTGCTAACGGGCTCATCAAGTTCTTCAACGTGTAACGACAAACAATCCATTACGGATTTCGCTTTTATTCCTCAAACAACGCGCCCGCAGTTGTGGGAGCAGTTCAAACTAGAGCAATCTCTGCAAAGCGCGATTCATTATCACCCTGTCGGTCATGAGCATTTCTATCTTTCTTATGAAGCGGTAAAGCTTGGCAAAGGGCTTGCCCTCCTGCCTGATTTTATGGTGCAACAGGCGATGTCGAGAGATGAGGTCTACCACATCCAACAATTGCGTATGCATAGCCATTATGGCTATTACGTATTTGTGCCGAACTACCGTCTAGCGGCGCGAAAAGTCTCGCTGTTCACTGATTGGCTATTTACTCAACTTGGAGAAGGCGTCGGTTAGATAACGACTCCGCTTCAATTTTTCAAACTGTGGTTGAAGCCAGCACATGTAAAGATATTCGCGTTACACTGAAGGTGTTGCCAACTGTAATGAGGGTTTATGACGTTATCTCCTGCCTTTCTGCGTAAAATCTGGTACTCCCCTTCTGTCAACCTTGGTTTGCGTGCTACCAGCGCGATTGTCATATTCATGGGATTGGGTGTGCTATTCAACCAAATCAATCTCGCCATGACAGCTTTAATGACCATGCCTGCAGCATTGATCAGCGGTTTAGACACTGCCGGTCCTAGACGCTGGACACGCTTTGCGATTACCGCTTTTACGTGGAGCATTACGCTCGTCATCAGTTATGCTCTGCTGAATATGGGCTTACCGCTGTGGCTAACTTACGGCGCGATGGGAGCAATATTGGCGAGTACAGCAGTGAATGGTCCGTTTTGGGGACGTCTTGGCATGTCGAGCTTGCTGATCGCGGTCGTGAGCTTGTCACTACATAATTCCAGCGCGGTACTTGGTCTCTATCCTATGTTGGTGTTGGGACCACTCACTTTTGCGCTGTTCAGTTGGCTTTGGTTTGCCTTATGGAAACATTACGCGCTGCGTGTTTGTCTTTCTGCGATTTACGAGACGCTAGCGGACTACATTCAATATCGCCAAGCTTTCTTACTTGGAAGCGAAACCGATGCTCCGAAACGACGCATCAAATATCAGTTGATTGAACTGTTCCAACAAGCACTGCAATCAGAATCTTTTCGCTCGAAACATGAAGATGCCAACTCTCTACGTCAGGCTTTGTTTTTGGCGCTCGATACATTTGAAGTCGTCTTGAGCAGCCATACCAGCAACCCTGATCTGCTTAAGCAATTTCAATCCAGTAAACCGAAACGAGATCTGCTCTTGGTTTGGAGCCAACACTGCCAGCAAAGATTAAGACACAAAGCCAAGCAGCTTTTACATAACACGCATGAAGAGATGGAACACTTGAGCTCACTAGAGCAGGAAGCCCATGATTTGATTGAGGCGGTGAAGTTAGAAGACCAACCTCGCTTTCGCTACTGGGCATACGCGGTAAAGCATATTTCTCGTCGTATTGAGCTCAATGAGCCCGCTTATGAACGCTCCTTTGAGGTGCAACCATTCGAGCTGTCTTTTCGTTTGCCAAGTCGAGGCAACCCAATTTGGCGCCATGTGACTCGCGTTGGTTTGATGTTCGCTCTTGGAGCTGGGATTGCTGAATACTTTGAATTGATTCGCCCGGATTGGGTGTTGATTTCCATGTTGATGGTCATTCAACCGAGTTTCTTGGCAACCCGAAGTAAAACTTGGCAACGCAGCTTAGGCACGGCACTTGGGGTACTCTTCGCCACCTCTTTGATTCATCTTGGCGTACCAACGACCATCCTGTTGGTATTAATCGCGCTCCTATTACCCATCGCAATGCTCAATATTATGCGCCATTACTCGCTGGCGATTGGCTGTATTACCGCGCTGTTGATTTTGGTTTATCAAACCATGGCACACCAGGGGCTCGACTTTGCCGCTCCGCGCTTGATCGACAATGTCGTCGGTGGCGCAATTGTCCTACTTGGTTATGGATTATTGTGGCCGCAGTGGCGAGGTAAGGAGATTCATACCCAAGCATTAAAAGCGCTCGATAGTTCAAAAAGCTTATTTGTGTATTGCTATGAGCAGTTACAAGTCGACACAGAGCAACGTGATCACATGGCGCTCACTAAGCAACGTGCCGCCATGCTCACTGCAGAAAGCGATCTTGAACTGATTTACAACGAGATGCAGCAAGAGCCAAGGCACACTCGCGCCGATCCGCATTATTATGAAGATATGTTGAGCCATTATCGCTTGTTGAGTCACTACCTCTGCTTGCTGATCCCTCTAGTGAGAGGGGGCACCCATTACCAAGGTTCATTGCAAGTAGAACGCCTGATTCATGATGCGATGGATGCGTTGATCAGTACGATTCGTGACAATCGTGTTCATGAGCTGCCAGCACTGAGCAATAAAACCGATGCCAATCATCCCTCCTCGACCGCAGGACAGCGCTCTGTCGAAGAGATCATCTGGTTAGCATTGATGACGATTAAGCAAATGCACGACTTAGTAAGGCGTAACCTAAAAGACTAAATACGCGCCACTATTATCAACGGAATGTCAGATTTGACTATTTGAGAACAACGTCGATTGACCAAGCTAACTAACAGGAGTATCACTCCAGCTTCGTTCCACTTTGGTTAGAGGAAAGCATTTGGAACACATTAATGATTTACTGATGGCGATGAAGCCGCTGCTTGAGCAATATGGCTATCTCGCCCTTATCGTCAGCATCTTTCTTGAAGGTATTGGCATTCCGATGCCGGGGCAATCGCTGATGATTGCGGCGTCTATCATCTCATCTGAGCATGTCATGAACCTTAGCCTAGTGATGATAGTCTCTTGGTTGAGTTGCTTTTTTGGCAACACGTGCGGCTACCTGATTGGCTATTACTTTGAAGGTTGGTTAGACAAGAAAGGCTATATTTCTGGCCCTAAAATGCTGAAGCTACAAAATACAATTCAGAGGTATGGTCCTGCTTGCTTGGTTGTCAGCCGCTTTATTGAAGGAATGAAACAGTTTATGCCGCTTGCTTGTGGCATTGCTAAGATGTCGCGTAAAGAGTTCTTATTGGGCAACGCCCTTGCAACCACCATTTGGGTTGCCGTGTTCAGTTTGCTCACTAACTTTGCGTTTGAGCATCTAAGCGTTCTCAGCCAGTTCTATACCGAGCATCGCTACGTGGTTTGGTCGAGCGCAGCGTTGTTGTTCTCACTGATGATCTTCGCGCTCCTCAAACGAAAAAAAGCATAAATACTCTACACAAGTAAAATTCTACAAAGGCTCACAGTATCAATAAGATATGTTATGTGAGCCTTTTTTCTTGGTCTTTTCGATTAAAAATAACCAGCCATTTAGACGTCTAGACGTTGACAAGTCTTTGGTGTCAGATTAGTCTGCTCGCCTTATTTGTTGATTATGTTGTCGTTCACATGTCTGGTTCTAAAAATTCTAATAAAGCAATCGCACCATCAGCGGTCGCACTTTTACCTTTAGTGCTATTCCTTGCGCTGTTTATTGGCGTGGGCACTTACTTATCCTTGCAAGGCGTTGATTTCGCCTTCTACCAACTGCCAGCGCCTATCGCGGTATTGCCTGCTGTGATCCTTGCGCTCATCCTAAGCAAAGACAAACTCAATCGCTCTATCGAACACTTTATGCGTGGCGTTGGTCATCAAGACATCATCGCGATGTGTATGATCTACCTGCTTGCCGGTGCCTTTGCTGCAGTTGCAAAAGCGTCTGGCGGCGTAGATGCGACAGTTAACCTTGGTCTTTCTGCGATTCCAACTAGCATGATCTTGCCGGGTATCTTCCTGATTTCTGCATTTATTGCGACAGCGATGGGCACCTCAATGGGTACCATCGCAGCAGTTGCGCCTGTTGCTCTGGGCATTGCTCAATCAGCAGGTATGAGTCTTCCATTGACTGCTGGTGTAGTGCTTAGCGGCGCAATGTTTGGTGATAACCTTTCGATCATCTCAGACACCACGATTGCGGCAACCCGTTCTCAAGGCTGTGAGATGAAGGACAAATTCAAAGAGAACATCCGTATCGCACTACCAGCAGCACTGGTTGCGCTTGTGATCTTCGCCTTCAACAGCACAGCGACTCAAGTACCAGAAACCGGTCCTATTGAATGGTTGAAAGTGCTGCCATATGTGACGATTCTTATCCTTGCTGTATCAGGCATGAATGTGTTTGTCGTGCTTACTATTGGTATCGTTTTGGCAGGCGGCGTGAGCTTGTCTTCTATCGATGATTACGGTCTAACCAACTTCGCACAAGACATCTACTCAGGCTTTGGCAACATGCAAGAGATCTTCCTGCTATCCATGCTGATTGGTGGTCTGAGTGAGCTTATGCGTCGCCAAGGCGGTCTCGCGTTTCTAACTAACCTAGTGAGCGGCATCATCCGTACGTTTGGCTCTAGCCACTCGAAAGAAGCAAATGGTCGTGCAAGTGAGCTCGGTATTGCTGGTCTGGTTTCGATGGTGAATACCTGTACCGCCAACAACACCGTTGCCATCATCGTATCAGGTAGCGTGGCTCGTCAGCTGGCAGAAGAGAACAACGTTTCACCGCGTCGCTCTGCAAGTTTGTTGGACATTTTCTCGTGTGTTATCCAAGGTGTATTGCCATACGGTGCGCAAGTTCTGCTATTGGGCTCGGTATTTAACCTTTCTCCACTAGAAGTTGTCGCGAACTCTTATTACTGTTTCGCGCTTGCAATTGCAGCTATCGTGGCGGTGTTTATCAAGCATCCGGCACGTCAGCCTGTCCCTCAGACTGAAAGCTAAAATTAACTTTGAAGAAGGGCTCCGATTGGAGCCTTTTTTGTGTCTTAAGAAAAGAAGCGATTCCCTACTCGCTCCTTCGCCGCTCTAGATAATGACGCTATGTAAAACAAAGCATCAACCAAGGCTAATTCCGTCATTCTCGAGAAGGAGGAACGACTGAGTCGGGAATCTCTCAAATCAACTACCACTCAGGCTAAGGCGAAAACTCTCCGCATCATGCAGGGGCACATCGAGCAATTCACAAATCTCTTTCAATCGCCGAACTTGCTCTGCATTGCTTTTCGCGAGCTGACCATCCGAACTCAAATGGTTGTTCTCAAAGCCTACCCGAACATCCAATCCCAGTAACATTGCATGGGTTAAACAGTCTTGCTCTCTCGCGCCAAACGCGCATACGGCACATCTAACGTTCTCTTCGATAAAGCGCTCCAAATGCAGTGCCCGTAAATCCCATGGCGAAGATTGTTGAGCCTCATGATATCGACCAAGTACCACTAACGCGTGTTGGTTTTGCTTTGGTAAAACGCCTCGCTCTCTTAGGGAGAAATAGCGCTCGATGTCTGCCTGATCATACAAAATGATTTGGCTGAGAATGCCCTGAGAAGCGACCCAATCAAAAAAGATAAGACCTTGCTCCTCACTCTGCTCATCAGGAATCAGTTCACGCAAAGCAAAAGAGGCGGCTTCTGGTTTTACCGCTTTGATCAGCGCCATTTGCTGTTGTGGTGAATACATACCAACAGCCTCAGTTGTGAGCTGAACTATCATCGAATTCCCAACCGCAGCTTTCACCGCGTGGTAGATTTCTAAGTTGTCATCAACCTCTAGAGAATGCCTGCCTTGCACATCTCTCGCGTGCAAATGGATCATGGTAGCCCCTGCCGTTTGACATGCTTTCGCCTCGGCAACCATTTCTTCAGTATTCATCGGCAATTGAGCATGATCTTGCTTGGTTTTTTTCGCTCCATTAGGCGCAACAATAATCGCAATTCGAGCTCTTTCTGTAGGGGAATTTATTACCATGTTTGCGACACCTCTCTGAGTGTACGAGTGAGCTTTTCCACCAGCTCGTCGATGTGGCTTCGTTCGATGATAAAAGGCGGTGCAAGAAGGATATGATGCCCATTGACACCATCAATCGTGCCCCCCATTGGATAGCACATCAGTCCATTTTTCATCGCTTGATGTTTGATCTTTTTGTCTACCAAAATTGAATTAGGCAGAGGGATTTTACTTACTTTGTCTGCCACAAGTTCAATGCCAAGAAACAGCCCTTTACCACGAATATCCCCAATATACGGGAAGTCTGAAAGTGCTGACTCGAGTTCTCTTTTTAACATTGCTCCTTGTTGGTTGACGGCTTGCAGGAGCTTTTGGTCACCGATGGTCTGAATGGTTGCAACGGCGGCTGCGCATGCGACGGGATGCGCCATAAAAGTATGCCCATGTTGAAAGAAGCCACTACCAGACGCGATTGCTTGATAGACTCTGTCATTGGCAACAACGGCTCCGATAGGTTGATAACCCGCACCTAATCCTTTCGCCATGCAGACTAAATCTGGGACGGCTTGCTCTTGTTCAAAAGCAAAAAAGCTACCGCTACGACCAACGCCACACATCACCTCATCCATGATCAGCAACACATCATAGCGATCGCAAATCTCTCGTATTCGTTTGAAGTAACCTAGAGTGGCAGGTACTGCGCCAGCTGTTGCGCCAACAATCGGCTCTGCAACAAACGCCATGACGTTATCCGAGCCCAGTTCTAAAATTTTAGCTTCAAGTTCATTGGCAGCTCTCAGTGAGTAATCGAGCTCTGATTCACCTTCTCTTTGATGACGATAGGCATAGCACGGCGCAATGTGATGGCTTGGGTGCAAAATGGGTTTAAAAGGCTCACGCCGCCATTCGTTACCACCAACAGCCAACGCACCAAGCGTATTACCGTGATAACTTTGCTGGCGAGCAATAAACTGCTTTTTCTCTGGCTTACCACATTCCACAAAGTATTGTCTTGCCATCTTTAGTGCAGATTCAACCGCTTCAGAGCCCCCACAGACTAAGTAGACGTGATTGAATTGCGATGGCATTTGCTGGCAAATCAACTCAGCCAACTGCTTACTTACTTCACTAGTAAAAAAGCCAGTATGAGCAAAAGGTACTTTTTCGATTTGGTCGAGCATGGCTTGTTTAACAGCTTGGTGGCTGTGCCCAAGGTTTGATACGGCAGCGCCACCGCAAGCATCGAGATATTGATTACCTTGGCTATCGAACAGATAAACCCCTTCCCCTCTGGCGATAGTAGGCAACTTGGCGTGACAATGGCGGTGAAACACATAAGACATGAGCGTCCCTTCCTAGTGACTATTTGCTAAGCATAGTCAGGAAGATGCGATTTATACGCAAGGTAAGAAAAGTTAACCGCGATGAGCATTTGGAATAGACGCAGGAGTAACGATAAAAACGTATAAGAAGCCTTGATTTATAAATGATAATAATTATCATTAAGATCAAGTAACAGATGGAAGGTGTTTTATGGATTGCGTGATGACATGGCTAACTGCAGAGATTGACGACTATAAGGATAGATTACAAACAGCCACTTCAGAGTTCTTTCTTGCAGAGATGAATCTTAATCGTCATGGTCCGTCTGAAAAACGGTTATCAGAGTATTATCATGCGAGTCTCGACGTCGCCCTGACTGCTCGTGATAGCGGTGATGATATGAGTTATCTACTTTGCCTAAAAAAGCTCTACACCAGAATGATGGCTGAATTGAATGACACCAATAACGAGCTTTGCTGCCGCTCCCAATGCAAAGCCTACGCACTTGATTCACTCAATCTCACTTGTCAACTCTACAAAGGCTATGACGTGATGGACAAAGCCAAGATCCTTCGCACTGACTTTGCCAAACGCTCGTCCATTACCTAACACAGAAGCTCTGCGGAAATCACGCCATTTCTAGCGCTTGAACTTGCTTAAAGATACTCTTAACCATAGCTTCAATGCCTTGGTTTCTGGCCGGAGTTAATTGTTGCTGTAAACCTAACTCAGCAAAAATGCTTTTAATGTTAGTCTCCAACAACTGCTTCGGTGTTTTATCTTGCAATAACAAGCACACCACAGCGACAAGCCCTTTCACTAAAGCCGCGTCGCTGCTACCCAACAATTGCACTTTTCCTTGTTCTACTTGTACCTGAATCCATACTTGGCTTTGACAGCCGTAAATGGCCGTCTGTTCAGTCTGTAACGCTTCTGGTAAACGAGCAAACTTCTCGCCAAGCGAAATGATGTATAAGTACTTGTCTTCCCAATCAATACATCGATTGAAGTTTTTAATTAATTGTTTTTGGTCCACTACTTTCTCTTTCCTATCCGACTAACAAGGTATGGATACGTTTTAGGCTAGAAACCAAAACATCAATATCTTGTTGATTATTATATAAAGCAACCGATGCACGACACATCGCAGGTACTTGGTAGTATTTCATCAGAGGTTGAGCGCAATGATGCCCCGTTCGAATCGCAACACCGTACTTATCTAAAAAGCTACCCACATCAAAGGCATGCACTTGTGCAAGGTTGAATGACACTACGCCGCAGCGCTCTTGAGGACCATAAATGACAATATCTGGCACCGTCTTTAATTGATCGTAGAGGTAGTCAACCAATGCTTGTTCATAGCGACCAATCGCTTCAAACCCAAGATCGAGCACATAATCAATCGCACACCCTAAACCGATAATGCCTGCAACATTAGGAGTGCCAGCTTCAAAACGCCATGGCGCGTCGTTATAAGTGGCTCCTTGGTAAAGATCGACCTCTTTTATCATCGCGCCGCCACCTTCCCACGGAGGCATAATATCAAGCAGCTCTTTCTTCGCGTATAACACCCCTACCCCTGTCGGACCATAGAGCTTATGCCCTGAAAAGACATAGAAGTCGCAGTCAATTTCTTGTACATCGACCGCTTGGTGCATCACTGCTTGTGCCCCATCTACCAGCACTCGGGTGCCATTCTGATGAGCCAACTCGATGATATTTTTGACCGGATTAATGGTACCAAGCACATTAGAGACGTGGGTGACCGCTAATAAGCGAGTACGCCCAGTCATCAGCGTTTTCAGCGTATCCAAACTCAAGCTTCCATCAAGCTCTAGCGGCCACACCACCACTTTGATCCCGATGTCTTGTTCTAGCATTTGCCAAGGCACGATATTGGCGTGATGCTCCATTTCAGACACGATGATCTCATCACCTTCCGTCAACTGCGCTTTCGCATAAGCATTCGCAACAAGGTTAATGCCATGCGTAGTTCCATGAACAAAAACCACCTCTTCACGCAGCTTGGCACTAATGAATTGCTGAACCTTATCACGCGCTTGTTCCATCAAGTCTGTCGCATGAGCACTCAAATGATGGATTCCACGATGAACCGCTGCGTTTTCATGTCGATAAAAGGTGTCGACTCGTTCAATCACGACCGATGGTTTATGTGCACTTGCTGCGCTGTCTAAGTAAACCAAAGACTTGTTGTTCACTTCCTGATGTAAGGTTGGAAAGTGTGCTCGTTGCGCTGTTATGGAAGAGCTCATGCATTTACCTCTGCTAGCTTGGACTCTATATGCTGTAAAACCAGCGTACGAATAACGTCAATATCAATCGCCTCTGCGACTTCCGCGGCAAAGGCAAGGGTGATCAATTGTTCAGCTTGGTGCTTTGGCAATCCGCGAGCCTGCAAATAAAACACCTGCTCTTTGCTCAATGCTCCTGTGGTAGTACCGTGACTGCACTTCACGTCGTCCGCATAGATCTCCAGTTGAGGCTTACTGTTGACCTCACACGCTTTACTTAGCAACAAGTTGTGATTGTCCATTTGTCCGTCAGTTTTGAGCGCGTTTGGGGCGACTTTGATCATGCCGTTAAATACTGCTTTGCCTTGCTGACTGGCAATAATTTTGTGCAGTTGCTGACTCGTGCAATGCCCTTTGTTGTGTTCAAGGTAAGTACGCGTGTCGTACGTTTGCTGATGGCTAGGTAGCGCTAGGCTGTTGATTTCAATCTCTGTATTTTCGCCATTTAACTGGCAGCTGGTGTGGTGGCGCGTCAATTGACCAGAGAGCAAAAAAGTCTGGCTTGATACATTTGCATCTCGTCCAACGAAAAGATCATTGTGAGCAAAATGGTAATGTTCCACAGAACCCAAGCAGAGCTTGTAATGGGTAAGCTCAGCGTTGTCCGAAACCTCCATCGTAAGTCGCGAACCGGAATAACTTGCTGCCACACGGTTGCCATGACAAGCAGAAAGAAGGTGCTCAACAATTTTAACTTCGCTACTTTGTCCGACTTTTAGGTGTACGCGATGATGTGCCATACCACCTTGAGGTCGAGACTCAATTTGCATCAAGTAAATAGGCTTGGCTACGGTATGTTTGGCATCGACCTCAATCAACAAAGTCGTATCGGAAAATGCTTCCGTGAGATGCAAAAAGATTTCTGGTGCAATCGCGGCAGGCAACGCTTGTTTTGCATCACCATTAAGTAAAGAAAGTCGAAATGCCTCGCCATCAATATCACTCAAATTAGGTTGGAACTGACCGTTCACAAAAACTAACCTTTCTGCATCCATATCAAGCTTGTGAGCCTGAACGAAAGCCATCGATACATCAGTCTCACGCTGGCTGGAAAAATCAATGGCATCGAAGCCTTCAAGCGAGGTGTATTTCCAATCTTCATGCTGACGAGTCGGTAATCCTTGTGCTAACGCGGCTTGCCAATGGTATTTGGCAACCTCATCTAACTCAATCAGACGAGGCTTTAAATAGTCACTGAATGGCAATAGACAATTACTCCTCTCCGGTGAGCCAACCATAGCCCTTCTCCTCTAACTCAGCCACCATAGAGAAATCACCCGATTTGATGATTTTTCCTTGATACAGCACGTGCACAAAGTCAGGTTTGATGTAATCAAGAATGCGTTGGTAATGGGTCACAATGATGAAAGAACGTTTGCCGTCTTTTAGGCTATTTACGCCATTAGCAACTTCTTTAAGTGCATCAATATCTAATCCAGAATCGGTCTCGTCCAAAATGCAAAGTTGTGGGTCAAGTACCGCCATTTGCAAGATGTCATTACGCTTCTTTTCTCCGCCAGAAAAGCCGACGTTTACCGAGCGAGAAAGTAAGTCTTTCGGCATATTGAGAAGCTCAATTTTCTCCTCAATTAAATCCGCAAGTTCAAAGCGTTCCAATTCCGGAAGTTCACGGTATTTTCGCACCGCATTCACTGATGCTTGTAAGAAGAGATGGTTACTCACTCCCGGAATTTCGACAGGGTATTGGAATGCCAAGAACACGCCTTCGCCTGCACGTTCATCAGGATCTAATTCCAATAAATCCTTGCCGTTGAAATCGACAGATCCATCGGTAATTTCGTAGTCTTCACGTCCCGCGAGCGTGCTTGCCAGCGTGCTTTTACCGGAACCGTTTGGTCCCATGATGGCGTGAATTTCTCCAGGGTTAATCTGAAGATTGACTCCTTTTAGAATTTCTTGTTCTTCAATTTGGGCTTTTAAGTTGTTAATTATTAACATTTTTCATTATCCAACGCTGTGTTCTAAGCTGATTGCCAATAATTTTTGTGCTTCTACGGCAAACTCCAGCGGTAATTCGGAAAACACATCCTTACAAAAACCGTTCACAATCATTGAGATCGCATCCTCTTCAGCGATGCCTCGTTGTGAACAGTAAAACAGTTGGTCTTCACCAATTTTGGTTGTGGTTGCTTCATGCTCGACCTGAGCGGAGTTGTTTTTTACTTCAACGTAAGGGAAGGTATGCGCCCCACAATCCGGACCGATGAGCATCGAGTCACATTGAGTGAAATTTCGCGCATTTTCAGCGCTCGGTAAGATCTTCACTAATCCGCGGTAGCTGTTTTCACTGTGCCCAGCGGAGACGCCTTTTGAGATGATGGTGGACTTGGTATTTTTACCGATATGGATCATCTTAGTGCCAGTGTCAGCCAACTGCTTACCCGACGTTAACGCGATGGAATAAAACTCACCGATCGAGTTATCCCCTTGGAGAATGACGCTTGGGTACTTCCATGTAATGGCAGATCCCGTTTCGGATTGAGTCCAAGACATCTTTGAACCACTGCCTTTACACAGCGCTCGCTTGGTCACAAAGTTGAGGATACCGCCGTTGGTATCTTTGCCTGAGAACCAGTTTTGTACGGTCGAATACTTCACGTAAGCATCTTTGAGGACGATCACTTCTACCACCGCAGCATGCAGCTGGTAATTATCATGCGATGGTGCCGAACATCCTTCGATATAGCTGACATAGCTGCCCTCATCAGCAATCAAAATCGTACGTTCAAATTGACCTGTTTTTGCAGCATTGATCCGGAAATAGGTCGAGAGCTCCATAGGACACTCAACACCTTTGGGGATGTAAACGAAGGTGCCATCCGACGCAACGGCAGCATTTAGCGCAGCAAAGAAGTTATCTTCTGGCGGGACGACTGTCCCTAGGTACTCTTGTACTAGCTCAGGGTACTTGTGAATCGCTTCGCTGAATGAGCAAAAAATGATGCCTTTCTCTGCCAATTTTTCACTGTACGTGGTTTTGACCGATACGGAGTCAAAGATTGCATCAACAGCGACTTCGCTTCCCTCACGAACTGGCACACCCAGCAGGTCAAAAGCTTGTTCGACTTCTTTAGTCAAAAACTCCGGGTCTTGCGATGCTTCATCGCCAGCACAAGTATCATCGCACTGACCACAAGATGGCGCGGAATAATAGCTATAATCTTGATAGTTAAGCGGGGCGTAGTGCGCTTTTAACCAATGCGGTTCCTCCATGGTTTGCCAAATTCGAAACGCCCGAAGTCGGAACTCCAGCATCCATTCAGGTTCGTTTCTTTTGGCAGAAATCGCACGTACAACATCTTCATTGATGCCTGTTGCTAACTGGTCTGTCGCAATATTGCTGTAGAACCCTTGTTTGTAACTATCATCATCAACCCAAGCTTGAACATCTTCTTGGATCTCAATACCACTTTGTGTCATTGTCGGTACCATTTAAAACCAGCCACTGCCCTAGAGCAGTGCTCGCTTTTACACATTAAAACTTTCACCACAACCACAAGCACTTTGTACTTTAGGATTGTTGTACTGGAACATCTGGTTCAACCCTTGTGAAATGAAGTCCACTTCTGTTCCATCGAGATAAGGCATGGCATCAAGAGGCACAAATAACTTGGCGCCTAGATGCTCATATACAAGATCGTCAGCGATGACTTCATCCACGGTGGACAGTACATACGCGTAGCCCGCACAACCTGAAGGCTTAATTGTGAGTCGCAAGCCACATAGAGATTCGTCTTTTTCGAGCAGCTTGTTAATTTGATTGGCAGCTTTATCGGTCAGAGTTAGCCCTTGCCAACTGCTGCTTGGATCGAAGCTGTCTACTGAGTTGAGTCCCGACATGACTATTCACCTATTTAAAAACAAACACTGAGAATGATAGTTATTATCATTTATCCATTCAACCATAATGAATTTATGGGATTAAGGCATGCTGCTCGGTCACAATTTGGAATAGAAAACGAAATGGGATTTGAAAAAGAAACGGGGGCTGAAATGAAAGTTGAATATCGACGGTGTCTTTAAAAAGCAGCCCTATCAAAGAGCTGCTTTTCACTTTTAATTCAATAATTAAGCATTAAGGGCTTGTTCAAGGTCTACCAAGATGTCATCAATGTGTTCAATACCAACGGACAAGCGAATCATCTCTGGGGATACACCCGCTTGCTTTTGCTCCGCTTCACTCAATTGACGATGCGTAGTCGACGCCGGATGGCATGCAAGCGATTTTGCGTCACCAATGTTCACCAAACGCTTAAAGATCTTCAATGCATCGTAAAAGCGCACACCAGCTTCATAACCATCTTTCAAGCCAAACGACAATATCGCTGATGGTTTACCTTGCATGTATTTTTCTGCCAATGGATAGAATTCCGAAGTAGGTAAACCCGCGTAGCTTACCCAACTCACTTTCTCGTGCTGGCTTAAGTATTCCGCGACTTTCAGCGCATTTTCGGTATGACGCTCCATACGCAGCGACAGCGTTTCCAGCCCCTGCATCAACATAAAGGCATTCATTGGTGACAAAGCAGAACCAGTATTACGCAAAGGAACGGTACGAGCACGACCAATAAAAGCGGCCTCACCAAATGCTTCGGTGTAAACCACGCCGTGGTAAGAAGGCTCAGGCTGATTAAATACTGGGAAGCGATCTTTATGCTGTGCCCACGGGAACTTCCCAGAATCAATGATGATGCCACCCAGCGTCGTACCATGCCCACCAACATACTTAGTGAGCGAATGAACCACGATGTCGGCACCAAATTCGATTGGCTTGCATAGCACTGGAGTTGCGACCGTATTGTCTACAATCACAGGCACGCCCTGCGCATGAGCCAGTTCGGCAACACGTTCTAGGTCTATGATGTTCCCTGCCGGATTACCGATGCTTTCACAGTAAACCGCTTTGGTATTCTCATCGATAAGCTCAGCAAGACTTTCAGGCTTATCGTCCTTGGCAAAACGCACTTCAATACCTTGGTTTGGCAACATATGCGCAAACAAGGTGTAAGTACCACCATATAATTGAGGAGTAGAAACGATGTTATCGCCAGCTTGCGCGAGCGTGAGAATAGCGTAGTTAATTGCCGCACTACCTGCACTCACAACCAAACCAGCAATCCCCCCTTCCAACGCTGCCATGCGTTTTTCCAACACGTCATTGGTTGGGTTCATAATACGAGTGTAAATATTGCCCGGAACTTCAAGGTTGAATAAATCCGCACCATGTTGCGCATTATCAAACTCATACGCTACCGTCTGGTAAATCGGTGTCGCTACTGATTTGGTTGTTGGGTCGGTTTCGTAGCCAAAATGGATCGAGAGTGTTTCGTCTTTCATGCATCTTCCCTGAACTATTGAGTGAATGGTTATTCTTTTATATTGCCGATTTTTTCAACAAAGAAAAGCAGTTCAAGTCACAGGGGAGGAACTAGGTTTTAGAAAGGTTTTATTGTAAAACAAAAATCGCCTCGCTTGAGGCGGTTTATAGATGATTAAAAAGTACTTTTAAGTGCAGCTTTAACCGCCTGATTCAATTTGTTTAAAACCAATTCAAATACCCAGCGGATAAATGAATAGGTAAACTTAATCGCGATCTGAGCTCCCTTGCCCGCAAATACCAGCATATGACCAAGTAAGCCTTTTACACGTTCTGCAAATTCACTTGATAATTCTGAGATCTTAACCATTGAACGAGCAATAGCATCATAGATAGTTGAAATCGCCGAGCCTATATTTTGCGCAGCAAAGACTATAGAAGCACACCCCCCATCAATTAACAATGTCAGGATTGCAGCTGAGATTTTGTCTGCCCAAAACTCATTCGGTCTGGTTTCAAGCCGATTGTTATAATTTAAGACTACCTTTTCAAAGGGATAGGCAACCTTCTGGGAATAGATTTTTCCCAACTCTGAAATTCCGTCAATTGAGCATAACGCTTCATATCATGAGCTTTATGATCTAGACCCTGTTGTCTGCTCGATAAATACTCCGAACCATTGTAAGGAGTGTGATAGAAAGGCCACACAGGAACTTTAGGTACAGGGTCAGCACCATTAACACATCTAAAAATACTATCTAGACGTTGAGTTGCATTCATAGAGAAACTTTTTCCACCTACTCTGGGAGCACCAAATGTATAAAGGTGAACTTTTGCATTAACTTCAGGAAAAGATTTAAGCCAGTTCGCGGCTAAAGTGGCTAAAGCACCACCAAGGCTATGACCCACACAGTGAATATTTAGTAATTTATCTGACTTACTGGTTTTCACGAAAGCTCTAATTTCAGGAACCATAGAATTAAAGGTTCCTTGAAACCCATTGTGTACTAGCTCTCCAGAATGTGTACCTCTATGGTTTGCCGTCATATTAGTCAATGCATCAGCAAGTGTTTTAGTGCCTCGAAAAGAAAGTACGATATCTCTCTTATAAATTTCACTACCCCCTTTACCTACAACGATGAAACCTGAAGTAGGGCGATAAAAAAAGCCTCCAGAAGTTCCTGATATCACGTTGCTAATATCAAACTTAAAGTGGGCCTTTGTGTTTTTTTTGTAGAGAAATACTTTTTCTTTTTAATCTTGCTTGATAAGCAAAAGTTGCAATATCTGATGCAATTGTAGGTGATAATACACTCATATTAATCCTCTGACGGTAAGTCATTTGTTTCTTTAATCAGCTGTTCATTTGTATAACCTTTTAATCCTTCCCAACGACAAACCGAGACTAGAGGTAGATATATTCGCTCTCCACTTTGAGGTTCTCTGAACTCATAATTGAGTTCCTCTTGATTTAGTTCACAGTTAAGAGCCAACAATAATTCAGATGCAAAAGGAATTGGCTTTGCATGCTTAGTAGCGTTCCACAGATAAACTTCCTTGCCTTCTTTTAAGATATATATTTCTTGAGCTACAACGAAGTTTTGCCCGAGAACATCTTCTGGCGCTCTCGAACGAACCTGAAAATTAGGAAAATAAAACTCCCCTTTTAAGCCAGTTATTGCCTCATCGGAGATTTTCTCTCCATCTTTGTAACCTTCGTAGAATAAGTCCCGATGAACCGTTAACCCCGCTTGCGGTACGCCATCAAGTGTGATGACACCACGAACTTCTGGAGACATTTCCACATCGTATTTTTTAAACGGCCAAAACATTGCGCTTGCTCCTACCGAAAATAGAGCTAAGGCTAATATAAGAGAGTTTTTTTTAGCCATAGTCTTTCTCATCCATTGATTAATTCGTGGATGATATGGAAAAAGAGGACGGAGTGAGAGGAGTGAATAAACGGAAGACAATTTGTGGAAAGCAATTCGAAGTATCATGTAATTAAGAAATTTATTTTTATTATTTCTTAAACACTCGTGCCAATTGGCTCTCTCTACATTGATAATTGAACTTGTTGTAAAAGCCACTTTTTAAATCGTTGGGTTGGTTCGCTTTTCGTGTTAATGATCAAGTAGTACCCCGCGTTGGCATCAACGGGTTCAAATGGTGAGACCAAACGACTATTTTTAAGTTCATCCTCCACCAGCGCCATACGTGCCATCGCAATACCAACGCCGGCTTCAGCTGCGGACATCGCCATATCCGTTCGATTAAAGAAATGCCCAGAATCCGTTTTAAAATCCAGCCCCATACTTGATGCCCAATAGAGCCACTCATAGTCACGCGGCGCTTTATCCCATGGCATAGCATCGTGCAATAACGTCGCATCTCGCCATTGCTCTGGTGTCGTTTTAGGTGTTTTTAGCCACCCATGATCCTCAAGGTATTTGACACTCATCACTGGAAGAAGTTGCTCATCAAGAATCCGCTTCGCGTTTTTGTCTCGATACGGGTGCGGACCATAGTCAATTGCAACGTCGTAATCCTTCAGCTCACTATTCACAAGCGCTCCCTCTGCAAAAATCTGTACTTGCAGGTCGGGGTTATTTAGGTGGAAGCTTTCAAGCCTAGGAACCAGCCATTTAAATGCAAAAGAAGGTGTCAGTTTGAGGCGAATTTCATTGTGGGGCTTTTCAATCTGTAGCTCTTCAAGTGCTTTCCTAAGTTCAGAGAAGTGAAATTGCGAAGTCTGAGATAACTGCAAACCTTTAGGTGTCAGCCTAATTCCTCGCGAATGGCGTTCAAACAAAGTAAAGCCTAGTTGCTCTTCCAACTGGATAATTTGCTGGCTAATTGCGCCTGTCGTCAAGTGCAATGCCTTTGCTGCACTGGTAAAACTGTTGTGTTCCGCTACTTGGTTAAATAACCACAATCCACTTACGACACTACTTTTCATCCTGAGCCTATAGTTTTTCTAAACGCTGGATGTAATTTATATCGATTGTTAACAAAAGGTAAAGAAGACAAACTGCGCAACATCGAAAATGTGTGGAGCACATCAATGGAAGTCATCGTATTAGGTAGTGGTGTTATCGGTTTGACCTCAGCTTGGTATCTAGCTCAAGCAGGTTATCAGGTCACCGTGATCGATCGCCAACCAAGCAGTGCGATGGAAACCAGCTTCGCCAATGCAGGACAAATCTCTTACGGCTACTCTTCACCATGGGCAGCCCCAGGCATTCCACTCAAAGCCGTGAAATGGCTAACCGAAGAGCATGCCCCACTCAAAATAAAACCGTCTCTCAGCCCAGAGCTTATCCGCTGGGCTACGAAAATGGTGTCTAATTGCACCTTATCTCGCTATCAGATCAACAAAGCACGAATGCTATCCATCGCCAATCACAGCCGCACTTGTTTAGAGCAGCTAAGACGTGATCATGCGATTGAATACCAAGGTCGCCAACTCGGGACGTTACAAGTATTTCGATCTCAACAGCAGTTAGACACCATAGAAAAAGACCTTAAGTTATTAGAACAAAGCGGTACACGTTTTCAGCTAATGAACGTCGAGCACTGCATCAAACAAGAGCCTGGGTTAGCGTTAGTAAAAGAAAAACTGGTCGGTGGGTTGTACCTACCCGATGATGAAACCGGAGATTGTTTCCAGTTTTGTCAGCAGTTAACTAAGCTGGCGAAAGCTTATGGTGTCAGGTTTGAATTCAATACAGAGGTAAGTAATTGGGTTACCGTAGGCAAAAAGGTCATGGGTGTCCAAACGGATCATGGTTTATTTAAAGCAGACCAGTTTGTACTTGCTTCGGGCAGTTACTCAACGGCGTTACTCAAGCAGCTTGAGATTGATATTCCGATCTATCCCGTCAAAGGGTATTCACTGACGGTTCCGATTGAATGTGAACAATTTGCACCGCGATCTACCGTCATGGATGAGACCTATAAAGTGGCAATGACACGCTTTGACGATCGCATCCGGGTCGCAGGGACCGCTGAACTTGCGGGCTTTGATCCTTCATTACCGCAAAAGCGCAAGAATACGATTGAAATGGTGATTCGAGATTTATTTCCGCAAAGTGCCGATTTCACTCAAGCCGAATTTTGGACAGGCTTTCGCCCCATGACGCCCGATGGTACCCCCATCATTGGTGCGACCCCTTACGACAATTTATTCACGAATACAGGACATGGAACGCTCGGTTGGACCATGGCTTGTGGGTCAGGACAACTCCTTGCCGACATTATGATCGGTGCAGAAAGCAAAGTAACAAATCACTCAGAATTGAGCCTAAGCCGTTACGCCTAAACACCTGCAAACCATTTCAAATAGAACATTATTCCACATGTTAAATAGCATTCAGAAGATATGACTTCCATATCTCGCAGCACATTTTCATGGCAATGTGCTGCATATTCAATCAATTCATTGTCATTTCCAATAAAAACCACACACAAACATAACAAGAACCAATTTTTAACAATATTTAACCATTCTGTGTTCATCATCACGCTACAAAGGATTTTTAGTCAAAAAGGTTAACAATTACATTACAAAAAGGGTAATGTGTTGTACGAAAAACAACCACAACCATAACAAACAGGGAAAATACTCATGCAGTCATTAGTTGATTTTCTGAATGGAATTATCTGGAGTCCGGTACTGATTTATTTGTGCCTTGGCGCTGGTTTGTTCTACTCGATCATGACGCGCTTTGTGCAGATTCGTCACTTCTTTGAAATGTGGCGCTTGCTACTTTCTGGTAAGAGTTCAACCAAGGGGATTTCATCATTTCAGGCTTTGGCCGTTTCACTATCTGGCCGTGTAGGTACAGGTAACATTGCAGGTGTTGCAGCCGCTATCGGTTTCGGTGGTCCAGGTGCTGTTTTCTGGATGTGGGTTGTCGCCTTCTTTGGCGCAGCAACCGCATACGCAGAATCAACACTCGCACAGATTTATAAAGAAGAAGACGAAGGTGAATTCCGCGGTGGTCCAGCTTATTACATCGAAAAAGCAATGGGTCAAAAGTGGTACGCTTGGATCTTCGCTATCGCAACCATCTTTGCATGTGGTGTTCTGCTTCCTGGCGTTCAATCGAACAGTATTGGTAACGCAGTAGAAGCAGCATTTGGCTCAGGTGACATGATTGAAACCGCTATTGGTACCTTCAGTTTCGCTAAAATTTTCACTGGTACGGTTGTCTGTGTCATTCTTGCTTTCATTATCTTTGGTGGTGTGAAACGAATCGCGAACTTCACTCAAATCGTAGTTCCGTTCATGGCTCTGGCGTACATCATCACAGCATTCGTTATCATCCTACTTAACATCGGTGAAATTCCACGTATTGTTGGCATGATCATTGGTGATGCATTCACACCGATGGCGGGTATTGGTGCTGCGATTGGTTGGGGTGTAAAACGTGGTGTTTACTCTAACGAAGCAGGTCAAGGTACTGGTCCTCACGCTGCTGCAGCAGCAAGTGTTGATCACCCAGCACAGCAAGGTCTGGTTCAATCATTCTCTATCTACATCGATACTCTGCTAGTGTGTTCAGCAACCGCATTTATGATTCTTATCACGGGTGCGTACAACGTACACGGTGCAGTCGAAGGTGCGTTCTTAGTACAGAACCTTCCAGCAGATATCGGTGCAAATGGTCCTGTATTTACGCAAATGGCGATTGAAAGTGCCCTTCCGGGTGTGGGTAAACCATTCATCGCGATTGCTCTGTTTTTCTTCGCCTTTACAACGATTTTGGCGTACTACTACATCGCAGAAACCAACATCGCTTACATCCGTCGCACAGTAAAAGTAAACGGTCTGATGTTTATCTTGAAGGTCATTCTGATCTCAGCGGTATTCTACGGTACGGTTAAAACAGCTAACCTTGCGTGGGCAATGGGTGACGTAGGCGTAGGTCTAATGGCATGGCTAAATATTGTCGGCATTCTGATCATCTTCTTCATGTCTAAGCCAGCACTAAAAGCTCTAGCTGATTATGAAGAGCAGCAAAAACGTGGGGTTACAGAGTACACATTCAACCCTGTTGCGCTTGGTATCAAAGGTGCTGACTACTGGGAAGAAAAGTACAAACGTAAAACAGGCAAGGCGCCTACAGCGGATAGTGACACGGCAGAAACAGTAGAACAACCATCTACCTAATGCCTCATTAACCTCCTCCCCCAGCAGGTTGGCGGGTATATAAGAAAAAGCAGTGGTCCGAAAAGGACATTAAAAAAGGGTTAGCCAGTGGCTAACCCTTTTCTTTTGCATTCAATTCGAAGCGATTATGCTGCGATTTCTTGCGTTGCAACTTGAGGCTTTTGCTTTTCGCCGATTGGAAGAACCGTGCGACCGTACTCGTTGTTTAGTACTTGAGCCATTGCGAAGTAGATTGCGCTTGCACCACAGAAGATACCTTCAAAGCCTGCGATAGTGCCGATCAGCTCACTACCAGTAAAGTCACGTGCAGCTAGTAGGAAGAACAGGATAGTAAGAGAACCAAATACGACTTGCTTCGCTACTGGGTAGCATAGAGAACCAATAAACATGAAGCCAGTGAAGATACCCCATAGCAGTAGGTACCAACCCATAAAGTGTGCTGGGCTTGCAGGAAGACCCATGTAAGGCATTACGATTAGGCCAACCAGTGTTAGCCAGAACAGACCGTAAGACGTAAATGCAGTCGTACCGAAAGTATCACCACGTTTGAAGCACATCATGCCAACAAGAACTTGGCTAAGACCACCGTAGAAGATACCCATTGCTAGGATCATTGAGTCAATTGGGAAGAATCCTGCGTTGTGGATGTTAAGCAGAATCGTGGTCATACCGAAACCCATTAGGCCTAGCGGCGCTGGGTTAGCCAGTTTAGTAGACATGTAAGCGTACCTGTTTTCAAAAATGTTGATAAAAATTGCGCGCGAATTTTAATGGACTAAAAAACAAAAGAGAAAAGACGTTATTGGAAACTTAGATTGCACAAATAGGCAATCAAATGAATAAAAAAAGACCCTACTAAAAAGCAGAGTCTTTATAGATACTTAGACTATTTATTGTTCAATCACTGGCAAGAGATCTCATCCCAGAACCAGTTACTCTGGGTTGGCGTTTCCCATACACCCGGACCGTTTTTCGCAATAAAACACTTACCTTGATAAGTCACTTTGTCACCATTGGCTACTTGAGTGACACCTGGTTCCCATGCGATAAAGTCCCCTGAAACAGGAGGCTCCGTCACCGGTGGTTCGGTTACTGGAGGCTCAGTTACTGGTGGCTCTGTCACAGGAGGTTCAGTCGTTGGTGGCTCGGTTGGCGTGCCCGAAGCGAGCTTCCAAGGGTCACCTTTGGTCGGCTCATTGCCTTGTGACCACCACTTAGCTTCATATACCGCCCCCTTGTAAGAGACTTGGTCGCCTGTGTTATAAACCTTGCCAGCATCCCATGCAGCAACACCACCTACAGGTGGGTCAACCGGATCGACTGGGTCTAGTTTGTCGACAATGCGTACTTCAGGCCAACCCGCGTGAGATTGGTAGAAGTTGGTAACACATTTCTCGTAATCTCCTGCTACCAGAGCCGAATATGCGGTTTGGAAGCCAACCAATTCACACTCAAATGAATGACCCCCAGGGCGATCTGAGTAGTACTTCCAGTTACCATCCCAGTTGGTGTAAAGCACATCAGTCGCACCGTTAAGGTTTAAGCTACCGTACGGCGTTTGTTGCCAACAAGTATTGGTTTCATCAGCTTCGATAGGAATTTGATAATGCGCTGCTAAACCTTCCCAGTAACGAATACGGTTAACAGGCTGACCTTTGTCTTTGTTTTGCTCGCCACATTCAATACCGCCATTGATGACGTTGATAGTGGTACCAAAACCGTAACCAATGCCCGCATCGATCTCACGTTGCGATGGCACCCATGTACGATCAATTACGTGTAACATCGCTGGTTTTGGCGCTTGAGGGGTTAAGAAGAACCAAATTGCAGAAGCCAAGTTCAACCAAGAGTCAGCGACTAAACCCGGATTCTTCAGCAGCACCGATGCATCGCCATCAAACATCACTTCAGAGAATGCGCCATAGTTAAAGTGGTAAGAAAGCTGTTTGGCACCACGCCCAAAATACCCTTGACCAGGTTCGCATGGCCAGCGCTTATTTTGCCAATCGTTCTGACCACAGCCTGTGGTGTAACCCTCTTGACCTTCAGACCATCCCATTTCGCGTACATGCACGAGTGCCTGCTGCCACTCTTCTAATGCAAGTGGGTTGTCTGATACGTTATCAACCGCAATGTGACCACCAGTTTCTTGAGCAAAATGCGCAAATGCTGTCACGATGGATTTCTTACAGATTGCGTCAGAGTCTCGACCATCGGTGTACTCACCACAGAATGCAGGGAACTTACCTATCGCACGTAAGAAACGAGTATAAGTGTATTCAGGCGCAGCCATTTGCGTTAGGAAGTCCCACTCACTTTCGGGGAATACACGTTCAACACGTTTAACGTTTTCTGGGTTACCTGCTGCGCCCGGTACGATAGCTTCTACAACGCTGTTCGGACGAGTCTCTAACGCCTGTGCCCAGATGGCATACATTGGGTCAGATGTTTTGCTTTGCTCAACCGCTTGAATGTCACCACGAGCGATCACGTAGCCATTCGGGTTTTGAGGATCAGGTTGGATATTCATACTGGCATGAGCTTGTGCCGCGAGCACACAGCTTAATGCAAGAGGCAGATGTTTGAGTGCAAACATGTCTAATCTCCGTATTTATCAATACAATATACAAGGAATAACTAGACACATAGTGGATCATGTAGAAAAAACGCCGAGTAAAGCCCATTCATTCTGCGACGCAAAGTTTATAAATAAATACTGTTACACAGCGGGTATCACAAAAACTGTTACCTTGACTCAAAACAAAACGGGAGAACCTTCCCCCGTTTTTATTCTTGGTTATTGGTTGGCTGTTATCGACTCTAAAGCCTGCGAAGATTTCTGTTTAGAAAGCAATAAATAGACAGCAAACTGAACCACAACCGCCACCAGTACAATCACAGGCGAAGCCATTACCCCAGCGACAAGAAAACTTGCTAGGGCAATGGCACCATTAAGCACCGCATAAGGAAATTGAGTTCTAAAGTGTTCGTACTGCTCGCAACCAGCACCAGTCGAAGACAAGATGGTGGTTTCAGAAATTGGCGAACAGTGATCACCAAATAGACCGCCAGACAGAACCGCACCAATACACACCAACAATGGTGCATCAATCGCAACTGCAGTTGGGATAACCAACGGCATCATAATAGCGAATGTCCCCCACGACGATCCTGTTGCGAACGAAATAATACCAGCTAACAAAAATGCCACCGCTGGCAATAACCAATAAGGGAAACCAGCCTGCGCTTGTTCTGCAATGTACGCCGCTGCGCCAAGCTCCTTGCCAACCGAACTCAATGACCAAGCAAGAACCAAAATCACCGCAACGGACATCATGTTTGACATCCCTTTTAGGTAAACCTGAATGCCATCAGAGAGTTTTCTCACGCCATAAAACGCCATCAAACTAATCAAAGTAATTGCAGCAAAGAAATACGCCGACGACAGTGCTGCACGGAAAGTTGAGCCTGCTACTTTCTGAAATGGAAAACCATGAGGAACCAATATTGAACAAAGCACCACAAGCATGACGAGAAGCGGTGCCCAAACAAAACTTGTTTTTGCATTTTTATGCTCAAACACATTCAATGAATCTTGCACTTTTCCAAAATCAGAACCCTGCTCTGCAAGCTGCTCAGCTTTCGCCATTGGTCCAAAATCCAGTTTGAAGAAAGAAACAATCGGCACAATCGCGATCGCTAAAAAGGCATAAAACTGGTAAGGAATCGCACCAATAAAGGCATCCCAATCACTGATACCCACATCCAGTGCAGCAAACTCTTTTTGAATCAGGCTCATGATATAAACGCCCCAACCGATGAAAGGGATGAGGATCGCCACTGGGGATGAAGTTGAATCGATGATAAAGGCTAGCTTCTGGCGAGAGACTTTCAGTTTATCAAAAAGAGGACGAAAGACAGGACCAACAATTAACGGTGTACCAAGGTCTGAAAAGAAAATAACAACGCCGCCAAACCAAGCAGAAAGCTGCGCTTGGCATTTGCTTGCAACCCACTGAGTGACCTTTTTAGCGAACGCCACGCCACCGCCAGATTTCTCCATCAAGGCAACAAAACCACCAATGAAAACCAAAAGAAGGATGACGCCCGCATTGTAACTGTCAGTCAGTTGCGGCAACAGGTAACTTTTCATCAGTGCGCTAAACGAATCGAGCGGACCTTTGTCAACGAATGTGCCTTCTAACATAGCCACACCGCTAACAACACCGGCAAAAAGACCGACAACAACGTTTCTTGTAGTTAGCGCAAGGACTAACGTAATAATGATGGGGATGAGGGAGGTAACGTCTGCCTGTTCCATAGCAATACCAATTTTAATATTTAAACACTAAAAATGAATATACATTCAACAGTGTTACATGTATATATTTTCTAATAAAAAAGTTGAGACCTGCGTTCACACTTTTCAGGCATAAAAAAACCAGCCCGAAGGCTGGTTTTACTATTTTAATCTTTACGTCAAGTACTCCAACTAATTCCCAAAATAGTTGGAGTTGCAACTAGGCGACAAGCCATTTCAGCCCTATGAGCATAGGTTTACTATGTGATTAGGGTGAAATGGACAAATCAACAACGTTGCTACTTCAAATATGAAGGGAATATTATTCCCATTCGATTGTCGCTGGTGGCTTACCAGAAATGTCGTAAACCACGCGAGAAATACCGTCAACTTCGTTGATGATACGGTTAGAAACCTTACCTAGGAAGTCGTATGGTAGGTGTGCCCAATGCGCAGTCATAAAGTCGATAGTTTCTACCGCACGTAGAGATACAACCCAATCGTACTTACGACCATCACCCATTACACCTACAGAGCGAACTGGTAAGAATACCGTGAACGCTTGAGATACTTTGTTGTATAGGTCTGCAGCGTGTAGCTCTTCAATGAAGATAGCGTCTGCACGACGTAGCAAGTCACAGTACTCTTTCTTGATTTCACCAAGAACACGAACACCTAGACCAGGACCCGGGAATGGGTGGCGGTAAAGCATGTTGTACGGAAGACCAAGCTCTAGACCGATCTTACGAACTTCATCTTTAAACAGCTCACGTAGTGGCTCAACAAGACCCATTTCCATGTCATCTGGAAGACCGCCCACGTTGTGATGTGATTTGATCACGTGCGCTTTACCAGTCTTAGATGCAGCAGATTCGATAACGTCTGGGTAAATCGTACCTTGAGCTAGCCATTTCGCGTTTTTCAGCTTCTTAGACTCTTCATCAAATACGTCTACGAATACGTGACCGATTGTCTTACGCTTCTCTTCTGGATCCGATTTGCCTTCAAGTGCTTTAAGGAAACGTTCTTCAGCGTCAACTTTGATGATGTTCAAACCAAATTGGTCGCCGAACATATCCATTACTTGTTGACCTTCGTTTAGACGAAGAAGACCGTTATCTACGAATACACACGTTAGCTTGTCGCCGATTGCACGGTGAACTAGCATCGCTACTACCGATGAATCAACACCACCAGATAGACCTAGGATAACTTCGTCGTCACCCACTTGCTCTTTAATACGAGCAACCGCGTCTTCGATGATAGATTCAGAAGTCCATAGACGCTCACAGCCACATACGCCAAGAACAAAGTTCTCTAGCATTTGTAGACCGCCTTTCGTGTGCGTTACTTCTGGGTGGAACTGAACGCCGTAGTACTTCTTCTCTTCGTTCGCCATCGCAGCGTACGGACATGTGTCTGTCTCACCAACTTTCACGAAGTCAGCAGGAATTTCTACTACTTTGTCACCGTGGCTCATCCACACGTCTTGAGTTAGCTCAAGATCTTTAAATAGTGCAGATTCACCAGAAACTTTAACTTGTGCGTAGCCAAATTCACGTTCTGTAGAACCCGCTACTTTACCACCTAGCTGCTCAGCCATAGTTTGCATGCCGTAACATACACCTAATACTGGCACACCAGAGTCAAATACATATTGAGGAGCGCGTGGAGAGTTATCTTCCGTTACGCTTTCCGGACCACCAGAGAGGATAATACCGTCTGGATTGAATTCACGAATATCCGCTTCTTCAACGTCCCAGCTCCACAGTTCACAGTAAACACCGATTTCACGTACACGGCGCGCTACTAGCTGAGTGTACTGAGAACCGAAGTCCAAGATCAGAATACGTTGGTCATGAATATTTTTAGTCATTTTGAGCAGTCTTATAAGCTAGGTTATTAAAACGGAGGCGAGTGTACTCGCCTCTTATTAATGCTTCAAGGAAAAAAGCAAACGTTTACGTCGAGTGTATAGGTTTTATTTTTACAACAGTAAAAATTAACCGCGACGGTAGTTTGGAGCTTCCTTAGTGATTTGAACGTCGTGTACGTGTGATTCAGCCATGCCCGCACCTGAGATACGAACAAATTCAGCTTTAGTACGCATATCTTCAATCGTTGCAGAGCCCGTAAGACCCATGCTTGAACGTAGACCACCCATTTGCTGGTGTACGATTTCTTTTAGACGACCTTTGTATGCGATACGACCTTCGATACCTTCTGGTACTAGCTTGTCTGCTGCATTGTCAGACTGGAAGTAACGGTCAGATGAACCTTGAGACATCGCACCAAGAGACCCCATACCACGGTAAGACTTGTAAGAACGACCGTTGTAAAGAATCACTTCACCCGGTGCTTCTTCTGTACCTGCGAACATTGAACCAACCATCACACATGATGCGCCAGCTACGATTGCTTTACAGATGTCACCAGAGAAACGGATACCGCCGTCAGCGATAACTGGGATACCGAATGAGTTCGCCACTTCTGCTGCGTCTGCGATTGCTGTTACTTGAGGAACACCAACGCCCGTTACGATACGAGTAGTACAGATTGAACCAGGACCGATACCCACTTTCACAGCGCTAACGCCCGCTTCGATAAGTGCTTTAGCACCAGCACCTGTCGCAACGTTACCGCCGATGATGTCTAGATCTGGGTAAGCTGCGCGAGTTTCGCGGATACGGTTTAGTACACCTTCAGAGTGACCGTGTGAAGAGTCGATAAGTAGAACGTCAACGCCCGCTTCAACTAGAGCAGCAACACGCTCTTCGTTACCAGCGCCAGCACCAACGGCTGCGCCAACACGTAGACGACCGCGCTCATCTTTACATGCGTTTGGTTTACGTTCTGCTTTGTGGAAGTCTTTCGCAGTGATCATACCGGTTAGTTGGAACTCATCGTTCACAACCAATACTTTCTCAACGCGTGCTTCGTGCATCTTCTCTTGCACTTCTTCACGTGTTGCACCTTCTTTTACTGCTGCAAGGTTTTCTTTTGCTGTCATTACTGAAGACACTTTCTTAGAAAGGTCAGTAACAAAGCGCACATCACGACCAGTGATAATGCCTACAAGCTCGTTGTTCTCTGTGATTACAGGGAAACCAGCGAAGCCGTGTTTTTCAGTCAGTGCAACCACGTCAGCGATAGTCGCTTCAGGGCTAACAGTTACTGGATCAGAAACGACACCAGCTTCAAACTTCTTAACTTTACGAACTTCAGCAGCTTGCTGCTCAATAGACATGTTTTTGTGGATAAAGCCAATGCCACCCTCTTGCGCTAGCGCGATAGCTAGACGAGCTTCTGTAACAGTGTCCATAGACGCTGAAATCATTGGGATGTTTAGGGTGATGTTCTTAGTCAACTGAGTGCGAAGATCAGCTGTGTTTGGGAGAACGGTGGAGTGAGCTGGCACGAGTAGTACGTCATCGAATGTCAGCGCTTCTTTGGCAATTCTTAGCATTTGCAATATCTCACAATTAGAGGAGTAAAAAGACAATCCAATCTCATCGTTTCGCATAATGAGGGTAACCAGTTTTAGGTTGTTGGCTACATTTGGATTAGATATTGCGGAGGGATTATACGGTTAACGCAATCGCTTGACCACAAATTTTTTAATTTTTTTCTTGCAATTACCCCCTTGATATGTATTATATTGCCGCTAATTTCCATACTCACGTCTACGGAATTAGCTGTGCTCTCCCAGACCAATCAAAACATCTTCACTGTTTCTCGTCTCAATGCCGAAGTGCGTCTGCTGCTCGAAAACGAAATGGGGATCGTCTGGCTTGTCGGAGAGATATCCAACTTTTCAGCTCCCGTCTCTGGTCACTGGTACCTCACTCTTAAAGATTCTCGCGCTCAAGTTAAATGTGCCATGTTCCGTGGTAACAATCGTCGCGTCACTTTCAAACCTGCTAACGGCAATCAAGTATTAGTTAAAGCACGTCTGTCTCTGTACGAGCCTCGTGGTGACTATCAATTGATCATTGAGAGCATGCAGCCTGAAGGTGATGGTCGTCTGCAACAAGAGTTCGAAGCACTTAAGATGAAATTGGCAGCAGAAGGTTTGTTTGCTCAAACCAATAAGCAGCCTTTACCTGAGCACCCAAAACGCGTTGGTGTGATCACCTCAAAAACCGGTGCAGCACTGTACGACATCTTAGACGTATTGAAACGTCGTGATCCTTCCCTACCCGTGGTGGTTTACCCAACCATGGTGCAAGGTGAAGAAGCCGCGATTCAAATTGCTCAGGCAATCGGCCGTGCAAACAGTCGTGACGAATGTGATGTATTGATTGTTGGTCGTGGTGGCGGTTCGTTAGAAGACCTTTGGTGCTTTAACAACGAAATCCTTGCTCGCACTATTGCTGCAAGCCAAATTCCTATCATCAGTGCAGTTGGTCATGAGGTTGATGTGACAATTGCTGACTTTGTAGCGGACATGCGAGCGCCGACTCCATCAGCCGCGGCTGAATTGGTAAGCCGCGATAACAGCCACAAACATCAAGCTTTGGTGACTCGCCAACATAAGCTAGCCAGTGCAATGCGTTACTACCTAGCGCAACAAAAACAGCAATCAGCTCAACTGATGCACCGTTTAGAGCGCCAGCACCCAAGCTATCAATTGCAGCGTCAGACGCAACAACTTGATGAGTTGGACATGCGCCTACAACGCGCAATGCAACGATTTATCACGACACGCCAACAAGCGGTTGAGCGTAAACATCATCGTCTACAACTGAATTCACCTGTAAAACGCTTGGCAGAGCAAAAATCAAAGCTTGACCGCGTTGAGCAAAAGCTAATGGACGCAATGGATCGCAAGTTACTGACCATGCGTCACCAACTGGCAATCGCGGCAGAGAAGCTAGATACGGTAAGCCCACTGGCAACACTAAAACGTGGCTACTCAATTACTCAGACTGAGCAAGGTCAGGTTGTTACCCAAGCAAAGGATGTAAAAACGGGCGACGTTTTAGTCACCCGCTTATTTGATGGTGAGCTTCGCTCAACGGTTAATTAACTGACTTTTTGAAACTCAAATCGAACACGTGATTTCGATTTGAGTTCATTACAACTATTGCAGAAATAGTTTGCCGCACCACAAGCCTGTAGTTTTTCTAACTCCGCATCGCAATCTGGGCAAAACCCTACCTTCTTATAATCTGAGTCGCACTGATTACAGTGATATTGCCCAGTCCATTCCAGTTCTACGTCGCAAGTTGGGCAAATATTTGGTTGCATAACTTCCTCTAAATAACTTCAATTCACTGACTTACAGTCTAATCATAAGCCAGCTTAACGCCTTGATCTTTATCACGCTCGCTTAGCACGCTTGTTCTGATACATAGCAACATCAGCTTGTTGAATAAGCTGCTGCAACACTGCACGCTCACTAGCTGTACTACAAGAAGCGCCAATGCTGGCTTTGACTTGATATTCTTCTAATTGGTAAATCTGATTAAGCTCATCCGCTAAACGAGAAACAAAGTGAAAGTAGGTCTGCTCATCTGGGAAACAACAAAAACCGACAAATTCATCACCACCGTAACGTCCGATCACCGAGCAAGAGCGAAAAGCTTGTTTTAAATGTTCAGCTACTAGTACTAAAACTTGATCACCAGTCTCATGACCAAATCGGTCATTAATATACTTAAACTCATCAATATCAACGAAGAAACAGGCAACTAAGGCATTACGACCACATTTACCGTTTATTTTCCGGTCAACTTCTGACAACAAAGCACGACGGTTAAAGCAGTGCGTGAGAGGATCTCGACTGGCATGAAAATGAAGCTGTTCTTCTAAACGGTATTTCTCTAGCGCAACGGCATACAAGGCAGCTAGCATTTCGAGCACTTCAAGTTCATAAGGGTGAGGTTTGGAAGGGACGTTACTGTAAATAGCAAATGTACCCAGAACATGACCATCCGATGCAATAATCGGCACTGACCAGCACGCATGAAGTTGGGCTTGTTGAGTGAGTTTAAGAAAAGGTGCCCAGTTAACATGATGATCGATATCGCTAACAACCACAGTTTGTTTTAAGAATGCAGCAGCACCACAAGACCCGACCTTTGGTCCAATGGGGACTCCTTCAATAGCTTGGTTGTAGAAATCAGGTAAATGCGGAGCAAATTCCAAGTGCAATGTATTGGTATCGGGGTGCAATCGAAGTATGGAAGCTTGCCTCTTACCGAATAGGTGTTCACTTAACTTAATAACCTCATTGTTGAGGCTATCGCGTTCCATTCCCAGAGCAAGCTTACCTAAAAGACGATTGACTGCTCGGTGAGCATCTAACAGTCTATCTTTATCCATAATGGCGTAATCATATCGTTATTATGTTTATTAACCTGAAATATAATAAATCTATTAATATGACACAGGTAACTAACTCACATTATGCGAACGCGGCACTATAAAAGATCGCATGCTGATCATCGGATATTACCCTTTTGATCAGCGATCACCCCTTAAAAGAATATTTATATAACCACACACCGAAAGCATAAGTTACATATTCTGCATCTCAATTTAAAACAGAACTTAAAACCATACTTCCGAACAAATAAACACACAAACAGAATATAATAAAAAGATCAAAAAGCTAAATTAGCGAATTACATCGGTGTGCATTTCGATGGTTTGTGAGTCTATCTCCACCAGTGTTACTTGGATGGAACCAAAGTCATTCAAATGGCTCGCATGCGTTCCCCCACAAGGGATGACAGCGATTTCACCTTCGCCTAAATCACACTGCCAGTAACGTGAATCGGTAAGGTGTTCACCATGGCAATCGATGGTGATCGCAACGTCCCTTTTTAGCCAATCTCTCAACAGAACATTCACCTGTTGTTCGATGCTTTTTAGGTCAGACAGCATATCTGCACTGTTTAACCCCCTTTTACGGAGTGTTTTACCTAAACGATAGGTATCCAAACATTTATCTGAGGTAACAAAGCTGGTCTCTTGGGCATAACTGTTGAAGTCATAATTACCATGTGGGTCTTTACGATCTGCATCTTTTCGCCAATAGTTTTGTGCAAGTACCTTGTTGAGCGCAAGGTATGCGATGTGCCCAGCACTATGACCACGACTCAGTGACAGTTGGTATTCCTTATCTACTTCTAGTAATGCAGCATCACCAACGGCAACAGCTTCTGTACGTGGCAACACATGTACCACAACAAACACCCACCCTTCCGTATCACGTTTTACCGGAATTTCAGTACCGACGAACAACTTTCCACTCGCAAGTTCTACCGCACCAACTTGGCAATCGAGCACTTCAAAGCTCATGCCCTTAATAGTTAATGTGCCTTTGTCAGCGGGATGATCTGGCCAAATGTGGCTGACAGGATGAAAAGGGGTCTCCTCAGTAACAACGTAAGTGACTTCTTCAGTTGAGTGAGAAAGTTGTACTGGTGCTTCCAGTTGCCAAGTTTGATGACAGAAGCGAGTTTTGGTAGCTGTGATCGTCATGTTAGTCATACTTCTAATGCATTGGTTCGAGCAAAAATCTG
This sequence comes from Vibrio sp. MM46, assembly GCF_027587135.1. NCBI lineage: Bacteria > Pseudomonadati > Pseudomonadota > Gammaproteobacteria > Vibrionales > Vibrionaceae > Vibrio > Vibrio sp. MM46. Next base: position 192,504 of record NZ_JAPPTO010000006.1, read on the forward strand.
CTTATAAAAAAATACCCAAGTCGAAACTTGGGTATTCATAAAATCTTAGGCGATTACTTGTTGCGGTTCTTCACTGCAGACATCATACGTTTGCGCTTACGCTCTTGAGAAAGAGTCAGCTTGTTTGTACGGTTCTCGTACGGGTTATCGCTGTTCTGGAAGTTAATACGGATTGGTGTACCCATGATTTCCAGAGACTTGCGGAAGTAGTTCATCAAGTAACGCTTGTACGAATCTGGTAGATCGCGAACCATATTACCGTGAATAACTACGATTGGTGGGTTGTAACCACCCGCGTGCGCATATTTCAGTTTGATACGGCGACCACGAACCATTGGCGGTTGGTGATCGTCTGTTGCCATCTTCATGATACGAGTTAGAACAGAAGTACCAACACGTGTCGTTGCTGACTTGTACGCTTCTTGAATCGATTCGAACAAGTGACCAACGCCTGTACCGTGAAGCGCAGAGATAAAGTGAATACGTGCAAAATCAACGAAACCTAAACGGCGGTCGAGTTCTTTCTTCACGTTCTCTTTCACTTCGTTATCTAGACCATCCCACTTGTTCACGGCTAGTACGATTGAACGACCTGCGTTCAATGCAAAGCCAAGTAGACTCAAGTCTTGATCAGAAATGTTTTCGCGCGCGTCGATAACCAATAGAACCACGTTTGCGTCTTCTACGGCTTTCAGTGTTTTAACAACAGAGAACTTCTCTACTGTTTCGTTGATACGACCACGACGACGTACGCCTGCAGTATCGATCAACACGTATTCACGACCATCACGTTCCATTGGGATATAGATAGAGTCACGAGTGGTGCCTGGCATGTCGTATACCACGACGCGCTCTTCACCAAGAATACGGTTTGTTAGTGTTGATTTACCAACGTTAGGACGACCAATGATTGCCAATTTGATTGGCTGGTCTTGCAAACGTTTGAACTCCGCTTCAGCATCTTCTTCGGTGTAATCTTCAATCGCTAGCTCTTCATCTTCGAATTCAGTCAGATCTTCAATCTCACCTTCTTCAGATTCGCTTGCTAGAAGATCATCGAAAAATGGCGCTAACGCTCGTTCCAACAATGCTGTCACACCACGACCGTGTGCCGCAGCGATTTGGTACATGTCATCAACACCAAGTTGCCAGAAATCGGCACAAGCAGCATCAGCATCAATACCATCGATCTTGTTTACTACCAGCATTGCTGGTTTTTCGATTTTACGCAGATGCGCGGCAATCGCTTCATCAGATGGTGTTAATCCAGCACGACCGTCAACAAGGAATAGCACTACGTCAGCTTCATCAATCGCTGCTAACGATTGTTCCGCCATCTTTGTTTCTACACCTTCTTCCGTGCCATCAATACCGCCGGTATCAATAACGATGAATTCATGTTCTTCGCCAAGGCGAGCTTGGCCATATTTACGGTCTCGCGTTAGGCCAGGGAAGTCCGCAACCAACGCATCACGCGTACGTGTCAATCGGTTAAATAGTGTAGATTTACCTACGTTCGGACGCCCCACAAGAGCAACAACAGGTACCATAACAACCTCTACAATAATCTTTCTTCTGTAGTTATAGGTAACGACTTGCTTGATGCCAAATCAAACCAGCTTTTTACCTATAACCACGTCAGGAATAACGGTTAATAAATAAAAATTTCAAACAACAAAACGGCTCCTAACTGTTACCAGCCAGGAGCCGAATGTGAATTATATCACGATATTATTCGTTGATGGTTAGTTTCTTTACATCGCCGTTGCGAGTTGTAATCACGTAACCATCAGACAATAGTGTCGGACCAACAGCAAAACCACTGTCATCGACATATTGTTGTGCAACGAATTCGCCAGTCGAACGATCCATCCAGTGTAGGTAACCTAATGTGTCGCCTACCACTAGATAGTTATCAACAATCACTGGAGCAGTAAGCTGGCGGTATTCCAACTTGCTGTTTTCCCAAAGCTCTGTACCGCTGCGTGCATCTACTGCAACTACGTGATCTTTTTCTGTGATCACGAAGATACGGCTACCGTCTGTAGCAATATCAGTTGCTGACGAGTAGTTACGCTTCCAAATTGGATTTGCAGAACGTAAGTCGATTGCAATAAGTTGACCGTTGTAACCAACAGTGAAAAGAGTGCCGCCCAGTACAATCGGTGAAGAATCAACGTCTACAAGACGATCGATTTCCGTTGCACCTTTTGGAGTACCTACTGGTTGTTGCCAGATCAATTGACCACGTTCAACAATTGCCGCAGCTAGTCGACCGTTTGCTGTCCCCCAGAATACGCCACCACCAATAGCCGTTGGCGTGCTATCCCCACGCAGCGTTAGGTTTGGAACTTCTGTGCTCAGCGCCCAGCGTTGCTCACCAGTACTTTCATCCAAAGCAATCAAAGTGCCTCGGCTAGTATTTACAATGATCAAACCAGAGTCAGCGACGGGTTTCGCTAACACCTCACCACCTACTTCGATACGCCAGATGATGTCACCGGTTTCTTGGTCAAGTGCAATCACTTCACCATTTTCAGAACCAATGTAAAGGTGTTCATACGCAGCTGTGATACCACCAGAAAGGCGTGCAATCACATCTTCTTCTAGATCAGTTTGCCATTTGAGCTTACCGTTTTCTGGATCTAATGCTTTGACTAGACCATCACGACTTGCAACAAACAATGTGTCGTTAGCAACAACAGGAGACAGCTTCGAGAAATAATGACCTACGCCATCACCAATCGACGTTGACCATTCCGCACTTGGCGTAAACTGACTGTCTACCTGAGGTAATGGAGCCATGACAATGGTATCTTCCTCGCCAGCACAACCAGCCAGAATTCCCACTGTTAATGCCCCTAACAAGGCTTTCTTAAAGACTCTTTTCATCCAATGCGGTCCTTATTTCGCCAGGTCGTCCAATTTCATTTGTAGTGCAGGGCTAGCATCTGCAGCTTGTTGAGCTTCAGTGTATGCCGTGTATGCTGCCTCTTTGTCACCTTGACGAAGAGCGATATCACCACGAAGTTCTGCAATACGACCCGTCCATGCAGCGTCAGTTACTTTGCCTAGTTCTGCATTTGCAGCGTCAAAGTTGCCCATTTCTGCTTCAATACGCGCAATACGGTAGCTGATAAGTGGAGTTAGCGCGGCATCTTTAGTGTTGCTTTGAGCCCACTTAAGTTGCTCAAGTGCAGCTGAAAGATCTTTGGCATCTACTTGTACTTTTGCTAGCTGAAGCGCAGCAAGTACTGAGTATTCTTTAACTTTATTTGAGTCGATGAACGCTTGAATATCTGCTTGTGCGTCTGCACCTTTGGTTTGCAGGGCGTTCATTACTGTTGTGTAGCTTTGAGAAGCTGCTTCACTCGCCTGAATCACAGAATCCTGGTAGTAACGCCAGCCAAATAGACCACCTAAACCAACAACCGCACCGATGATGACGGCTTTGCCGTTTTCCTTCCACCAGTCTTTAATGGCTTCAACTTGTTGTTCTTCAGTATCGTAAAGTTCCACTTCCTGTCCTCTTAAAACATGTAAATGACAGCGAGGCTGCCATTGTTCCTATTTCGTCGAAAGGCTCCTATCTTGGGAGCCTTACTATTACGAATTAGGATTTTAATCTTTAGCTTATTAAAAGACTTAAATCAGTGCTGCGATCTTCTCAGCAACTTCTGTTTGGTTGTAAGTCTCTTGCTCACCACCCACCAAGTCTTTTAGTACTACGGTGTTTTCTGCAACTTCGTTTTCGCCCAGAACCAATGCTACTACAGCACCGACTTTATCTGCGCGCTTAAACTGTTTCTTGAAGTTACCACCACCGAAGTGACTCATCACACGAACGCCTGGAATAGCTTCACGAAGCTGTTCTGCTAGCTTCATACCAACCATCATTGTGCCTTCGCCTGCTGTCACAACGTAAACATCTACACTGCGACGAACGTCCGTTAGCTCTAGCGTTTCTAGCATCAGTACAAGGCGCTCTAGACCCATAGCAAAGCCAACGGCTGGTGTTGCACTGCCACCCAATTGTTCTACAAGACCATCGTAACGACCACCGCCACATACTGTACCTTGAGCACCTAGGCTCTCAGTGATCCATTCAAATACCGTGCGGTTGTAGTAATCCAGACCACGAACTAGACGCTCGTTAACTGTGTATTCGATACCTGCAGCGTCTAAAAGTTCACATAGACCTGCGAAGTGTGCTTTAGATTCTTCACCTAAGTACTCAGAAAGGCGAGGTGCATCACCTAAAATAGCCTGAACATCAGGGTTCTTCGTATCCAGAACTCGCAGTGGGTTCGTGTGCATGCGACGCTTACAATCTTCGTCTAGCACATCGATATGTTGCTCAAGGAATGCAACCAGTGCCGTGCGGTAGTCTGCGCGATCTTCTTGAGAACCGATAGAGTTAAGCTCAAGACGAACATGCTCATTGATACCCAGCTCACGCCACAGACGTGCAGTCATCATGATAAGCTCAGCATCAACGTCTGGACCATTTAGACCGAACACCTCAACACCACACTGGTGGAATTGACGGTAACGACCTTTCTGCGGACGCTCATGGCGGAACATAGGTCCCATGTACCACAGACGTTGTTCGTCACGGTTGATCAGACTGTTTTGAATACATGCACGCACACAACCCGCCGTACCTTCAGGGCGAAGTGTTAGGCTGTCTCCGTTACGATCATCAAAAGTGTACATTTCTTTTGAAACGACATCAGTCTCTTCACCAACCGCACGGCTGAATAGGTTTGTTTCTTCAACGATTGGCATGCGCACTTCGTTATAGCCGTATGCGCTCACAGTACTTTTTACTGCGTTTTCAAGTTTTTGCCACAGCGGAGACTGAGTTGGAAGGCAATCGTTCATGCCTCGGATTGCTTGGATTTTCTTTGCCACAATTATTACCGTCGCTTAGTAACCCGAGCACACTTAATGTGCTCAAGCTATGAGATTAATCTTCTTGTTTGATATCGATGCGGTTAGCTTGATCTAATACAGATGCTTTCGCACGGATTTTCGCTTCTAGCTGATTCACTAGATCATCGTTGTCAAAACGCTCTTTCTGACGTTTTCCGTCTTCGTAGAATGCGCTCTTCTTGTTGCTGCCTGCCAGACCTAGGTGTGAAACCTCAGCTTCACCTGGGCCGTTTACGACACAGCCGATGATAGACACATCCATAGGTGTGATGATGTCTTCTAGGCGCTCTTCCAATGCGTTTACTGTGTTAATCACGTCGAATTCCTGACGTGAGCAGCTTGGACAGGCAATAAAGTTGATACCACGTGAGCGAATACGCAGAGACTTAAGAATATCAAAGCCAACTTTGATCTCTTCTACCGGATCTGCCGCCAACGAGATACGTAGCGTATCACCGATGCCTTCAGCTAAAAGCATACCAAGACCAACCGATGACTTCACAGCACCAGCTCTTGCACCACCAGCTTCGGTGATACCGAGGTGTAGTGGCTGGTCAATCTGCTTTGCCAATAGGCGGTATGAATCCACCGCTAGGAATACATCCGACGCTTTCACACTAACTTTGAACTGGTCAAAGTTAAGGCGGTCTAGATGATCCACATGACGCATCGCCGATTCCACCAATGCTTCTGGCGTTGGCTCACCGTATTTCATCTGCAGATCTTTTTCTAAAGAGCCACCGTTGACGCCAATACGGATTGGGATGTTTTTGTCACGGGCACAATCAACAACCGAACGAATACGCTCTTCGTTGCCAATGTTACCTGGGTTAATGCGCAAACAGTCAACACCGTACTCTGCCACTTTCAGTGCAATACGGTAGTCGAAGTGAATGTCCGCAACGAGCGGCACTGACACTTGCTGTTTGATAAGCTTAAAGGCTTCCGCCGCATCCATGGTAGGAACAGAAACACGTACAATGTCTGCACCCACTTTTTCTAATGCTCGGATTTGTGCGACTGTGGCTTCCACATCAGTCGTGCGAGTGTTTGTCATTGACTGTACAGCAATTGGTGCACCATCACCAATTGGCACATCACCCACATAAATACGCGTCGATTTACGACGAATAATTGGAGATTCGTGTTGCATAATATTTATAACGGTAAAGTGAATCTAGCTACTTTGCCTGAAGTATACCCAGAAAGGTCGACAGGTTCACTTGCAAATGTCATTGTTACGCCTTCAGGTGCGCCTAATATCACTTTAAACGGTGCTTTTCCGGCAAGTTCTACATCTTGACCCGGTTTACGAGTACCACTTACCAGTGTTTTGCCGTTTGCGTCTTTAACTTGAATCCAGCAATCAGCTTTAAATTTCATAGTCAGTAACGTCATGCCTTCTGGAATAACTGGAGTTACTGGCTCTTCTGCCGCTTGAGCATCTTCGATAACCGCAACAGGCTCTTGAGCGGTTTCCTCAACAGCTTCAGCTGTCGGAGTTACTGTTGACTCAGCCATCCCCTCATCAGTCGCGCTCATTGTCGTATCAGCTTCAGAAACAACCGCTGGCGCAGCAGATACAGGAGCAATTTCAGCTGGAGTGCTTGCGATTAGCTCATCTGCGCTCATCTGATCGATATCAGCATCATTGGCAACATGTTCTGTTTCTGCCGTTTCAGAACTCAACTGTGCAAGGCTATTCTCTTGTTGGTTTTGCCACCACCATGCCGCGGAGATACCGGTAATCACGATCGCGATGGCCCAAGTCAGCAACATAATTCGGCTGTTGTGTTTCTCGTGCTTGGTTTTACGAGAGAAGCTTTGCATCTCTGTTTCTTGCGGCTTCACATGAACTTCAGATGTTTGCTCTAAAGCTGCCAAAACAATCTTTTCATCAAGACCAACGAGCTTTGCATACGAACGCAAATAGCCACGCGTGAATGTCGTGACCTGTTGTTCTTCAAATCGATTGTTTTCAATGTCTTCAATAACAGAAACGCGAAGTCTAAGGCGATCAGCAACGTGCTTCTGAGTCATGCCTAGAGATTCGCGTTTGTTTTTTAGTATTGTGCCTGCTTCCATAGAAAGCGGCACTTCATTAGTCTTTTCGTGTTCTGTCATAATGGCGGTATTTAATCTGTTTGGTGGCTAACGCAGTTATTTATTTTCGTTTTTGTTCTAATTAAGCCTCACTTAAAGATAGCTAGCCTAAACGCGTTAACCAAAAATAATCTTTTAGAAATTCTCAGTAGTCAGAGTAAGAATGCTCGTCTTGCAATGGTTCAGCAAAGCGTATTGGAAAAAATACTGAGAATAGTCAATGTCGTAGTTATATTTCACTCACCATGATAAGCGAATGTTTAACGAAGACAAAAACTCTTTGCTCTCAAATTAACAGATAGCTCAAGCTTTTGTCCAAAAATTGACACAGCAAAGTAAAATTAGCACCGTTCAGTCTGTCAGCATCAAATGACAATCCACTTGTAATAAACAAAATAGCCAGAGCATAAGGCTCTGGCTATTTCTTTATTCTTGGCGTCTTAAACCGCTTTTACATCGATAGTTTCAGCACCACGTGCTGCTTTTAAAGCTGCGGTACGTTTCGTACGGTCAATAACATCACCGACTAACTGACCACACGCAGCATCAATATCATCGCCACGTGTTTTACGAACCGTTACAGTGTGGTCATATTGCATCAATGTTTTTTGGAAACGGTCAATACGTGAGTTACTTGGTTTCTTGTAAGGTGAACCTGGGTACGGGTTAAATGGAATCAGGTTGATCTTGCATGGCGTATCTTTCATTAGCTCTGCCAACTCACGTGCGTGGTCCATGTCATCATTAACATGATCAAGCAGCACGTACTCTACCGTAACTTTACCGCGGTTAGCATTTGAAGACGCGATGTAACGGCGAACAGACGCGAGAAAATCTTGGATATCCCAACGGTCGTTGATCGGCATGATTTCACTACGTAGCTTGTCGTTTGGTGCATGAAGAGAAATCGCCAATGCTACATCAATTTTACCGGTCATCTGATCAAGACCAGAAACAACACCTGACGTTGATACGGTAACTCGACGCTTAGAAAGACCGAAACCAAGATCATCAAGCATGATTTCAAGCGCAGGGATAAGGTTCTTCATGTTAAGAAGTGGCTCACCCATCCCCATCATCACTACGTTAGTGATTGGACGGCGACCCGTTTCTTTCTGTAAGCCGATTTCACGTGCAGCACGCCATACCTGACCAATGATTTCAGATACTTTTAGGTTACGGTTGAAACCTTGTTGAGCGGTTGAACAGAACTTACACTCCAGCGCACAACCAACCTGAGAAGACACACATAATGTTGCGCGGTCATCTTCTGGGATGTAGACCGTTTCTACGTCTTGGTCACCCACCTTCATCGCCCACTTAATTGTGCCGTCTGAAGAATGTTGAGCCTCTGCTACCGTTGGTGCTTTGATTTCACACTTGTACTGCAGTTTTTCACGTAGTTTCTTGTTGATGTTCGTCATGTTATCGAAGTCATCAACACCGAAATGGTAGATCCACTTCATAACCTGATCAGCACGGAACGCTTTTTCGCCTAGCTCTTCCGCGAAAAATTGACGCATGCCCTTGCGATCAAAGTCGAGTAGATTGATTTTTTCAGTGGTCATGTTGCCTCTCAATGACTGAAACAAGAATAAGGGCGCGAATTGTACAGCCTTTATGCAGCTACAACAAGGGCTGTAAGACCCCGACTTCGCTAAGGCATTAAAATATTAATGATTAAATTTTAGACAATTATTATCATTCATTCTTTCTAAGTAACAGATAAGAAAAAGCCCCGGAAAGATCCGAGGCTTAGGAAGCAAATTAGAACAAGATTAGCGAGGGCAAATCTCTGACTCTGGGAAGAAGTACTCGATTTCACGAGCTGCTGACTCAGGGCTATCCGAACCATGAACAGAGTTATGGCGCATGCTTAGTGCGTAATCGGCACGGATAGTGCCACATGCTGCTTCTTCTGGGTTTGTTTTGCCCATTAGCTCACGGTAGCGTGCGATTGCATCTTCACCTTCAAGAACCTGAACCATGATAGGACCAGATGTCATGAACTCTTTCAGTGCAGGGAAAAAAGGTTTGCCTTCATGTTCTGCGTAAAAACCGCTCGCCTGTTCTTCTGTCAGATGAACCATTTTTGCAGCAACGATACGTAGACCCGCCTTTTCGATACGGTGGTAGATTTCACCAATCAGGTTGCGTTCTACAGCGTCGGGCTTAACAATTGAAAACGTTCTTTCTAGAGCCATAAAGTTTCCTTTTTGTACTTGTAATAATAGTTTTATATGAGTGACTTGCGTCTCTCTTAGTTATACCAGTACAGACGGGGTGTCTGCACTGGTAAAAGTCTTATTTTGCCGCTTGTTCGTTCAAGAAACGAGCGAGTGTGCGAACACCCATGCCTGTTGCGCCTGCAGCCCACTTATCAGACGCTGACTTACGGTACGTGCCTGCACAGTCAAAGTGCAACCAACCTTTCTTGTAATCCTCAACGAAGTAAGACAAGAATGCTGCCGCTGTACTTGCGCCAGGTGAGTAATCGCCAGAACTGATGTTAGATAGGTCAGCAAAGTTTGACGGCAGCATGCCACGGTGAAAATCAGCAAGAGGCAGTGGCCACAGACCTTCTTTCTCTTGGTTTGCCGCCGTTAGCGCTTGATGAGAAAGCTCATCATCAAAGCTCATTAATGCATGGTAATCGTTCCCTAGTGCATTCTTCGCTGCGCCCGTTAGGGTCGCACAGTCAATGATCAGTTCAGGGTTTTGCTCACTTGCGTAAATAAGACCATCAGCAAGAACCAAACGACCTTCTGCGTCGGTATTCATGATCTCAACGGTCTTACCATTTTTGTAAGTGATGATGTCGCCAAGTTTAAGTGCGCGACCAGAGACCATGTTCTCCGCACAACAAAGGATAAGCTTTACACGCTTATTAAGACCACGAAGAATAGCAAGACCAAGACCGCCAGTTATCGTACCTGAACCGCCCATATCCGCTTTCATAGCTGTCATGAAGTTTGATGGCTTCAAGCTGTAACCACCTGAATCAAAGGTGATGCCTTTACCTACTAGACATGCAAAGACTGGTGCGTTTTCATCGCCTGTTGGGTTGTAATCAAGTTGCAGCATTGCCGATGTGCGCTCAGAGCCACGACCTACGGCATAAATACCTTCCCAACCTTCTGAAAGCAGATCTTTATCTTTAACGATACGAGCCGTTACTGTACCTTGCGGCGCGATAGATTTGATGAATTCAGCTGCCATGGTTGCCAATTGACGTGGCGCCACTTCTTCTGCAGTTTTGTTGATGATATCGCGAGTAAAATCCGTAGAAGTGATGCGAGCGTGAAGCTCTGCTTGATCTTGCTCAGAAAGCTCACCCCATTCTAGTGTGCCGTGTTTTTTCGGGTTGCGGTAACCTTGGTGGAATGCCCAAACGCTCTCCAAATCCCAGTTATCACCAGCAAGTAAAACTGAACGAATTCCTTGGCCATCGAGTTGACGCGCTGCACGTTGAATCGCACCAAGATCGTGACCTTCACCTAGGTGAATGGTTGCTCCATTCTCAGCGAAAGAAAGCAGTGCTTTGTCGCCCCAATGTGGTGCCGCTGGTTCTTGGCTAAGAAATACAGACATCTGTGTAGACATGGTTTCTCCTTGTCTTATAACGGCGTTGCCTACGCCTCTTCTTTTTTAATAACTAACGGATGTTAGCATTATGTAGGGTAAAAATGTCAACTTGATAAAAAAACGGACCTAAAGGTCCGCTTTTTTTAGTGAGAATTGTTAACTCTGCTGCGTTTTACCGCCGAATTGAGCATTAATCTGCTTCGTCCATCCAGCACAAGATAACCGCTTCTAGAATCTTTTCATTACAATGGTTTGGCTCATCGTCAAACTCATCCAACTCCATGATCCATTGGTGAAGATCGGTAAAACGTACGGTTTTAGGATCTAAGTCGGGAAACTTGTCACAAAGCTCAATCGCGATATCGCGAGAATCTGTCCATTTCATTGCTCATCTTCCTTTTGCTTCGCCCCTATGTTGGGGAGATAGTATTAGTGATCTTCCGACGCGTGGTTTAGCGTGTATTTTGGAATTTCAACAACCAAATCTTCATCCGCTACTTTTGCTTGGCAACCAAGGCGAGATTCAGGCTCAAGGCCCCATGCTTTATCTAGCATGTCATCTTCTAGCTCTTCACTCTCTTCTAGCGAATCAAAACCTTCACGAATGATCACGTGGCAGGTAGTACATGCACATGACTTTTCACATGCGTGTTCGATACCAATGCCATTTTTTAGCGCTACGTCTAGAACGGTGTCACCAGTGTTTGCTTCCAACACTGCACCCTCTGGGCACAAATCTTCGTGTGGTAATACAATAATCTTAGGCATAACTACTTATCTCTTATATATCATTAACTGACTGACCTGACAGTGCAGCTCGAATCGATTTATCCATACGGCGCGACGCAAAATCTTGGCTTGCTTTGTCGGTGTCTTTGATGCCTTGCTCGATAGCGTCCGCATCTTCGCCGTTGCGCAGTTCAATCAGCGCTTCAATCACTTTTAATAGGTCTTGTTTCTCTTGGTCTGATAGTAGTTCATCACCATCAGCTTGCATCGCAGCAATCAAACCTTCAATCACACGATCCGCTTCTACGCGCTGCTCAGCCAGTGCACGAGCTTGCATGTCTTCTTTCGCGTAAGTCATCGAGTCACGCAGCATGTTTGCGACTTCGTCATCGCTTAAACCGTAAGAAGGTTTCACTTGGATTTCAGCCTGAACACCCGTGCTCTTTTCCATCGCAGTGACAGACAACAGACCATCAGCGTCCACTTGGTACGTCACGCGAATGTGTGCAGCACCAGCCGCCATCGGTGGAATGCCTTTTAATGAGAAACGAGCCAGTGAACGACAGTCATCCACCATTTCTCGTTCACCTTGTACGGTGTGCACGCTCATTGCCGTTTGACCATCTTTGAACGTCGTAAACTCTTGCGCACGAGCCACAGGAATAGTGGTGTTACGTGGAATGATTTTCTCAACCAAGCCGCCCATGGTTTCAATACCAAGAGATAAAGGAATAACGTCCAGAAGCAGCATCTCAGAGTCAGGTTTGTTACCCGCTAGGATATCTGCTTGAATACCCGCGCCGATTGCAACAACTTCATCTGGGTTAATGCTTGTCAGTGGTGTACGACCGAAGAATTCGCCTACCATTTCACGAACAAGCAATGTGCGAGTTGAACCGCCAACCATAACCGCTTCAAGTACGTCTTCCGCATCCACATCCGCATCTTTCAATGCACGACGGCAAGACATCAGGGTTTTCTTCACTAGCGGACGAATCAGATCTTCGAACTGCTCGCGAGTCACAGAACCTTTCCAACCAAATACATCAACATCAACACTGTCTTGCTCAGAGAAAGCAATCTTAGTTGCTGTTGCAATGTTCAGTAGTGCACGGTTTTTCTCAGCAGAAAGCGGCGCTTCTAGACCAGCTTGCTCCATTAGGTAATCCGCTAATAGGTGGTCAAAATCATCACCGCCTAGCGCAGAATCACCACCTGTTGCTAATACTTCAAATACGCCTTTTGACAAACGTAGGATGGAGATATCGAACGTACCGCCACCTAGATCGTAAACCGCAATCACGCCCTCTTGACCAGAGTCTAGGCCGTAAGCGATCGCTGCAGCTGTCGGCTCGTTAAGCAGACGTAGCACATGAAGCCCCGCCAATTTCGCCGCATCTTTTGTACCAGCACGTTGAGCATCATCAAAGTAAGCAGGAACAGTAATAACCACGCCAGCTAACTCGCCGCCGAGTGTATCTTCTGCACGTTTTCCTAGTGCTTTAAGAATATCGGCAGACACTTCAATCGGGTTCTTGTCACCTTGTGCAGTTTGCAAAATAGGCAGACCGTTGTCGCTTTCTTTAAATTGGTAAGGCAAAGATGGGTAGCGAGCTTGAATGTCTTTTAGTGAACGACCAATCAGACGTTTTACCGAAATAATGGTGTTTTCTGGTTCTTGCTCTGCTTTTGCTTTTGCCTCGTAACCAACTAAAGCCGAGTCCTGTGCGTAGTTCACCACAGAAGGCAAAATGCTACGACCTTGATCGTCTGTCAGTGTGTTTGCGTCACCGCTGCGAACAGACGCAACCAAAGAGTTGGTAGTACCTAAGTCGATACCCGCTGCTAACTTGTGCTCATGAGGTGCCGAGCTTTGGCCCGGTTCTGCGATTTGAAGTAATGCCATGATGGGTCCTTGTCGCGCTAACTAGCCGAGGAGCTTGTCTTCAACCAGTTCAATTTCGTTCTTTAGCTTGGCAATGAATTTGAGTTTACGAACTCGGTCTGCAGCTTCCGCCCAAAGACCTTGGTCAAGTTCTTGTTCTACACTCGCCAAATGCTGTTTGTACATTTTGCTGACCTTAGAATCGAAGTCAAAAAGCGCTGATTCAGGATCAGAGCTGTCAGCAATGTCTTCCAGTTCTTCACGCAGTTCCATTTGTTCCATTAGGAACATCGGGTCTTGCATGGTTTGTTGCTCACCACGAATTTCTGTGCCGTTTTCTGCCAATATGTATTCAGCGCGAGAGATTGGATGCTTAAGTATTTGATACGCATCGTTGATTTGCGCTGCTTTTTGAACAGCCATCAAGCGATCACGCTCTGAGGCAGTCGCAAAGTTGTCTGGGTGGAAGCGTTTTTGTAGTTCTCGGAACTGAGAAGAAAGAAGGCTACCATCCAGCTGAAACTGACTTGGTAGCCCAAATAATTCAAAGTGATTCATTAAGATCGGGTCCTAGTAAAGCCTTCTGGACTCGCTTGCCCAGAAGGACAGTCAATTAGACGTTGAAGCTTTCACCACAACCACATTCACTTTTCGCGTTAGGGTTGTTGAATTCAAAACCTTCATTCAACCCTTCCTTAACGTAATCCAGCTCAGTACCGTCTAGGTATACTAGGCTTTTCTTATCAATGATGATCCTTACATCCGACAGTTCAAAAACTTCATCTTCTTCGTTTAGATCATCAACAAACTCAAGAACGTAAGCCATGCCGGAACAGCCTGTCGTCTTCACTCCAAGACGCAAACCGATACCTTTACCTCGGTTATCTAGGAATGCTTTTACGCGACTTGCCGCTGATTCTGTCATTGTGATGGCCATACTGCACCTTAGTCTGTCTAAATTACGTTTTGGAATGGGAGCATTTCAAGGGCTCCCATTATATACGGAATAATTATTCCTGGTGTTTTTTCTTGTAGTCAGCAACCGCTGCTTTGATTGCGTCTTCCGCAAGGATTGAGCAGTGAACTTTCACTGGTGGAAGCTCTAGCTCTTCTGCAATCTCAGAGTTTTTGATAGATGCCGCTTCGTCGATAGACTTGCCTTTTACCCACTCAGTTACTAGTGAGCTTGAAGCGATTGCACTACCACAACCGTATGTTTTGAATTTCGCGTCTTCAATGATGCCTTCTGGCGTCACTTTGATTTGAAGCTTCATTACGTCACCACAAGCTGGTGCGCCAACCATGCCGCTGCCTACTGATGGGTCTTCTTTATCGAACGAACCAACGTTACGTGGGTTCTCGTAGTGATCAATTACTTTTTCGCTGTATGCCATGATAAATTACCTCGAATCCTCTATTCAGTCCGTGAGATTAATGGTGAGCCCATTCAACAGTGCTCAGATCAACCCCTTCCTTGTACATATCCCATAGAGGAGACATGTCGCGTAGCTTAGTCACTGCAACGCGGATTTGTTCAATTGCGTAATCAATTTCTGCTTCAGTCGTGAAACGACCAAATGAGAAACGTACTGAGCTGTGCGCCAATTCGTCGTCTAGACCAAGTGCACGAAGAACGTAAGATGGCTCTAGGCTCGCTGATGTACAAGCACTACCAGAAGATACTGCTAGGTCTTTCAGTGACATCAGTAGAGATTCACCTTCTACGAATGCAAAGCTCACGTTTAGGTTGTGTGGAACACGCTGTTCAAGATCACCGTTCACCGTTACTGCTTCTAGATCTTTAACGCCATCTAGAAGACGGTTACGGAGTGCTAGCGCGTGATCGTAATCTTTTTGCATGTCTTCCTTCGCTACACGGAACGCTTCACCCATACCCACGATTTGGTGAGTTGGAAGTGTACCCGAACGGAAACCACGCTCATGACCACCACCGTGCATTTGCGCTTCCAGACGGATACGAGGCTTACGACGTACGTAAAGTGCGCCAATGCCTTTAGGACCGTATACTTTGTGCGCAGACAGTGAAATTAGGTCAACTTTCAATTCTTGAACATCGATTGGCAGTTTGCCCGCAGACTGTGCCGCATCCACGTGGAACACAATCTTACGTTCACGACATAGTTCGCCGATTGCAGCGATGTCTTGGATTACACCAATCTCGTTGTTAACGTGCATGATTGATACCAAAACAGTGTCTTCTCGCATTGCTGCTTGAAGTTTGTTTAGATCGATCAGACCGTTTGATTCTGGCTCTAGGTAAGTCACTTCAAAGCCTTCGCGTTCTAGTTGACGACATGGGTCAAGAACCGCTTTATGCTCTGTTTTACAAGTGATTACGTGTTTACCCTTCTTAGAGTAAAAATGTGCTGCACCTTTGATAGCAAGGTTGTCAGACTCTGTCGCACCAGATGTGAATACGATTTCGCGAGGATCTGCATTTAGAAGGTCAGCAATTTGCTCACGAGCAGTATCTACAGCTTCTTCTGCCTGCCAGCCGTAACGGTGCGAACGCGAAGCTGGGTTGCCAAATGTGCCATCCATTGTCATGTACTGAACCATTTTTTCAGCAACACGAGGATCTACTGGACATGTAGCGGAATAATCAAGATAAATCGGCAGTTTCATTCTCTACTCCAATGTAAAATGCTGACCGCTAAGAGCGGACGTTTACACCGATGGGCGCGGCGGTTGTATTTTTGTTTGAAAGCCCATGAGTTACCGCCAGATCAATGTCCTGACGATCAGAAATTTCTAAAACTTCATTGTCTGTCATTAGCTCACCGAGCGTAATGTTATTCAAGAAGTCACTAATACGAGAGCTCAGGTCACGCCATAGGGTGTGAGTTAAGCAACGAGTGCCACCCTGGCAATCGCCTTTGCCTTGGCATTTGGTTGCGTCTACTGACTCATCAACCGCGGCAATCACAGTGCCAATGGCAATGCTGTGCGCGTCTGCTCCAAGTCGGTAACCACCACCAGGACCACGAACGCTGGCTACAAGGCCTGCTTTACGCAATTTTGAAAAAAGCTGCTCTAAGTATGAGAGCGAGATCCCTTGACGCTCTGAGATATCTGCAAGAGGTACTGGGTTTTGTTGCGAATGCAGTGCCACATCCAGCATGGCTGTCACCGCATATCTTCCTTTAGATGTAAGTTTCATACCACACCGTATCCACATGGTTTGTAATGATTAGGATTTTTCCATACCCGACTAAAACGGTCAAGTATTTATTTGACTATTTTAGTCAGGTATTCATCCTTACACCTAAAGTGGTTATTATTTGTTCAGAGTTTCTTTTCGATCGCCGTCAAAACACCGCGCAGAATATTCAACTCTTGCGCCTCTGGTCGTGCACGTGAGTACAAACGACGCAGCTTGTTCATCACCTGACCCGGCTGTTCTTTGTTGATAAATTGGGTATCAACCATCACCTTTTCAAGGTGCTCAAAGAACATTTCTAGCTCTTTATGACGTGGATACTCTTCAGGCCCACTTGGGGCGTATTGGCTTTGCTCTAGGTTGAGGTGTGCAACGCGAACTTCATAGCTCAACGTTTGGACGGCCATCGCTAAGTTAAGCGAACTGTATTCAGGGTTAGCAGGAATGCAAACATGATAGTGACACTTTTGCAGTTCATCATTCGTTAGACCGGTTCTTTCTCGACCAAAGACCAATGCGACTGGGTGCTTTTGCCCTTCAACTGCAAACTTTTCTCCACACTCACGTGGCTCAAGCATTGGCCATTCAAGTGTACGTGAGCGAGCACTTGAACCCACAACAAGACCACAATCTTCAATGGCTTCTTCAAGCGTACTTACTACAGTGGCATTTTGAGCAATATCACCAGCACCAGCAGCAAGCGCAAGGGTTTGATCATCGACTTCACATTGCGGATCAACCAATACTAGTTGGCTTAAACCCATGACTTTCATTGCTCGAGCTGCCGAGCCAATGTTGCCTGAATGAGAAGTTCCGACGAGTACGATTTTTACTTGATCCAACATCTGTGTTTGCTACCTGAATTAAAACCGAGGGATATTATCATAATTTTCTAATACACCCTAGAGTGAAGCGGGCTTCTATTCGCATTCTCATCAATTGTTTTCTTCTCTATCGACATAGCTATCACAACTCGTTTTGCTTTGCGCACAAAAAATAACCACTTCCCTTTTCGTTTGACTCTGGTATACTCGCCGCCGCTTTAAATTGTTCTTTAACATCCGTTGGGAAATTCGTATGCATCCAATGCTAAACATTGCTATTCGCGCTGCGCGAAAGGCAGGCAATCACATTGCTAAATCATTAGAAAACACAGATAAAATTGAATCTACGCTAAAAGGCACTAATGACTTTGTTACTAATGTAGACAAAGAAGCAGAAGCTATCATCATCGATACTATCAAGCACTCTTACCCAGAGCACTGCATCGTTGCTGAAGAAGCTGGTCTTATCGAAGGTAAAGATAAAGACGTACAATGGATCATCGACCCAATGGATGGCACTAATAACTTTGTAAAAGGTTACCCAACTTTCGCAGTATCTATCGCGGTTCGCTTCAAAGGTAAAACTGAAGTGGCTTGTGTATACGATCCAATGCAAAACGAGCTATTCACTGCACAACGCGGTGCTGGCGCTCAGCTAAACAACGCTCGTATCCGTGTTACTCAACTTAAAGACCTACACGGTACTGTTCTTGCGACTGGTTTCCCATTCAAACAGAAGCAACACTCTGAGTCTTACATCAAGATCGTAGGTTCTCTATTCACTGAGTGTGCTGACTTCCGTCGTAGCGGTTGTTCTGCTCTTGACCTATGTTATGTGGCAGCTGGTCGTGTAGATGGTTACTTTGAGCTAGGTCTAAAACCTTGGCAGATGGCTGCAGGTGAGCTTATCGCTCGTGAAGCTGGCGCAATCCTAACTGACTTCGCTGGCGGTACTGACTACATGAAGTCTGGTAACATTGTTGCTTCTAGTGCTCGTGGCGTGAAATCTATCCTTAAGCACGTTCGCGAAAACGGCAACAGCGCGATCCTTAAGTAAGATTCTGAAGTCATACTAAGCCCGTCACGCTGATGACTTTTGAATAGCCCCGCTCATTGAGCGGGGCTTTTTTATATCGAACAATCTGCCTGTTTATAGAAACGGTCGTAGTCAGGTAAGTGGTCTATTTTTACGTGCTTAACCTTCCATACTTGTTCCTTCATTAGAAACTGCAACGAAACCGTGACTGGCTGGTATACATCTCCAAATCCGTTAACGGAAAGACACCCAACGCCTCCATCCTCACTGTATGCTTCAAAGTAAGACAGCTCCGTAACCAAACTTGATGGGATGGATGATAAAAATGGAAATTGATGACCAAATTTTATTGGGTGAGATTTAATACTATTTAGCTCTTCAATCGATAGGTTTGGTCCTGCCATAGCTTCTACCACCTCGATATACTGCATCTTGTATAAATTATTGCGTATATCAAGGTAAGTATCGTGGAGTGGGCTTGCTATGCAGGGCCCTGAAACACTGAGTAAAACCGGAATAGGTAGAATTCTATTTAGCATAATCAACTAAACCCCAGCTTCACGGAGCGCTTGATCAATTTTACTCGGCTTAAATCTGTACTTACAAAGCCCCCACTCGCACTGCTCTAAAAGCTCTCGGACATTTACCTGCCCAGTAACTAGCTTGGTGGTAACGCCTTTATAGTGTTTGTAAGAAATCTCTACAAACTTCAGTAACTGTACTTTTATTTCAGCTTGCCTTGACATTATTTCCCCCCGAAATTGTTGAACATACTTCCGATATTCAACTCAATCAAAAAACTACAATTCAAGCTGGAAATACTTCAAAGAAAAGTGAAACAATCAAATCTATCAAGCATAAAAAAACCGCTGACTGCTCAGCGGTTTTTGTTTTCGGTTCTCAATCTGCCTTATGGCATCTCGTCGAACTCTGCACCTTCTTTTTCTACTTGAGGTGGCATCAAGTGCTCTTTCTGAATGCCCAGTTTTAGCGCTAGCGCTGATGCTACGTAGATAGAAGAGTAAGTACCAACAGTGATACCTAGTAATAGCGCTGTTGCAAAGCCGTGAATCATCGCACCACCTTGCATGAACAGTGCAATTACCACGAACAACGTCGTACCAGACGTAATCAAAGTACGGCTCAATGTTTGAGTAATTGAAGCGTCCATGATGTCCGAAGGTTCACCCTTACGCATCTTACGGAAGTTTTCACGAATCCGGTCGAATACAACAATGGTATCATTGAGCGAGTAACCGACTACCGTTAGTAGCGCCGCTACGATGGTAAGGTCAACTTCGATTTGTAGGAATGAGAATACACCCAGCGTGATGATGATATCGTGTGCCAGTGCCATTACCGCACCAGCCGCTAGACGCCATTCAAATCGCATCGATACGTAGATCAGGATACAGATTAGCGATACAAGGATCGCCAGACCGCCCGCTTCTGTTAGCTCATCACCAACGTTTGGACCTACGAATTCAATACGACGCATTTCTACGCTTTCGCCAGTACCTTCTTTGATCGCACCAATGATTTGGTTGCCTAGCGTTTCACCTGAAACGTCGTCACGTGGACGAAGACGAACCATCACTTCACGAGCACTACCGAAGTTTTGAACTGTCGCATCGCCGAAGCCTTTTGAATCTAGTGCTGCGCGAATTTCTTCAAGGTTTGCAGGTTGTTCAAAACCTACCTCGATTAGCGTACCACCAGTAAAGTCTAGACCCCAGTTCAACCATTTGGTTGATAGCGTGAAGATAGAAGCAGCGATCATAAAGATGGAGAATACGAACGCGACTTTCGACCAACGCATAAAGCCGATCGTGTTTTCTGCTTTTAGAATTTGAAACATATTAATTCCCAGCCTTAGATCGACAATTTATCAACGCGTTTGCCACCGTAAATCAGGTTCACGATACAACGTGTACCCACAATAGCGGTGAACATTGAAGTTAAGATACCGATAGATAGTGTTACCGCGAAGCCCTTCACTGCGCCTGTACCCACTGCAAATAGAATGATTGCAGTGATAAGCGTTGTGATGTTCGCATCGGCAATGGTACTGAATGCGTTTGCGTAACCTTGGTGGATCGCTTGCTGAGGACTGCGTCCATCTCGAAGCTCTTCACGGATACGCTCGAATATCAGCACGTTCGCATCGACCGCCATACCGACGGTTAAGACGATACCGGCAATACCTGGCAACGTCATGGTAGCGCCTGGAATCATCGACATGACACCAATGATAAGAACCAAGTTTGCCATCAACGCAATGTTAGCAATCAGACCGAAGCCACGGTAGTAAAGCAGCGTAAACAGCATTACCGCAACCATACCCCAGATACATGCTTGGATACCCATATCGATGTTTTGCTGACCCATTGATGGACCAATGGTACGTTCTTCAACGATAGAGATCGGTGCGATTAGTGCACCAGCACGAAGTAGAAGTGCTAGGTTGTGCGCTTCTGCTGCAGAGTCGATACCCGTGATACGGAAGTTACGACCAAGAGCCGATTGAATCGTTGCTTGGTTGATAACTTCTTCATGCTTATCAAGGATAACTTTGCCTTCAGGCGTACGACGACCACTGTCTTTGTATTCTGCAAACACGGTAGCCATTAGCTTACCGATGTTCTTCTTAGAGAACGCGGACATTTTGTTGCCACCTTCGCTGTCTAGCGAGATGTTAACTTGTGGGCGACCGTATTCATCAACACTTGAACTTGCATCCGTGATGCTTTGACCACCAAGAATAACGCGCTTCTTAAGCACAACTGGGCGACCATCACGGTCCATCTTGATTTCGCTACCTGCTGGCGCGCGACCATTTGCCGCCGCTGATAGGTCAGCTTTATCGTCAACTTCGCGGAACTCTAGTGTTGCTGTAGCACCTAGAATTTCCTTCGCACGAGCTGTGTCTTGAACACCTGGTAGCTCAACTACGATGCGGCTAGCACCTTGACGTTGAACCAATGGTTCAGCAACACCCAGTTCGTTAACACGGTTACGAAGAATCGTGATGTTTTGTTCAACTGCGTAGTTACGTATCTCTTGTAAACGTTGCTCGGTAAAGGTGGCAATCAACGCGTAACGACCATTAGAATCAGAGTCGACAAAGTTCATGTCTGGGTGATTCTTTTCTAGCGTTGCTTTCGCTTCCGCTAGCTGCTCCTCATTACGTAGCAGTACTTCCACACCTTCTGTACCAGAAGGACGGATTGCACGGTAACGGATCTTAGCTTCACGAAGTTCGCTACGGAAAGCTTCTTCTTGTTGACCAACCAACTTCTCCATCGCCGCGTCCATGTCAACTTCCATTAGGAAGTGAACACCACCGCGCAGGTCAAGACCTAGCTTAAGTGGCGACGCACCGATTGCTTCTAGCCAATCTGGCGTAGATGGAGCAAGGTTTAGTGCAACAATTTTATCTTTGCCAAGCGCTTCGCTGATGATATCGCGGGCACTGATTTGAGTGTCAGTGTCATTGAAACGAACAAGGATTGATCCATTCTCGAGAGCAATGGATTTATGAGAGAGATGCTCTTTATCAAGAGCTTTGGTGACAGCATCCAGCGTTGACATATCTACAGAGGCGCCACGCGCCCCTGTAACTTGAATAGCCGGATCTTCACCGTAGATATTTGGAAGTGCGTACAACGCAGCGGTGATGATGGCAAAAAATACCATCAAGTACTTCCATAATGGATAACGGTTTAGCACAGCGAGGATCCTTTAGCTGTTTTATAGAGACTTCAGCGTACCTTTTGGTAGCACTGCAGTTACGAAGTCTTTCTTGATTACAACTTCATTGTTTGCATTTAGCTCAATTGAAATGAAATCGTTGTCTTCAGCAATCTTAGTGATTTTACCCACTAGACCGCCGCTTGTTAGAACTTCATCACCTTTGCCCATAGAAGACATTAGGTTCTTGTGTTCTTTAACACGCTTAGATTGCGGACGGTAGATCATGAAGTAGAAGATCACCGCGAACATGCCTAGCATGATTAGCATTTCAAAACCGCCGCCTGCTGGTGCGCCTTCTGCTGCTGCGTGAGCTTGAGAAATAAACATTAAAACATCCTCATTATATTTTATTGATAATCCAACAAGTTGGGCTTTCGTAATTTAGATTCAAGTTTGAGATTAAGTAATAGAGATCACCTTCTCAAAAATAACGTACGTTAGCCTACTTTATTAGCAAAAGCCTCTGGCAACATGCCAAAGGCTTTAATTCTTTTAATCTGTCAATTACTGCTCTTTTGCAAGCGGTGGCACTTCACGACCACGACGCTCATAGAACTCAGTAACAAACTCATCGAAACGATCTTCATCAATCGCCTTACGAATGCTTTCCATCAGACGCTGGTAGTAGCGTAGGTTGTGGATAGTGTTCAGACGAGCACCTAGGATTTCGTTACAACGCTCTAGGTGGTGAAGGTACGATTTGCTGTAGTGCTGACAAGTGTAACAGTCACAATGCGGATCTAGCGGAGTTGTATCCGTTTTATGTTTCGCATTACGGATCTTGATCACACCACCAGTCACAAATAGGTGACCGTTACGCGCGTTACGCGTTGGCATTACACAGTCAAACATGTCGATACCACGACGAACACCTTCAACCAAATCTTCCGGTTTACCTACACCCATTAGGTAACGAGGCTTATCTTCTGGAAGTTGTGGACATGTGTGTTCAAGAATACGGTGCATGTCTTCTTTCGGTTCGCCTACTGCAAGACCACCAACTGCGTAACCATCAAAGCCGATTTCTGTCAGACCTTTGATAGACACATCACGTAGATCTTCGTAAACACCACCTTGAACGATACCAAATAGGTTGTTCGGGTTTTCTAGTTTGTTGAAGTGATCACGTGAGCGCTGTGCCCAGCGTAGTGACATTTCCATCGATTTTTTCGCTTCGTTGTGTGTCGCCGGGTATGGCGTACACTCGTCGAAGATCATTACGATGTCAGAACCTAGGTCTTTTTGGATTTCCATCGACTTTTCCGCGTCCATGAAAATCTTGTCACCGTTTACAGGGCTACGGAAGTGAACACCTTTCTCAGTGATCTTACGCATTTTTCCTAGACTGAATACTTGGAAACCGCCTGAATCGGTAAGAATAGGACCGTGCCAGTTCATGAAATCGTGCAGGTCACCGTGCATTTTCATCACTTCTTGACCAGGACGTAGCCATAGGTGGAAAGTGTTACCTAGCAGGATTTCTGCACCAGTACCTTTCACTTCTTCTGGTGTCATGCCTTTAACGGTACCGTAAGTACCTACTGGCATGAACGCAGGAGTTTGAACAGTGCCACGTTCGAAGGTCAATTGACCACGACGTGCATTGCCGTTTTTCTTCTTAAGATCGAATTTTAATTTCACGATGCCTCCGGGTGTCAGAGAAACAGTCTGACTATGTATCCAGGGTGGTAAACCCTATTTTAAGGAGCGGTCGCTTATCCGTGCGAGAGACAAAGCAGAGATTCCACTTTATTTCCTAGCTTACTGCTAGCACTCGTAAATCGTTAACTTTCTCCCCCTCCTAGCCTCCCCCTTTTTTGAGAGGAGGGCTAGAAAAGGGTCAAAACATTATGCAGTCTTCTTTTTAATAAACATTGAATCACCGTACGAGAAGAAACGGTATTTGTTTTCCACCGCGTGCTTGTAAGCATTCATGGTGTTCTCGTAACCTGCAAACGCACTTACCAACATGATCAGGGTTGATTCAGGTAGGTGGAAATTGGTGATCAAGCAATCCACCAACTGGTACTCGTAACCAGGGTAGATAAAGATTTCAGTATCGCCAAAGAATGGAACCAGTTCTGTGCCTTTCTTGAGCGCGTCTTGCGCTGCACTTTCTAGTGAGCGAACAGACGTTGTACCTACAGCGATGATGCGACCACCGCGCGCCTTAGTTGCGTTAATCGCATCCACTACGTCTTGTGGTACTTCAACGTATTCTGCGTGCATGTGGTGATCATTAATGTCATCCACTTTAACTGGCTGGAACGTACCCGCTCCCACATGCAAAGTAACGTATGCAAACTCAGCGCCTTTCGCTTTGATTTTTTCAAGCAGAACATCATCAAAATGAAGACCCGCCGTTGGTGCAGCAACCGCACCAGGCTTTTGGTTGTAAACCGTTTGGTAACGCTCTTTATCCGCGTCTTCATCTGGACGGTCGATGTATGGAGGAAGTGGCATGTGACCAATTTCTTCCAGAATCTCTAGTACCGTGTTATCAGAATTAAATTTCAGTTCAAACAGTGCATCATGACGAGCAACCATTTGTGCTGAGTATTCATCGTTTTCACCAACAAAGATCGTTGTATCTGGTTTTGGCGATTTCGAACAACGAACGTGTGCCAGAATGCTTTTCTCGTCGAGCATGCGCTCCACTAACACTTCTAGCTTACCGCCTGATTCTTTACGACCAAACAAACGCGCAGGAATAACGCGAGTATTGTTGAAAACCACTAGGTCACCGGCTTGAACCTGCTCCAGCACATCGGTAAACGTGCCATCAATAAGTTCACCAGTATTGCCGTCCATTTGCAGCAGTCGGCTAGCGGTACGCTCTGGTTGAGGGTAGCGAGCGATGAGTTCATCTGGAAGGTCGAAATGGAAATCTGATACTTGCATGTTACTTGTCTTATCTATTGGTCAAATCACGTCAAAGACGACGATAAAATTGCGACGAGTTTTTCGCAGCAGACTAGTATATGTTTACATGCTGCAATAGCAAGCAAATCCCCCTAGATTGACTGTAAAAGCTTTCACCAAGAGTGTAATAAAACGTGAAAGACGCAAAACAGACGCGCATAAAAAAAGCAGCGAAGTTCGCTGCTTTTTAAAATGTTTATCAGTCGTTGATCGTTTAACTTTTGCGTCGGCGCGCCCACACCAGTGGAACCAATAAGCCGAATAGCCAAGCGCCTAGGCTACCACCGTCGTCCTCAGAACCTCTGAAATCACAATTGTTGGTCGCAATGCCATCGTGGCACTCCTCTTCCCCACCACCACTTCCACTATTCGCTTCTTTGATGAAATTCGGCTCAATGATGTAACTGCTCGGTGGGCCACCGGCGGTGATGTAAGACTGCACCCAATCGTAATATTGGCTCACTTTGGTGTAGAAGCTTGGGATCGTCAAAGAGCCACACGTAGGCAGAATAAGAGGCGCACCACTAACAATTCCAATCTGTTTGCCCGTCGCCACATCCACCAGCGGACCACCACTATCACCTTTACACGCGGAGTTGCCATACTGAGTGTGGCTATCCGGTTCTAACACTCGGTTTTTCGTTGGTAGTGTACAGATTTTGGTTTGGTTCTCTCTGGAATCAATGATCCCCGGAAAACTGCTGCCAATTTCTAAACGCTCATAACATTTATTGATAGGTAAAAATGTACTGATGGTAGTTTTGAGCGTATTGGAAGGTTCAGATGCATCCGGCTGAGTGGTTCCCCACCCAAATACTTGCACGTTTTCGACACGTTGATTGGTCAGGTCGTTATCGTTCCAATCCGCTGCCAGACGCGCTTCGATATTCTCCATATCAGTTTTATTCGCTAAGTCAGCAAAGCGTGCATTTGCTACTGGGCGTGTGAGATACAATAACGCGATGTCTGAATCTAAACCCGTTTGGATAGGTTTCACATTGCCATTGCTGTCAATCTCAGCCTTTGAAATCCGCGTGTAGTCGGGGTGAACCACAACGTGAGACACAGGATAGAAGTTATCCAGCCCCGCAGAGTTAAGTTCATAAACGTTGGCATTCACCGACAGTTCCCCCGGCGGAGTCACATAGTAGCTCGCTTCGTTGGTTCCCTGCCCCATCACCACACAGTGTGCCGCAGTCAACACCCATCGTTCAGTCAGCATAGTGCCGCCACACAACGGGAACTCTGCCATGTTACTTGCTCGTAAAGTCACGCGATCTACCGGGTCGGTTTGCTCATCTCCTAGCACTATTGCCTGAGCAGATTGCATGCTGAATGCCGCTACTGTCAGCGCAATGAGTTTGTTACACGTTGTTCGTTTCATTTAGGTTGTTATCTTCAATCTGGTAAGCCTGAGCGTATCTTCTTCCACAGGCTTATCTTGGAAAATCAAGCAAGTAAAAATGTGCGATTCAATTCATTGGATTAACTGCGGTCTACACACCTTATCAGTCAAAAGTGCAAACTGACTCGCATTGAGTTTCCACCCTGCAACTACCAATTAAAAACAAACTTATCAATAGAGATAAGGGCGACTATATTGAGAGTGAGCGATACGCTCTTTGATGATAAATTGAGGTAAGTATGAAGACCTTTCTAGCCACTTTGAGTGCTTCAATATTGTTGTTTTCTGCCAGCAGTTTTGGCGATGAGAGAACAAATTTGTTTCGAGCTCAGCAACAAGCTTGTGCCTTAAAACAAGTCCCTCGCCACTGCGCTGTGAACGTACCTGGTAAACACTACATTGGTCGCTGTGTCGATGCGAAAGCGTATGGTCTTATCTGTGTGCATTTCAAGCAACGTTAAGAGTAACCAAAGCTAAGGTTTCAACGCCTTAGCTTTGGTTATTTATGATAGCGCTTACATCCTAACATCGCCCTAAATGAGTAGCTGGATTTATGGAAAACACCAGTCCATTTTCACCTCTGATTGATCTCCATCTAATCGTATTATTTTATTAGTGAAAAACGAGTTAGCTCCCAGATATACAGCAAAATATTCTCTATATTTAAGAGAAGGACAATGCCGCTGGAGGTCTCTATGATCAAGGTTGAAGACATGATGACTCGCAACCCTCATACCTTGCTGCGTGAGCACACATTACGTGATGCAAAAAGTATGATGGACGCGCTTGATATTCGACATATTCCGGTTGTTGATGCCAATAAACACTTAAAAGGCTTGGTGACTCAACGCGATATTCTTGCCGCACAAGAATCCTGCTTGCACCCAGATGAGGCAGAACAATCTTTTACCCTCGATACTCCGCTTTACCAAATGATGCACACCAACATCATGACTGCCGAACCAAGGGCAGGTTTAAAGGAAAGCGCAATCTATATGCAAAAGCATAAAGTCGGCTGTTTGCCAGTGGTCAATAAAGGTCACTTGGTCGGCATCATAACCGATACAGATTTTGTGACTATTGCAATTAACTTGTTAGAGCTGCAAGAAGAAACCGAGCCAGAAGAAATCGAAGCGGATTAATACGCCACTACGTGTTTCTCGAATCGTAGACAAAAAAAGAGCGGCTCAATCGCCGCTCAAAGATGTCATTACTAACGTAGTAATAGTGGACTCTATGATGATTAAAATTGGTCTTCTTCAGTAGAACCTGTCAGTGCTGTCACTGATGAGTTACCACCTTGGATTGTATTGGTCATTCTATCGAAGTAGCCCGTACCAACTTCTTGTTGGTGCGCTACAAACGTGTAACCTTTTTCTGCCGCTTCAAACTCAGGACGTTGAACCTTCTCAACATAATGACGCATACCTTCGCCTTGAGCGTAAGCGTGTGCCAGTTCGAACATGTTGAACCACATGTTGTGGATACCTGCTAGCGTAATGAACTGGTATTTGTAGCCCATGTTAGCCAGCTCTTGTTGGAACTTAGCAATGGTTTCTGCGTCTAGGTTCTTCTCCCAGTTGAATGAAGGCGAACAGTTGTATGCCAGCAATTGGTCTGGGTACTCTGCATGAATCGCTTCTGCAAACTTGCGTGCTTCTTCTAGACATGGCGTTGCTGTCTCACACCAAATAAGATCCGCATATGGCGCATAAGCCAGACCACGCGAGATAGCTTGGTCGATACCTGCACGCACACGGTAGAAACCTTCTTGAGTACGCTCGCCTTCGATGAAGTCTTTATCGTATGGGTCACAATCAGACGTTAGTAGGTCTGCTGCGTTTGCATCGGTACGTGCGATTACTAGTGTTGTCGTGCCAGCAACGTCCGCAGCAAGACGAGCTGCTACCAGTTTTTGCACTGCTTCTTGAGTTGGAACCAGTACTTTACCGCCCATGTGACCACACTTCTTCACGGATGCCAGTTGGTCTTCAAAGTGAACACCTGCCGCCCCTGCGTCGATCATCGATTTCATTAGCTCGTAAGCGTTCAATACACCACCAAAGCCTGCTTCTGCATCCGCTACGATTGGTAGGAAGTAATCAATACCGCCTTCGTCTTCTGGTGACTTACCTGCTGACCACTGAATTTGGTCTGCGCGACGGAATGAGTTATTGATGCGTTTTACTACCGACGGCACAGAGTCTACTGGGTACAGAGATTGGTCTGGGTACATCGTCGAAGCGGTGTTGTTATCTGCCGCTACCTGCCAACCCGACAGGTAAATCGCTTCAATACCCGCTTTTGCTTGCTGTACAGCTTGACCACCCGTCAGTGCACCAAGACAGTTTACGTAACCTTTCTTTGAACTACCGTTGACCAGTGACCAAAGTTTGTCAGCACCACGTTGTGCGATTGTGTTCGCAGGCACCATAGAGCCACGCAGTTCTACCACTTCTTCTGCTGTGTAAGTACGCTTTACGTTTTTCCAGCGTGGGTTGGTTGCCCAATCTTTTTCCAGAGCTTCAATTTGTTGGCGGCGAGTTAAGTTAGTCATTGGTCTATCCCTCTTATAATGTGCACTTGTGCATGTGCGTTGAGTTTTCCGTTCTCAGGCAGTACATCCTTATCTGCCTCGAATCCTTCACATATTGGTTAAATAAACATGTATCAGTTAAATAAATTGAGTGTTCTAAATCTTTGGGTTAATCCAAGTAGTCATAACCTGGAATGGTTAAAAAGTTGGTCAGTTCATCGCTTGTGGTGAGCCTTGCCATCAAGTCTGCCGCTTCTTCAAATCGACCTGCTTGGTAACGCTGCTCGCCAATTTCTTGCTTCACGACTTCAATCTCTTCTTTCAGGTAGAGTTCGAACAGCTCTTTAGTGACCTTCAATCCGTTATCGAGCGACTTGCCGTGTTGAATCCATTGCCAGATAGAGGCGCGTGAGATTTCTGCCGTTGCTGCGTCTTCCATCAGTCCGTAAATCGGCACACAACCGTTGCCAGAGATCCAAGCTTCGATGTATTGCAACGCAACGCGGATGTTGTGGCGCATACCTTCTTCTGAGCGCTCACCCTCACACGGTTCAAGCAGCTCTGAGGCGGTGATTGGTGCGTCTTCTGAGCGGCTCACGTCCAATTGGTTGGTGCGCTGCCCCAGTGTGGCACTGAACACTTCCATTGCGGTGTCTGCCAACCCCGGGTGAGCAACCCAAGTACCGTCATGACCGTTGTTAGCTTCTAGCGATTTATCGTTGTGGATCTTATCCAGCACTTTTTGGTTTTCTTGTGGGTCTTTAGCCGGAATAAAGGCTGCCATGCCGCCCATCGCAAATGCGCCACGTTTATGACAGGTACGCACCAACAATCTTGAGTAAGCGTTGAGGAATGGCTTGTCCATCGTCACTACTTGGCGATCCGGAAGTACGCGATCTGGGTGGTTTTTCAGTGTTTTGATGTAGCTAAAGATGTAATCCCAGCGACCGCAGTTCAACCCAACGATGTGCTCTTTCAGAGAGAACAGAATCTCATCCATTTCGAATACGGCTGGTAAGGTTTCAATCAGCACTGTCGCTTTGATGGTACCTGTATCCAAACCGAAATACTCTTCGGTGAAATGGAACACTTCGCTCCACCACTTCGCTTCATGATGCGATTGCAGTTTCGGGATGTAGAAGTAAGGACCGCTTCCCTTTTTCAGTAGCGCTTTATAGTTGTTGTAGAAGTACAGAGCGAAATCGAATAGCGCACCTGGAATGATCTGACCGTGCCACGTTACGTGTTTTTCTTTTAAATGCAGTCCGCGAACACGGCAGATCAACACCGCTGGGTCTTCTGCCAGCTGATAGTGTTTGCCATTGCCAGGGTTGGTGTAGCTGATAGTGCCATTAACAGCGTCGCGCAGGTTGATTTGACCATCCAGAACTTTACTCCACGCAGGGGACATCGAATCTTCGAAGTCTGCCATGAACACTTTTACATTCGCATTCAGTGCGTTAATCACCATCTTGCGATCAGTCGGTCCTGTAATCTCCACTCGGCGATCTTGCAGATCTTGCGGGATTCCAAGGATCTTCCAACTTCCTTCACGAATGTCTTGTGTCTCTGGTAGAAAGTCTGGCAGTTCACCAGCGTCGATGCGTGCTTGCTTCTCTTCTCGTGCTTCCAGCAACTGTTCAACACGTCCGGCAAATTTTTCACACAGTAGAGATAAAAAGGTTTGGGCTTCAACAGGGAAAATTGCTTGATGTTCAGGAGCAACGACTCCATTCACCTCAAGCATGCCTTGGGTTTGCTTTAGTTGTTGTGTTTTTTGTTCTGTCTGAGCAAGCATAATCATTCATCCTTAACGTGCTTTATCCATCTTGGGCAGTCAGCCTAAAGCTACATTTGTAAGTTATGAACAACAAATTACATCCTTCGATTTGGTGTTCACTTCGCTTCATTGTGTCTATACATTGCGCAACCTGAATTGCTTTTTCAATCTAGACATAAGTCTTACAATCCTTTAATTAAGCTAACCCAACAAAGATTTAAGCGAAACCCCTCAAGTAAACAAAACGTTAAATTCAAAGTTTTATTCGGTATCAAACAAGTGTTTGATTTTTTAGTTTAATTTGTAAGTTATTACGTAATTAAATTACATTAAATTTACAGGTTATTTTTGAATTAAAACAAGCGTATGAATAGTGAGGCAGGAGAAAAATCCTTGTATTCACAAGGGCTAGGAAGAGGAAATTAAACGCGACTTAAACGCGTTACACAGGCAGTTGTGTAAAATTAACATTGTGAAATTTCACTATTTTATGAAAGCTTCATGAAAGTTCATCTGTAAAATTTTACAAGTCAAAGTTCACGCACAGAATAAAATGCTAAAAAGCGCACTATTTCTAGTGCGCTTTTTGATATTAGATCGGGAGTAGCAGGCTAATACTAATAGCTAAAGCAGTTCAGAGACGACTTCTGCCAATTGATTGAAAGTGTTTGATCGTGACGAACTCGGACGCCAAACCAAACCAATATCGCGATACGCTTGCTGACCAGGAGGGTCGATCACCACTAAGTTCTGGTTATGTAGCAAACCATGATCAATCGCCATTTGCGGAATAAACGTGGTGCCCAGACCATTCGCTACCATTTGCACCAATGTATGAAGACTGGTTGCGGTGAATGGGTTGATCTTCTCTTTGTCCGTCAACTTACATGCTGAAACCGCGTGCTCTGTAAGACAGTGCTCTTTCTCTAATAAGAAGACGGATTCATCTGGCAAGTCTGCATAACGGATCGGCACAGGAACGGAATCCGCTTGATTGGCACTGATCACCATGCGGAACGGGTCTTGTCCCACTACTCGGCTTTCCATTCCTTCTATCTCTACAGGCAGAGCCAGAATCAACACGTCCAACTCACCGTGGCGAAGTGCTTGCAGCAAGTTAGTCGTCGTGTCTTCTCTTAATAGAAGGTTTAATTGAGGGAAGCGGTAGTTCACCTCCTGAACAAGGTCGCACAATAAGAACGGAGCAATGGTCGGAATACAGCCTACTTTAAGCTGCCCTTCCATATCATCGCCTTGGCATAGACGCCCCAGTTCAACAAGATCTTGCCCTTTAGCGAGCAGTTCTCGACCATGTTGCACCACCATCTCACCAGCTTGGGTGAAAACTAATGGGCTTTTTTTATCTTTCTTTTCATAAAGCGGGCAACCAATCAACTCTTCAAGGTTTTGGATGCCTTTACTTAAGGTAGATTGACTGACAAAACAACGCTCAGCAGCATCACTAAAATGTCGAGTTTCATGCAGAGTGACCAAATAGTGTAACTGCTTCAAGCTAGGCCATTTATTCATAATTCTATTTGTATCTATTGCTGTTCCAGTGATCGAGATAATAGTTTCGTTATTATCGCTTTTTTCGATGAACTCAATCTATTTATTTCGCTTTTTTCAATACTACAATCTGTACTATAGTTTGTCTCGCACAAACAAGGACCAAACCTAAATAACTGAATGTAGGTTTGGATCAAACCAAATTTTTTAGGAGCAAAAAAATGGTACTAGTAGGTCGTCAAGCCCCTGACTTTACTGCAGCAGCTGTTCTAGGTAACGGCGAAATCGTTGAAAACTTCAACTTTGCAGAATTCACTAAAGGTAAGAAAGCAGTAGTATTCTTCTACCCACTAGATTTCACTTTCGTTTGCCCATCTGAGCTAATCGCATTCGACAACCGTCTAGCTGATTTCCAAGCTAAAGGTGTTGAAGTAATCGGTGTTTCTATCGATTCTCAGTTCTCTCACAACGCATGGCGTAACACTGCTATCGAAGATGGCGGTATCGGTCAAGTTAAATACCCTCTAGTTGCTGACGTTAAACACGAAATCTGTAAAGCGTACGATGTAGAGCACCCAGAAGCAGGCGTTGCTTTCCGTGGTTCTTTCCTAATCGACGAAGAAGGTCTTGTACGTCACCAAGTAGTTAACGATCTACCACTAGGTCGTAACATCGACGAAATGCTACGCATGGTTGATGCACTAAACTTCCACCAGAAGCACGGCGAAGTATGTCCTGCACAATGGGAAGAAGGTAAAGCAGGTATGGACGCATCTCCAAAAGGTGTTGCAGCGTTCCTATCTGAGCACGCAGACGACCTAAGCAAGTAATAGACTACATAGCCCAAGCTCAACGGGCGTGTTGGTTGGATGTATATATAAAGCAAAAAGCTATAGCGGAAAAACCGCAAACGCCAATCAGTCTAAGTAAAGTCATAAAAAAGCCCAGAATTCACTCTGGGCTTTCTTTTTATCTGCATTTTTGAAAAGCAAAAGAGGCAAGCATTACGCAAAAAGTTTACCTCTATTTCCCTCCGTCTCAGTACAGATTCTCCCCTTTCGTCCTGCTAGTATTTGCTGTAATTACAATAATTCAGGACAACCTAGTGAACACTCAACTTGAAGTCTGTATTGATAACATTGAATCTCTCCACAACGCGATTGCCGGTGGTGCAACCCGCATCGAACTCTGCTCTTCACTTGCTTTGGGTGGCTTAACCCCAAGCTATGGCTTTATGCAGCAAGCCGCTAAACGCTCTACTATTCCGGTTTACGCGATGATTCGCCCTCGCCAAGGCGACTTCTTCTACAGTGAGGAAGAAATCGAAATGATGCGTTGGGATATTGAAGCCGCTAAACAAGCAGGCTTGAATGGTGTCGTACTCGGCGTGCTCACTCAAGACGGCAACATTCATATGCCGTACGCAACTGCGCTGTGTGAATTTGCTCAAGCGCTTGGCTTAGGCGTGACCTTCCATCGTGCCTTTGACCAGTGTCGCGACGCTGAAAAAGCGTTAGAAGAAGTGATCAGCTTAGGTTGTGAACGTATTTTAACCTCCGGTCTTGCGCCTTCGGCACCGCAAGGTATCGATGTGCTTAAAACCTTAGTTGAACAAGCACAAGGACGCATTGCGATCATGGCGGGCGCCGGTGTGAATGCGGACAATGTTGGTCAGATCGTTGAACAAGCCAAAGTCACTGAAGTGCATTTATCTGGCAAGACAACTCGCCCAAGTCACATGACCTTTATTGCCGAGCAAAGCAAAATGGGCGCTGCCGATATAGATGATTTTTCGATTCTAGTCACCAACACCGATGCTATCGCGAACATGGTAACAGCTCTCAATTAAGAGCTTTCAAATCCCGTCTTTGGTTATTGAGTGCTAACATATTGATAACTAAGGACGGGAGGAAACATGGCGAAACTGAAGAAAAAGGAATACGAAGAAGCACTAGAACAACTGCAAATTGAGTTGGTTAAGCTCCAAGAGTGGGTCAAACACAAAGGGCTTAAAGTCGTGGTACTTTTTGAAGGACGTGACGCCGCTGGCAAAGGTGGCACCATCAAACGCATCACTGAAAAACTCAACCCCCGTGTCTGCCGTATCGCAGCCCTTCCCGCCCCAACAGAGAAAGAAAAAACACAATGGTACTTCCAGCGTTATGTGGCACACCTGCCTGCTGCTGGAGAAATCGTACTGTTTGACCGCAGTTGGTACAACCGTGCCGGCGTAGAGAAAGTCATGGGCTTTTGTACCCCAGATCAATATGAAGAGTTTCTCCGTTCTTGCCCGGAGTTTGAACGCATGCTTCAGCGCTCTGGCATCATCTTAATTAAGTACTGGTTTTCGGTCTCCGATGAAGAGCAAGAAAAGCGCTTTCTAGAACGCATCAACACCCCGATTAAACGCTGGAAGTTCAGCCCAATGGATTTGGAATCACGCAATCGCTGGGCAGAATATTCAGAGGCAAAAGATAAGATGTTTGCCTACACAGATACGAAAAACTGTCCTTGGTGGGTAGTCCCTTCTGATGATAAAAAGAAAGCACGTTTGAATTGTATCAGCCACTTGCTCAGCCAAGTAGAATACGAAGAGCTCGAACATCCGGTGATTGAACTGCCAGAGTTGAATAAAGAAGGTTATGTCCGTGCGCCTATCGACGATCAAACCTTCGTTCCTGATAAATATTAGAGATGTACCATGGCGAAAGACCTGTTTCACACCCTTGACCTGAATCTGCTCAAGACCTTTATGGTTTTGATGCAAGAGCGAAACATGCGTAAAGCATCACAGCGCTTGTTTGTCTCTCAGCCAGCGATCAGTCAGGCATTACAAAAGCTACGTAATCACTTTGATGATGAGCTGTTTGTGAAGGTCAAAACTGGTCTTGAACCGACACCGTTCGCCGAATCTCTTGCCAATGATATTACCCCCCATCTCGATGGTTTAGCTGCCGCAGTTAATCGCTCTCATCAGTTTGATCCTGCCGAAGTGGACAACAAAATTCGAATTGCACTGGCACCAATCACAATGACTTGCTTGCCCGGTTTCCTCTTCGAACAAATGAGAGCGTTAGCACCTAATGCTCAACTTGAATTAGTTAGTTGGTCGAACAGCACGGTTGATGAGATCTTGAAAGGTGAAACACTGATGGGAGTAAATTACGAGTTACTTCTGACCAATAAAGAGATCTACACGCCGAAGCTACTGGATTTGAAAGGGCGTATTTTTGTCCGTGAAGATCACCCAATCACCAAGACTCATGTTGAGCCACATGATCTTGGCGGATACCCAATTGCTTCTTTGATTTCCCCAGGTTGGAACGACAAGTTCAGTTACGCATCTGAGCTTCTTACCGAAATGGGCATTGAACACAGCATTGGCTTTCGCTCAGAAATGGTCTCTGCAATACTTGATGTCGTCAAACACACCGACATGTATTTACCTCACTCCAATTTACTTCCGGTAGAGCAATTTCCGGGATTAAGAGCCGTTGATGTCACGATTGATGGTCAACCACAAATGAAGTCTATTCACGCTCATATGCATGTGAGAAACCGGAATAACCCACTAGTAAAATGGTTAACAGAGCTTATTCAACAAGGTCTAAAATCACAGGGTGATAAGATTTGATTATCACTGAGATAACGATAGCCATTTAGTCATAAATCATACTTCTCAATAAGATAGCCCTGCTTTTAAGGGAAATGACAAAAAGCGATTGCTTACAGTAAGGATGCTGTCCCTCGTTTACTTATTGAGAGTTCAGACATGACTAAAAAAATTGTAAAGCTTACCGCTGCTTGCACCCTTCTTGCTTCTTTCAGCTCAATTGCAGCTGTTATCCCGGATCGTCCACACCCAGGCATTCCAACCAACCCAATTCAAGGTGTGCCAGAGCAACCTGTTCTACCAGAAGTTGATAACGGTGTTCCTGGAGTGCCAGATCGTCCACATCCAGATCAATCACCAACACCACCAATCGAAGCAGCACCAGAGCACCCAACGCTTCCTGAACCAGACAACGGTATTCCTGAAGTCCCTGAGCGTCCAACACCGCAACTGCCATCAAACCCTATTGAAAATAATCCGACGGATGACCGTCTGAACCACTTAGAAGGCTTAGCCGCAGAATACGACTACCGCTTAAACCAACAAGCAGAACAAATGGACGGTATTCGCGCAAGTCTACACGCAGTCACCAACGCTCGCCCTTATGCAACCAATGGTGAACTGGCAATCGGTGCCGGTGTGGGTTTTTCTGGTAGTAAAGAAGCAGTAGCGATTGGTGGTGCGTACGGTCTAAGTGATCAAGTAAGCCTGTCGGGCACATTCCACTATGAATCATCAGGCAAATATTCTTCATCTGACGTTGCTGGCGGCGTTGGTGTTCAAATTAGCTTTAAGTAAAAACTGCACTCAATAAGTTCATAGCCAAGGAAGGCTTTTATTTAGGTAACTCTATGAAACGCAAATTCTTTCTCGCTGCCCTTATTCTCGCTCCTATTAGTGTCCAAGCTTCAGGTATTTATGTCTCTCCAGAAGTTAAGATTGGCTCATTTCGAGGGGCAGGTATCCAATTGGGGGCGACCGATATTGCGGGCTTTGATGCGCTGTATTTTGATTACTCTCAGATTACTTATAAGAGCGGTAATTATGATGAAACCATTGACGCCTACCGTATTGGCTTTCAACACTTATTTGGTCATCAACCACAGATGGGATTTCAAGCGAGCTTAGGATTAGCGCAGTACGATGGAACGTATCGCAATGAACGAAGAGATGCGAACGGATTGAGTATTGGTGGCGCTTACGTATATCAAGTTAACCCAATATTATCAGTTCGAGCAGGTGCGGATTTAGACGTTTTCATGAACGATAAAACACACACCTACACAGACACTGCCATTAACTTTTCTCTAGGCTTTGGTTTGCGCCTTTAAGACTTACTTCAGTACGTCATCGATGCTTTGATCACCTAGATGGCGTACATCTTTTCCTTTCACGAAGTAGATAATGTATTCACAGATATTTTGGCAACGGTCACCCACGCGTTCAATGGCTCGCGCCGACCACATCACTTGCAGAATATGTGGAATGTTTTTCGGGTCTTCCATCATGTAAGTCATCAACTGACGAATCACCGCTTCGTATTCCGCATCCAACTTATCATCAAGCTTGTGTACTTCTGCTGCGGCTTCTACATCCATACGAGCAAACGCATCAAGCACTTGGTGTAACATTTGGATTGCTTGACGACATAAAGGCTCTAACGAGACTTGGAATTGGCGCTCTTTCGATGATGGGCTTTCAATCGCCACATAGGCAATACGTGTTGCAACATCACCAATGCGCTCAAGATCTGTGATGGTCTTAATGATAGCCATGATCAAGCGTAAGTCTTTTGCTGTAGGCTGACGCTTAGCAATGATGCGAGTACAAGCGTCATCAATCGACACTTCCATCGCATTAACTTTGTGATCATCACGCACAACTTTACGCGCCAGTTCGATGTCTTCCTTGTGCAAGGCTTGAATAGCATACGACAACTGCTGTTCTACCAAGCCTCCCATGGTGAGTACATGGGTACGAATCGATTCTAGCTCTACGTTAAATTGTCCTGAGATGTGACGTCCAAAGTGCATGGCTTTCCTTTTAATCCTTGAAAGGTCGCGGCTTAACCGTAACGACCGGTAATGTAATCTTCGGTTTGTTTCTTCATTGGAGAGGTGAAGATCGAATCCGCATCCGAGTATTCAATCAACTTACCCATATGAATGAACGCAGTGTGGTCACTGACGCGCGCCGCTTGCTGCATGTTATGGGTAACGATAACCACAGTATATTGAGTCTTGAGCTCGTTGATAAGCTCTTCAATAGTTAAAGTTGAGATTGGATCCAACGCCGATGTCGGTTCATCCAATAATAGTACTTCTGGCTCAATCGCAACGGCGCGTGCAATCACCAAACGCTGCTGCTGGCCACCAGAAAGTCCAAATGCGTTTTCATGTAAACGGTCTTTTACTTCATCCCACAATGCCGCAGAACGTAGTGAACGCTCGACCGCATCGTCCAACATGCGACTGTTCTTCACACCTTGTAAACGAAGACCGTAAACCACGTTTTCGTAAATCGACTTAGGGAATGGGTTTGGGCGCTGGAATACCATGCCTACTCGGCGACGCAGCGTGGCAACATCCACACTTGGGTTATACACATTCTTACCGTGCAAACGTACTTTTCCTGTCACCTTACAACCTTCGACTAAATCGTTCATTCGATTGATACAGCGCAGCAATGTGGATTTACCACAGCCGGACGGTCCGATGAATGCTGTTACGCGCCCCTTTGGAATACGCATTGAAATGTCGTGCAGCGCCTGAGCCTGACCATAGAAAAGATTAAGGTTCTCAATCGAGATAGCCGTTTGTTCATCCGTCAGGTTGTGCACATCCAATGGCGGCTCATAACCTAATGTATTATCAAAGTTAAACATGCTTAATCTTGTCCTAAAGTTCGGTATTTCTCTCGCAGATTATTACGAATACTGATTGCTGTTAAGTTTAGTCCGACAATAACCGTCACGAGTAAGAAGGAAGTCGCGTAAACCAACGGACGCGCAGCTTCGATATTAGAGGTCTGGAATCCGACATCGTAAATGTGGAAGCCTAGGTGCATAAACTTTCTGTCTAAATGCACGTAAGGGAATTGCCCATCCACCGGCAAGCTCGAAGCTAATTTCACGACCCCCACCAGCATCAATGGTGCTACCTCACCCGCAGCGCGAGCAATCGCAAGAATCAAACCAGTTATTATCGCAGGGGTTGCCATAGGCAAAACCACACGCCACAAGGTCTCAAACTGTGTTGCACCCAAGGCTAACGAACCATGACGAACGGAGCTCGGAATACGGGTTAAACCTTCTTCTGTGGTAACAATCACCACAGGTAGCGTTAAGACTGCTAGCGTCAATGC
Organism: Vibrio sp. MM46; assembly: GCF_027587135.1. Classification (NCBI taxonomy): domain Bacteria; kingdom Pseudomonadati; phylum Pseudomonadota; class Gammaproteobacteria; order Vibrionales; family Vibrionaceae; genus Vibrio; species Vibrio sp. MM46. The sequence continues at coordinate 231,663 of NZ_JAPPTO010000006.1, forward strand.
AGACCACAACAAGCCCGGCGTACCAAAGGTTGGAGCAGGTAATCGCTCGGCGTAAAACAGGTTATCGATTGAGGCACCAATGGTATAAACAAAAAAGCCCAAACCAAATACGCCGTAAACGATAGAAGGAACACCTGCAAGGTTAATCACCGCAATACGGATCACTCGAGTTAGGGCATTGTTCTTAGCGTATTCATGTAAATAAATCGCCGCAACCACACCCAATGGCATCACGATGATCGACATGATGATAACCAAGAAAACCGTACCGAAAATCGCGGGGAAAACACCACCTTCTGAGTTCGATTCACGAGGGTCTTCGGATAAGAACTTCCAAACCTGTTTCCCCCAATGGGCAACTTTTTCAGGCAGTGACATTTGGTTTGGATACCAGTAGTCCAAAATGTCTTCTAATGGAATCGAAACTTGAGTCCCAGTCATATCTTCGACAATCAGCGCATAATCAGAGAAGCCCAAACGCAGTCCATCAAGCTGCATGTCTAGCTTGGCTAACTCAGCTTCAATTTCTGCCTTACGCTTGCTGTTGTTTGCTAAAAACTCTTCAGTGATGGTGTCGTTAAGCTCGTGCTTACGTTTATCTAAGCGAAGCTGCTCTAACTGCCATCCCAAGTCTTTTACTTGGTCATCCACCAGCATATCGATTTCATGATGCAAGGTTTCGGCATCATCGAGTTTTTGATCCAAAAGCTTTTGAATGTTGTTTTCGTAACGCGTGTTACCATCTTGGAAGGCAACAAACTTACCGAAGAAGTAGCCACCGCTGCTGCGTTCAATCACTGCCCATTCGCCCAGCGTAGTTGGATCATCCAACTGCATTCTCAACACAGAAATAAAGTCCGCTGGGTACAATTCACGGTTGGCAATTTTGATGTTTAGGCGCGTCGCAAACTCTTCGTCATCCGCGAGTTTATTCGCCGCTTCTTCTGGTAGGTAACTTCTTGGCACAAAGCTGCGCTCGTATACCTGACCAACCAGAATCGAGTTTTCATGCAGCACTTCGCCCTGCACCGGTGTTAGTGCAGCAACATTCCATTGATAAAGTGGCGCCGGCCAGAAGTAAGTTAATCCCTTCCAGCCAATCAATAGCAATAAGCCGAGGACAGAAAGCAGACTGATGCTTACCGCTCCCCCGGTTAACCAAATCCAAGGTGCGCCAGAACGAATCCAATTTAACACGCTATTACTCGCTCTTTCGTTAACTGATTACAACGCACGATATTTATCTCTTAGTCTTTGACGAACCCATTCCGCCAAGGCGTTCACCGCAAAAGTGAAGACAAACAAAATTAATGCCGATAGGAACAACAATCGATAGTGCGAACTGCCTACTTCCGACTCTGGCAATTCAACCGCAATGGTCGCCGACAAGCTACGCAAGCCTTCTAGCACGTTCCAATCCATTAATGGCGTATTACCCGTCGCCATTAATACAATCATGGTTTCGCCCACAGCACGCCCCAGTCCCATCATGATTGCGGAGAAGATCCCCGGACTGGCTGTTAGCAGGACCACATAAATCAGGGTTTGCCATGGCGTCGCGCCAAGTGCTAATGAACCATCCGATAAGTGTTTCGGCACAGAGAAAATCGCATCTTCGGCAATGGTGAAAATCGTTGGAATAACCGCAAAGCCCATCGCCAAGCCAACCACCAGCGCGTTGCGTTGGTCAAAGCCAATGCCATGGTCAGTCAGGAACAAACGCATGTCCCCGCCAAAGAAGGCTTGTTCAAGCATTGGTGATACCCACACACCCAAACCGATCAACAGCAGAAGCAAAGGCATTAAGACCAAAGCATGCCACCCGTTTGGCAGGCGGTTACGTATCGGTTGTGGGATCAGCGCCCATAGACCGCCCATCACCATGGTGCTCAGAGGCAGAACAAACAACATCACCACAACGGTAATCAAATGGTCTTCCACAATCGGGGCGAACCAAAGTCCGGCAAGGAAACCGATGATAACGGTAGGCAAAGCTTCCATTAACTCGATTGATGGCTTCACCACGCGACGCATACGTGGTGACATAAAGTAAGCGGTATAAATTGCGCCCAGTACAGCCAGTGGTACCGAGAACAGCATTGCGAACATCGCCGCCTTGATGGTACCAAACGCAATTGGCACTAAGCTGAATTTCGCCTCGAAGTCATCACTGGCTGAGGTGGATTGCCACACAAATTCAGGCTCTGGGTAACCTTCATACCAAACCTTTTGCCATAAAGAAGACAGAGAGACTTCTGGGTACGGGTTATCAACAAACGCGACATTCAATTCGTCGTTTTGCCATGTGATCAAGTAGCGCTCGTTATTCGACATTCCTGCCATCACTGGCGCTTGTTTGTAGGCACGTTTAAACAACACCAACTTCTCACTGGTGGTGTAGTGGCTTTGCAACGTACCGTTGGTGTAAAAGCTGTAGAAACCTTTGCGGTGTGAATCGGGAAGTAAATACTTCAGCTCAGACGCTAACTTAAAGTCTCGAATGTGAGTCAAAGTTCGCTGGTCGCCCTGCAACGTATCAAACCACTGCGATACACGACCATCGTTATGCGTAACAAGCAGGGAATACGCCCCAGCCAACAAATCCATCGTTCTCACTGAGTGCTTTTTATCACCCTGCGTCAGATCGATCACTTCACGCACTGAGAACTTGTTGTCACCTTTCACCAAGACAATCAGCTCTGAACCATTTCGCAAGTAAAGGTTATTGCCATCTGGCGTCAGCAACATTTGGTCTGGCGCATCAAAACCTGAAGAGAAGGTGTAATCATGGGTAACAGGTGATGCATCTAATAGTTGAGGAACTTGCCAACGCGCTTTTATTACGCCACTTTGTGTTTGCCAAACAAGGGTTGGCGTTTGCGTAGAAGCACTAAAAACAAACTTCTTAACTGGATCGGATGCATCTGTCAGTTGCATGTCCATTGAAGTTCGAAACGGCACTACTTCTGGTGGGCGAGTGTTTTCGCGCAGCGTAGCGTTGAATTCCGGTTTGAAGATGTGCGCTTTGCCTTGGTCATCAACCAAACCATACCAACCTAACCCCGGCGCAGACTGAGAAAATGCCACTGGGTTGTTGGCTATCTGCTGAGTGTACAGCGCAGGTTTGCTGGAATCATCGAGAGGAAGAAAACGCACTTCCCCGGATTGGGTTAACACCAAACCGATTTGAGAGTAATCATCAACGGAAATTGCGAGTGGCTTCCCGCTTTGGGTAGCACGAGCGGCATAATTGGTTTCGATCTCTGCATCAGAAAACAGAGGGATGATCACCATTGCAAGGTAAACAAAGATCAACACAAGAGCAGCAAGAACGCCTACACCACCGGATGTCACTGCAAATCGAACCAAACGATCTTTGATCAATCGTTTTTTATCTTTTTCCTGCAATGAAAACTCGGCTTGTGCCATTGATCTCTCTACCCTTTTTGACTTAGAACTAGAATATGTCGTTAAGATGACAATTATATTACAGATCACATTAAACAACTGAAAAGAATACAACTCTTATGCAGACCGTGTTATGAAATAAATCTGTAACGTAAACCTCATAATGTTCAGGCTCATCTTTTTTATCCCACAGATGAGTGCGGATTTACTTCATTTTAGGCTAGGTAAGGTTATGAGCGCAGAAAAACTCTATATAGAAAAAGAACTTAGTTGGTTGTCTTTTAACGAGAGAGTATTACAAGAAGCCGCTGATAAAACCGTCCCCCTAATCGAACGTATTCGCTTCCTGGGGATCTTTTCCAATAACTTAGATGAGTTCTACAAGGTTCGCTTTGCAGACGTAAAACGTCGGATCTTGATCAGCCAAGAACGAGGTGGAAGCGATAACTCTAAGCACTTGTTAACTAAGATGCAAACCAAAGCATTGAGGCTAAACGAACAATTTGATGAACTGTACGGTGATTTGATCCGAGAAATGGCGCGGCGCCGCATTTTCTTGGTTAACGAAAACCAGTTAGATGACCCCCAAAAGCGCTGGATCACCAAGTACTTTCGCAAAGAAGTCATGCCACACATCACTCCGCTTTTGATTAAAGATGACATCGATGTGTTGCAGTTTCTAAAAGACGAATACGCCTACATTACCGTCGATCTGCGCAAAGACGATCATTCCCAATACGCTTTACTCGAAATCCCAACTGACCACCTACCCCGCTTCGTTATGGTTCCGGAGCAAAAAGGCAAACGTCGCAAGACCATCATTCTGCTCGACAACATCATCCGTTACTGTCTGGATGAGCTGTTTAAAGGCTTCTTCGATTATGACGAGCTAAATGGCTACGCGATGAAGATGACCCGCGATGCCGAATACGATTTACGCCTAGAGATCGAATACAGCTTGCTCGAACAAATGTCTGAAGGGGTGAACCAACGCTTAACAGCCATGCCAGTGCGCTTTGTTTACGAGCGTGAAATGCCGCAAGAGATGCTCGATTTCTTGTGCAGCAAACTGCAAATATCCAACTACGACAGTTTGATTCCAGGTGGTCGTTACCACAACTTTAAGGACTTCATTGGCTTCCCAAATGTCGGTCGTGAGTACCTAGAAAACAAACCCATGCCACCGATGAAGTGTGCCGACTTCGAAGGCTATGCCAACAGTTTCGATGCGATCAAAGCCAAAGACATTTTGCTTTACTACCCTTATCACACCTTTGATCACATCTCTGAACTGGTTCGCCAAGCTTCCTTCGATCCTAAAGTGTTGGCGATCAAGATTAACATTTACCGCGTTGCCAAAGATTCGCGCTTGATGAACTCACTGATCGATGCGGTGCACAATGGCAAAAGCGTAACAGTGGTGGTGGAACTGCAAGCCAGATTCGATGAAGAAGCCAATATCGAGTGGTCAAAGGTTCTCACCGATGCAGGCGTGCACGTTATCTTTGGTGCACCAGGTCTGAAAATTCACTCAAAATTGCTCCTGATTAGCCGCCGCGAAGAAGGCGAAATAGTACGTTATGCGCATATCGGTACAGGCAACTTCCACGAGAAAACCGCACGCATCTACACCGACTTCGCACTGCTAACTGCAGATCAAGAAATTACCAATGAGGTTCGTAACGTCTTTGGCTATATCGAGAACCCATACCGTCCAGTCAGGTTTAATCACCTCATCGTTTCACCACGCAATTCGCGTAAACAACTCTACCGTCTGATTGACGGGGAGATTGCCAACGCAAAAGCCGGCAAGAAAGCAGCACTGACGATCAAAGTGAATAACTTGGTCGACAAAGGCATCGTCAATAAACTTTATGGTGCGAGCAATGCCGGGGTGAAAATCAATATGATTATCCGCGGTATGTGTTCACTAGTACCGGGTATTGAAGGCGTGAGCGAGAACATTCGCATCATCAGTATTGTTGACCGATTCCTTGAGCACCCTCGCGTCGTCATCACTCACAATGATGGTGACCCGCAGGTTTATATCTCATCAGCGGACTGGATGACGCGAAATATCGATCATCGTATTGAAGTTGCCGCTCCGGTTCGTGATCCACGTTTGAAACAGCGAATTATTGATATAACTAACATTCACTTTACCGATACAGTAAAGGCTCGTTTGATAGATAAAGAGATGAGCAACAGCTACGTACCGCGAGGTAATCGTAAAAAAGTTCGCTCACAAGTTGCCATCTACGACTATCTTAAAAATATAGAGAAGCAAACAAGAAAACAAAAAGCAGATGCCTCAAATACTTGAACAAGATGTACGCCATATTGCAGCCATTGACCTTGGGTCGAACAGCTTCCATATGGTGGTGGCGAAAGTTGTTGGAAGTGACCTGCAATTAGTCAGCCGCCATAAACAGCGAGTGCGCTTAGCTGCCGGACTCGATTCAGAGCTTAACCTAAGCCATGCTGCAATGGAGCGAGGTCTTGAGTGCCTCGCGATGTTCGCAGAACGCTTGCAAGGCTTTGAAGCTTCAAACGTAAGAATTGCAGCCACCCACACTTTAAGGCGCGCCAACAACGCCCACCTCTTTATCAAACGAGCCAAAGAGGTGCTGCCTTTCCCAATTGAAATCATTCCGGGCGAAGAAGAAGCTCGCCTCATCTATCTCGGCGTCGCGCACACCCAAGCAGAATCTAACTCCAAGTTGGTCGTCGATATTGGTGGCGGCAGTACCGAGATGATCATTGGTCAAGAGTTTGAGCCAGAGCTTCTCAACAGTAAGCAAATGGGCTGTGTGAGTTTTACCGAGCAGTTCTTCAATAATGGCAAACTGTCGCGCAAGAACTTCAGCAAAGCGATTCTCGCCGCAGAGCAACGCGTGGAGTCCATTGCTGCAAAATACCGCAAGAAAGGCTGGGATATTGCCCTCGGCTCTTCAGGTACTATTAAAGCGATTCGCGAAGTCTTGATTGGATTGGGTCATGAAGATGGGCTGATCACCAATAAGCGTTTGGGTAAGCTCATCGACACATTGTGCGAATTTGAGTCCATTGATGATATTGAACTAGTTGGTCTAACCGACGAGCGTAAGCCAGTCTTTGCCGCTGGTGTGGCTATTTTGTCTGCCATCTTCCTATCACTAAAAATCAACCAGATGTTCTTCTCGGATGGCGCATTGCGTGAAGGTCTGCTCTACGAAATGGAAGAACGCTTCGCTCGTTCTGATATTCGTATGCGCACCACAGAAAACCTAGCAAAACAACATCGCGTTGATATCGAACACGCTGCACGCGTAAAAGGTCATGCAAGAGAGATGCTGTGCAATGTTCGTTCTGAACTAGGTATCAAGAAGAAAAGTGAGTTGTTTGATTTACTGGAATGGGCGGCTTTGCTGCATGAAGTCGGCTTGAGTATCAGTCTGCGCGGTTTCCATCGTCACTCATTCTACATTCTGCTGCACTCCAACTTACCCGGCTTTAACCGCGAGCAGCAATTGGTATTGGCGACTTTAGCTCGCTTCCAACGTAAATCCCTCAAGTTGAATGAGTTCCCAGAGTTTAACCTCTACAAAGAGAGTGACATCATCAACTTAATTAAGATTCTGCGTCTAGCGATTGTGGTCAACGGTCAACGCAATGATGACCCGCTACCAGAGCTGACATTATCGATAGAAGAAGATAAGTGGGTACTTACCTGCGCAGAGGAAGATTGGTTGGAGAATAACAAACTGCTCGATGCAGATTTGCAGGAAGAACAGCAACGCTGGGAAAGCGCAGGATGGACATTGAACTTCTAACTACGAACTCAATGAGATAAAGAAAAAGGTCGGCTTATAAACCGACCTTTTTTAATTCCTCTGCAGCGAAATCGGCAGTAATGGGAACATAACCGTCTTTCGCAACTAGCGCTTGCCCTTGAGCTGAGAACATAAAGCGAATGAATTCAGCTTCAATTGGGCTTAACGGATAGTCCGGATGTTTATTCACGTATACATAGAGGTAGCGTGATAGTGGGTACTTACCTGAGATGATATTTTCACGTACAGGGCTAACGTAATCTGTGCCTGCTTTCGCAATTGGGACTAAACGAACACCCGCCACGCGATAGCCTACGCCTGAATAACCTACACCACTGATCGTTGATGCCACAGACTGCACCACTGACGCCGATCCCGGTTGCTCGTTCACACGAGTTTTAAAATCACCGCCACACAAGGCATTACTTTTAAAATAACCGTACGTACCCGATACCGAGTTACGCCCAAACAGCTGCAAGTTACGTTTCGCCCACTCGGCTTTGATGCCTAACTCACGCCAGTTGGTAATGAACTCACTTTCGCCGCAGCGTAAAGTCGCGGAAAACATCGCATCCAACTGATGGAAATTAAGCCCTTTGATTGGATTATCTTGGTGCACAAAAATACCAATCGCATCAATCGCAACACGAAGCGCCGTTGGCTTGTAACCATGCACCCGCTCAAATGCTTCGATCTCACGCATACGCATTGAGCGACTCATTGGACCGAATTGCGCAGTTTGTTCTGTTAACGCCGGAGGCGCAGTCGATGAACCAGACGCCTGAACCTGAGCATTAATATTCGGGTAGATAGATTTAAACTCTTCCACCCAAAGCGTGGTCATGCCCGCTAGCGTATCCGAACCGACTGACAATAAGTTGCCCGCAATACCCGTTGTCTTTTGATAATTCGGCAGCGGTTTATCTTGTGCAACAGCCACGCTGGAAAGCATCAACGTGGCTAGAGTGATTTTCTTAATTGCTTTGGATACGACACTCATTACTTCACCACCAAACGACTTGGTAGGATGAAGGAGAACTTACTGCCGACACCAACTTCACTGTAAATTTCGAGATGAGAGTCATGGTGGCTCAACGCGTGCTTCACGATGGCTAAGCCAAGACCACTGCCGCCGGTATCTCGTGAGCGGGCTTTATCGACGCGATAGAAACGCTCCGTCAATCGGTGTAAGTGTTGTGGTTCAATACCATCACCGCTGTCTTCAACCTCTAGACAAGCGCCTTGTGCGGTTTGATACCAACGAACGTTGATGTGTGCACCAGATGGGGTGTATTTCACCGCGTTGTACACCAAGTTAGAGATAGCACTACGCAGTTGGTCATCATCGCCGAGCACGCGCAGACTAGAATCCACGTCGAACTTCAACTGATGTTGATCATCACCACTTAGGCTTACCGCTTCCTTTTCTAGCACTTCTAACATGCTAGGGACATTGACCACATCTTCCAACTCATGCATTGGTGCCGCTTCAATCTTAGACAGCGTCAGAAGCTGATTAACCAAGCTGTTCATGCGGTTGAGCTGCTCTGTCATCACCCCATGCGCTTTCGTCCACATTGGACCAACAATCATGTCTGGATCTTCCGTCATCTCAAGGTAGCCTTGCAGTACCGTCATCGGTGTACGAAGTTCATGAGATACGTTGGCGAAGAAGTTACGACGCATACCTTCAAGCTGTTTAAGTTGGCTCACATCACGCACCACCATCAAGTGCTCCCCTTCGGTATAAGGCACGATACGCAGTTCCAACATACGTTCAACGTTCAATGGCGAGCGCATTTCTAGCGGCTCTGAGAAGTCTTGCTTATTGATGTACTTAATAAAGTCTGGAGTACGGATGAGGTTAGAAATAGGTTGCCCAGAATCTTCCGGCCAGTGGAAACCCAAAAGGTGTTGCGCGAGCTTGTTACACCATACGATGTTACCTTCAGCACGAAACACCACCACCGCATCCGGCAGCGATTCAGCACCATTACGGAAACGGCGAATCAAATTGGTAAGCTCTTTACGCTTACGACGCTGACGTTGTTGCAATCGGTATAAACCGTTGAATAACGATTCCCAGTTGCCACTACCTGACGGTGGCGTAAGACGCTTTTCATCCCACAGCCAAGCCGACAAGCGCACCTGATTATGCAAATGCCATACAAGCTGCAAAGCCGTGGCCGCCAAAAGCAACCACGGCATATAACCGAATATCCAACCTATTATCACCCAAGGGGTGTAAAAAAAAGCCAGCTCCCAGGCCAGCTTTTTCCAAGTCAATCTTTCAACCACTCATTACTCCAGAAATGGTATTGATAAGCTGCTAGCGATGTTATGCCTTCGTCGAGAAACGGTATCCTGCGCCACGAACAGTTTGGATGAGTTTGTCGTGACCTGCGGCCTCAAGCGCTTTACGCAAACGACGAATATGTACATCAACGGTACGGTCTTCTACATACACGTTGGTGCCCCAAACATTGTTTAGTAGTTGTTCACGGCTGTAAACACGCTCTTGGTGCGTCATGAAGAAGTGCAACATTTTGAACTCTGTTGGTCCCATATCAACCGCTTCATCATTTGCGGTCACACGGTGAGAAACAGGATCCAACTTCAGACCTTGTACATCAATCACATCTTCGAGCGCAGTCGGTGTTACGCGGCGAATAACGGCTTTAAGGCGAGCAACCAACTCTTTTGGTGAGAAAGGTTTGGTGATGTAGTCATCCGCGCCAACTTCTAAGCCGCGCACTTTGTCTTCTTCTTCACCACGAGCTGTCAGCATCACAACGGGAATGTTGCGAGTTAACTCTTCGCGCTTCATGTGTTTGATGAAGTTAATACCACTGCCACCTGGTAGCATCCAGTCTAGTAGCACTAAATCCGGGAAGGGTTCAGCCAGTTTGGTTACCGCAGAGTCGTAATCTTCTGCTTCTACTGCTTGATAACCTTTCTGTTCAAGCACGAAGCATAGCATTTCGCGAATCGGAGCTTCGTCTTCAACAACCAGAATCCTTCTAGACATAATTGAATAACCTTATGTTAGTTGAGCTAATGAATTTAAAGGACAAAGCGCCCCTCTATGCATAAGCATTATTACTACCAATTATGACACTTTTGTGACCTTTGAAAACAAATTTTCATATAACTTTCTTTTGAGATTCATCATGATCTTTTTCAATTCAATTAGGACAACGCCGGGAAAATTCCCTATGATTAGTCCCTTGTCATCAAGCCTAGAGAAGATTTATGTGGTTTAAAAACTGTCTGGTATACCGCGTTAACCGCGAGGTTAACTTCAACGCCGATCAACTGGAAACTCAACTAGCCGAGTTCCGATTCACCCCTTGTGGAAGCCAAGATAAGCAAAAGTTTGGCTGGGTTAGCGCGATGGGTAGAAATGGCGACATGATGACGCACGTTTCTGAAAACCGCATTCTGATTTGCGCTAAGAAAGAAGAAAAAATGCTGCCGGCTTCAGTGATCAAAGACTCACTAAATGCAAAAGTAGAAGCAATGGAAGCACAGGAAGGTCGTCCTCTTAAAAAGAAAGAGAAAGACAACCTGAAAGATGACATCGTAATGGACCTCCTGCCACGTGCGTTCAGCCGTAGCAGCCACACTTACGTGCTGATTATGCCAAAAGAAGGCTTTATCCTTGTTGATGCAAGCAGCTACAAAAAAGCAGAAGACGTATTGGCACTACTACGTAAGACAATGGGTAGCCTGCCTGTTGTACCAGCAATCCCAGAAGTTGCGATCGAAACAACTCTAACTGAATGGGTAAAAACTGGTGATACACCACAAGGCATCACAATGATGGACGAAGCAGAGCTTAAGTCTGTGCTAGAAGAAGGCGGCGTGATTCGTTGTAAGAAGCAAGAGCTTACAACCGATGAAATCCGCAACCACATCGCTGCAGATAAAGTGGTGACTAAGCTAGCACTGAACTGGCAAGATCGTATCGAATTCATCATGGCAGAAGATTCTGGCATCAAACGTCTGAAGTTCTCTGATGAACTAAAAGACCAAAACGATGATATCCCACGCGAAGATCAGGCTGCTCGCTTCGACGCAGACTTCTCTCTAATGTGTGGCGAGTTCAGCGCTTTCCTACCAAATCTATACGAAGCATTGGGCGGTCTGCCAAACCCTAACGCTTAATTTCGTACAAAGATTAACCATAACGCCCTCACTTTTTTTGAGGGCGTTTGTTTATCTAAAACATAATTCTCCTAGTCACAGGTCACATTTTGACGTAAAATTTGCGCCCCATTTCCATGAGGTGGAATTGGCCTGACTTGTGATCAGATATTAAGAGAATTGAGCAATGACAACAGAGAAAGCATTCGTACCAGAGCTACTATCTCCGGCAGGTAGCCTTAAAAACATGCGTTACGCATTCGCCTACGGCGCAGATGCAGTATACGCTGGTCAACCTCGCTACAGCCTTCGCGTACGTAACAACGAGTTCAACCACGAAAACCTACAAATCGGTATCAACGAAGCGCATGCCCTAGGCAAAAAGCTTTACGTGGTATGCAACATCCAACCGCACAACTCTAAGCTTAAAACTTTCATCCGTGACCTTAAACCAGTGGTAGAAATGGGTCCAGACGCACTTATCATGTCTGATCCAGGTCTCATCATGATGGTTCGCGAAGCGTTCCCAGAAATGCCAATTCACCTGTCTGTACAGGCGAACGCAGTAAACTGGGCAACAGTGAAATTCTGGGCTGCTAACGGTGTTGAGCGCGTGATCGTTTCTCGTGAGCTTTCTCTAGAAGAAATCGAAGAAATTCGCGAGCATTGTCCTGAAACTGAATTAGAAGTTTTCGTTCACGGTGCTCTATGCATGGCTTACTCTGGTCGCTGCCTACTGTCCGGTTACATCAACAAGCGTGACCCTAACCAAGGTACTTGCACTAACGCATGCCGTTGGGAATATAAAGTCGAAGAAGGTAAAGAAAACGACGCCGGTCAAATTGTTGAAGCGTTCGATCCAAACGAAGCTCAAGCAATCGAAGTCGCAGACGAACGCCCAGAAACCACTATCGGTCGCGGCAAACCAACTGACGAAGTGGTATTGCTTTCTGAAAGTCACCGTCCAGAAGAAAAAATGGCGGCGTTCGAAGACGAGCACGGTACTTACATCATGAACTCGAAAGACCTGCGTGCAATCCAACACGTAGAACGTCTAACTAAGATGGGTGTTCACTCATTGAAGATCGAGGGCCGTACCAAGTCATTCTACTACTGTGCACGTACTGCTCAGGTTTACCGCAAAGCGATTGATGACGCAGTTGCTGGTCGTCCATTCGATGAGAGCCTAATGGGTACGCTAGAAAGCCTAGCTCACCGTGGCTACACAGAAGGTTTCCTACGTCGTCACACTCACGACAGCTACCAGAACTACGATTACGGTTACTCTGTATCTGACGCACAACAATTTGTTGGTGAATTCACTGGAAAACGTCGCGGTGACATGGCAGAAGTTGAAGTGAAGAACAAGTTCATCGTTGGTGACAGCCTTGAGCTAATGACGCCAAAAGGCAACGTAATCTTCACGCTAGAAGCGATGGAAAACCGTAAGTCAGAATCAATTGAAGACGCAAAAGGTAACGGCCACTTTGTATTTATCCCGGTTCCAGAAGACATGGATCTGGAATACGGTCTGTTGATGCGTAACTTAAATGCAGGTCAGGATACCCGTAACCCAACTGGTAAGTAATCATGGCACTACTTATTACCGATAAGTGCATCAACTGCGACATGTGTGACCCTGAGTGCCCTAATGGTGCAATTACTATGGGTGACAGCATTTTCGAAATTGACCCTGCTCTATGTACAGAGTGTAAAGGTCACTATGAAAAACCAACATGTCAGTCGGTGTGTCCAATTACGAAGTGCATTATTACCGACCCAAATCATGTCGAGACTGAAGAGCAATTGCTAGAGAAGTTCGTGATTATTCAAGGGCTAGCGTAATTGAAAGAGGTTCAACTTTGCGCTCAAAGTTGAACCTTTTTTTAACCTGATTTCTCGATAGGAATAATGTTGCAGAAGAGCTCTTTCTCGAAATGATACTCTAGCCTTTCACGCCAATTTTCAGCTTGTGAGACAGGTATCAAATAGAAATTCTCTCGACTCGTATCCGTAACGAAAGCCATCCCATATTGCATTAGTTCGTAATGCACATCATTAACAAATCCTGGGTCAAGACGCTGACGTCCTGTCAGGTGATTAACATCCTCTCGAGTCAGATAGACTCCCTTATTCTCACTGCTAAATCTGTGTCTTAACCACTCTGCAAATTCTTTTGCACAAATCATAGTCATGGTTTTGTCCTTGATTAACTCTTAGATGGGGAAAGTCTCCATACCCACCTCAATACACTTGTCTGCGTTGCCATTTGTCTTTCACCAACCAACAGACATATTGCTAAGAAACCAGAGAATCGCGACGAAAAGATCTTTGTAAAACCAGAGTTATAACTACAAGAAAAACCACATAACCCTTTGTTTAATTTAGATTTCTGTAATATGCCACCAAAACTAATTAGGTTAGTTTTTATACTGGTATTATTCACTGTAGACAAAAGAATGATCTTTCTCCAGTTTCATAATGGAGATACCTAGTAGGTTTAATCGCAGCTTGATAGGAAGGAATTACCCTTTACTTCTTAGTAATCAATGGCAGACATTGTGCCGGCATTATCTTTTTCTTCTTAGGCTTGGGCGTAGTTTTGACTGTCTTTTTAGCCACGGGAGGTGGCGTAGCTTTAGGTTGCCAACTCGCAAGTTCAGCTCCACAACCATCACCCACTGGAGGAGGAGCCTGGTTGATGCAGTTAGCACTCGACTCCGGACAGTTTAATCTAACGTGGAAGTGATAATGATGCCCCCACCAAGGGCGAACTTTGCGTAACCACCCTCTGTCTTTTTCCCCTTCCTGCTTACAAAGTTGCTCTTTTATCACCGGGTGAACAAAAATACGAGCTACATCCTCACTTTGCGCTGCGCTACGAATCAGTTCAAAGTGTCGAGTTTCCCAACGGTTTTCCAAAATCTTATATTTTTTAAGATCAACTACGCTCATTGGTTTAGGCAGCTGGAGCTCATTGTACGACAAAGGTTCATCGGCTAGACGCAACCAGATATCGATATCTAAACCTGTTTGATGACTAGAATGTCCAGAAGAGAAACGCCCGCCACGAGCCAATGACAAGTCACCAACCAACAACGTTGTGCTTAAATCTTGATTCATTTTTTTTGCTAGTTCTTGAATGAAACTGATCGTATGTGGGTGCCCATAGTAACGCTTCGTTTTGCTACGTAGCACTTGGTAACCAATACCATCCAAAGGAAGTGGAGATGCGCCGTCTAGACAGCCATTGGCATAACTGCCGATAGAGGAAGAAGTGTTATTTGTGGGACCAGAGACCTGCTCCCACGGAGTTGCATAAAGAGAAGCTGAGAATAGAAAACTTAAACAAAAAGAAAGACTCAGCTTCATCACGCTCATTCCTTAATAGTGGTCACCATTATCATAGTAGCCTTTAGGAGAGAGTGCAGAGAAAATTACCGCAACATCGATATCTTCACCCACAATACCACGTACTTGTTGAGTTATTGCTTTTGCAACCTTGTTCTGCGTTTCTTGACCGCGATCGAACCATAAAACCTCAACAAAAGGATAAGCAGCACTTACTTCACCTTCGCTGAAAAATGTACTGTAGATATATTCGAACGTAAAATCTTCGCGAGGGCAGTCCATAAGAGGCTGTAGTTCGTCAGTAAGTGGGGTTGATAGCGCTTGAACCGCTTGTGGCTCGACCGCTCTAAATCGAAGATGTGGCATAGACTTGCTTCCTAATTATTAGAATTTAGCGCCGATAATAACAGGAAGTCGACCTCTTATCACGTTAGCTTCTGGCAACACTCACTTTAAATAACGAAGATGCGGAGAAGCTTCAGGACTTCTGTTGAAGACTTAGAAGATCCCAGAAGAACTAGGTCGGTAACTAACAGATTCGAGTAAATTATCGAGCAAGCACTCAGAGTTAGTCTGAAAAGACAAAAACGCAAAAAGCCCCAGTATTTCCGCTGAGGCTTTACAAGGTGGTAGGGGTAGATTGGACCGGCACTCCGGAAATTCGATATGACTTGCTACCAAGTGGGCTGGCGGCTCAGCTCCCAACACGCACTATTTGAACATTAGGGGAATCTGCTACTCTTCCAGCTAGACTGGTACTCTTTCCTTCATATACGAAAAAGGCTCTAGCATTTCTGCTAGAGCCTTAAATATGGCAGGGGTGGAGAGATTCGAACTCCCAACACGCGGATTTGGAATCCGCTGCTCTGCCAATTGGAGCTACACCCCTGTAATTCGTGTTTAATGAGACGACTCTCGAATAAGTGGCGGAGCGGACGGGACTCGAACCCGCGACCCCCGGCGTGACAGGCCGGTATTCTAACCAACTGAACTACCGCTCCGCACTGGTTAGACT
>NZ_JAPPTO010000060.1:0-4892 GCF_027587135.1 Vibrio sp. MM46
CGTACTCACCGGGCTTGGTACTCAGTACCAAGCCTTTTTGGTAGGGCATCATGGTGGTGAGCTCTTCCCCAGTGGCACCGATAGAGCGTAGCCGAGTTGTGATGACGTTCTCTTTGCCTATTTCTCGGTTTTTCATTAATCCGACCCGGATGTATTCGGTTATCGTGTCACGCTCCTTGTTGGTGTAAGCGATGATAAGCGTATTCTCTCGCGTCTCAGGGGTGCGCTCTAGATAGTCTTTGGCAACCATAAAGGGCAGCTTCTCTGTCGCTGTGAGTTGCGCTCTGCGTCTATCCTTGTCGTTCTCATCCAGCGTAGAGATGACATGCTGACGGTTGCCTTGACTGTCAGGGGCTTGCTGTTGGAGCTTATCCAGGGCGCTGAGTGGCTGTTTATCAATGGTGTTTTGCGCGGCATTAAGTAAGGTGTCGTTTTGCTGACGGATGATATCGGTCATGTAAGCGGTATCGATGCGTCCTTGACTCATAGCCAGTTCAAACGGCTTACCAGCACTCAGGGACAGTAGCTGCTCTTTATCGCCAAGGAGGGCGGTCTTGGACTGACTGTCATTGACCAGTTTGGTGAACTCATCGGCTTGCTTGTTGCTGACCATGGAGCTTTCATCGAGAAAGAACAAGGTGTGTTGATAGTCGCTGGCACTGCGGTTTCCTTGTCTGATGTCAGATAATAAGCTTTCCAGAGTTTGCGCTTTTACCCCCTTACTTTCGAGCTCTGAAACGGCGGCGTGAGTGGGCGCAAGCCCAATCACGTTTTGCTCAGGCAGTTGGCTGGCTTCTTTAACTAACTGGATAAGTTCAATGTTGGACTCAAGCATGGTGGACTTACCTGTGCCGGCTAAACCTTGAATGGCAACAAAGCTGTCTTTAGTGGTTGAGATAAGGGTAATGGCGTCCTTTTGTCCTTGGGTTAAGCGAGGTTTGGTGTCGAGAAAAGCTTGCACCTGCCTAGAGGTAGCAAAGGGCTGATGTTGACCTTTGCCATCATCGATGTTTTGCAATATACGCTTTTCCGTCTCTAGCGCCGCTTGTGTTGTCCAGCGTGTCCCGTCGCTGTATTCCGCAGATAGGGTATCGCTGCGTTTTCCCAGTTCGGTTTCAATCTGCTCTTTGGTGATAGAGCCACCGGCTTCTTCAAAAGCGTAACGAACCGCTTCGACCACTAACGCTTTTTGGCTAAAGGCGGCTTCTCGCTCTGAGAGGTGGTTTAGGGCAAAGCTGATCGCTTTCTCGATTAGTGGGGCGCTTTGTGCTTTTGCCAGTGCTGATAGTGCCTGACTGACATCTTGCTTTAACAAAGCTTGGGTGGTGTCGTTTAGGTAACGGTCGTTGATGTTTTGTGTCTGCAATACACGCTCAATCGCTGACGGGGAGACCTGCTCTTTTTCCAGTGCGCTTTGGGCTTTGTCGGGCTTGTCGGTGAAGATATCAAGACGCCCTGTTTTTTCAGTAAGGTCATTTATCAGTGGTTTTGACAGAGTGAAGGCTTTTGCTGAGAGTAGGGTGTGTTCTTTTTTCTCGATATGGTTGGCGCCATGAACGTAGTCGTATTGCAGTGGTGCGTCTTTTAAGCTTTCTAAGCTTAGACGCTGCGTTTTACCGTTTCCCTCAAGAGTAATATTATCGTTGTTTATATCAGTGACGAGGTAACGTTGATTTGCCTCTAAACCAGAAGGGAAGTGTTTGCCTAACGTACTAAGGCGCTCGCCTTTGGCAATGTTCAAACTCTGTGGTTTGCTGATTTGCATCTTCATGGCTTTAAAATCCCGAGAGGATGGGTCAAATATGACCTTATCACCCTTGTTTTTGGTCAGTGTAAGCATGGTGTTTTTCTCTTTATCGATACTGGCAATGACAAAACTTTGAGGTTTGCCGTCATCCCAATGGGTGAGTGTCATGCCTGGTTTGTAGTGCTGAACAAGCGGCTGCTGCGCTTTAGAGAGGTAGTGGGGGACTTGAGTGAATAGCGTGATTTCATGGCGAGAAAGCGTACCGGTGTTTTTGAGTCTATCCCGAATGGCTTCGGTTAACCGCCGCTGCTCGACACTGGAAGTGGCAATCACTTGGGTGTTGGCTTTGTCTGGTAAGTCGGCGTACACCCGGGCTATCCTATCGGTGTCATTCTCATTCAGTTTTACGTCTGTTTCGATAGGTTTACTGCTTACCCAAGTATGGCTCTCTACATTGCCTTTTTGATACAGCGAGATAGCATTGTTGGCTTTAAATCCTTGACGGCTAGAGACACGGTTTAACATGACGACTTTGCTGTTGGACTGTTTGGCTTTGTCGGTCAGGGCTAACAGTTCATTAGCGCTCATCTTGTTAGCGTCATCGATGAGCAAGACGTCTTTATTGGTCAGCGGGGTGTCACTTTGCAGCAAGCTATAGGTGGTGTGGCGCTGCTCTGGTGAAAAAACATTGGCTATCCACACCCCAAGCGTTTTGCTTTGCCTTTGTAGGCTCTCCATCCCTTCTGCTTTGGCTTTTGTGCTTTGTGAGACGAACTGGACCCGTTTACCACTGTGGTTTCCCACGTTAAGCAGCTGCTGCGCAATGCTTTGTGATGAGCCGTGCACATTTACCACGTGGAACTGTTTGGTGGAGTGGTAAAGGTCGGTAAGCATACGTTGCTGACTTTCTGGGATAGCCAGCTTGTCTAGGATTTTGGGTGCCACGTGGGTGCGCATGTGATGCGCCCGTCCTTGTGTGCTGTCGATAAGTGCTTTCTCGTTATCAATTAAGCCTTTGGTGGTGTATTGCCCTTTCTCTGCCAGTGGGATAAGCGTCCCTTCTTTTATCCATTCATCTGCGAGGTTTTTTACGTCAATGGCGTTGGCTTGAATATCACCTTTGGTAAAATCAGAAACCGCTAATTCAACGATTTTTTCCAAGCGAAGGGCTGTATTGTTTTGTTCAAGATGAGAAATAGCACGCGACAGGGCTTCTTGAGCGATTAAGGCTGGCTGAAATTCTTGTTTAGTGAATTGTTGTGCATTCTTTACCAACTCTTCGGGCTTATACCCCATCTCTTTGATTTGCTGTTGCCACTTTGTGGTGAGCTCACCGTTGCTCAGGTAGGTTTTACTTTTACGGGTATCGAGGGCTGCCATATCCCTTGCTGCTTGTGTGTCTCCAAAGTTTAAGGCTTGTTGGTTGATTTGCTGCGTTCGAGTGGAAGAGTTTTCGATGAGTGGTTGTGGTATACCAGATATGTCTATCTGTCCATTGCCTAGTCCATGGGTTTGATAGCCAATTCTTTCAACGTCGTGTGCTATCTTACTGTGAAATAGTGCTGTGTAATATTTTTGGAAGTTATAGATGCGCTCGCTTGTACCATTGATGACGCCGCCTTTTTGCTTGATGGTTGAAGCGAGTGAGCGCAGTTGCCCTTCCTGGTCTCGTGTCATGTTTGGCGCTAATAAGTGGTAATGAAGCTGCATGTCGTTTTCACGGCTGGTCTTATGACCAATGGCTGCAAAAATCATGTTACCGGTATTGATGTATTCACGTTCACCTTCTTTATTGGTTGACGTGACTTGTGCGGTGTCTTTTTCAATTTCATCGGCGACAAACTTAACGGCGTCCTTGAGTATGCCAAGTAAGCGCATATCACCACCGCCTAATGCGGCAATGGAGAAGCCTTTTGATACGGATAAAGTCAGATCTAAGCCGCATTTATGATCGTCTCTTTTCCCCTTGATGGTTTCATCCCCAAGGTTGCCAGATAACACGGACTCTAATGTCTCCTGTTCGACGGCTTTGCTTAGCAGTCCGGCTTCTTCTGCAAGCTTGCCATACCAGAACGTATTTTCTCCCTGGTCTTTTTCTTTGAGGTAGTAGTTATCGCTGGCGTCTTTCTCTAAAGAGACGTCAGGTAGGTCTTTGGGGTTTTCTTCGCTTAGGTAGTATTTGGCAGCGCCAGAAGCAGATTTGAGTGGGCTGATAGAGAGCATGCGTATTTTCCTTATGAAAATACCGCGAGCCAAAAAGGTGCACCCAAAACAGAGAGAATCAACGAAAAACACTAAGCAGAATGGCCATTCATCTTAGTGCGATCAGGAAGGTAATACCTGTTTAGTTGATAAGTTTTGGGTGCGATAGGAGTATATCAGAGAAATGAGTTTTGGCTAGCGGCAGGGGGATGGAGTCGATGTCGTGAGTAATGTTATTGCAGCTCTTTTAGCCGCAATGTATTCATTTTGTCTGAATAATGCACAAAATCAGTGGGTGGCGTATCGGTTGCAGAACAAAAAACATTGAGACAGTTTTGTATCTTTTCTAGTGATTTATCATGTCCAGCTAACGATGTGGGTGCTCTTACTGATAGTTCTTGGTGTGTGATTGTTAGTATTTCTTCTAGTGCATTGGGATCTATCTTGTCTTTAATATCTATATCGTCTAACGAACTAATAATGACGTTGATCGAGAAAAAAACCATGCGATTTAACTCCCTGTAAGCCTCTGAATACAATAAAGTTGGATATATTTCTGTGACTTGCTTTGTCGCGATTTGATTGACTATTTCCCAGTACTGTTCATCGATGTTGCTACCACGAGTGAAATGCGCGGTTGTGGTTTCCTCCCAGTATGGTCTATCGATAAAATGGCGTTTTAATTCTTCTATACACCAGTTGACGTCTTGTTCAAATGAGGGATTAACAATGTGTTTTTTCATTTTCTTTCCTTAGGTAATACCAATCAGCACTAACAGCATGTTTTGAGCGGATGAGTGTTTTTAAAATGAAAGGACGGTGTGTTCTCAATCGAGCTGATTGAAGCTCGAATCGATAAATAAAACACTGCCATAGCAAAATCGGTTTAATGATGTGACATCGTCAATGAACTCATAGAGCCATTCGGGGCATTGATCATTGT
>NZ_JAPPTO010000061.1:0-4570 GCF_027587135.1 Vibrio sp. MM46
AGCTCAAATGACCATTACTTCTGTATCACTATTATGTAATTAATGTGAGAATTAACTTTCTGATACATTAGAGTTCTTCACTCGCCGTCAGAGGTTTATATGATAAATATTTATAAAAGATTAGTAATGCTAAGTTGTGTAACATCTACAGTTGAACAAGGAGGACATTTCTCAAAAATCGAGCTAATCCTCGAACAATTAGAATCTGAGCCAGAGGAAGTCCAATTAGCCAGTAAAGACTTGTTCCTAGAAATACTGAGTTTAAAGAGTTCATGGAGTAGTGAATCACATCAATATTACGTGGACGTATGCAATAAGCTTAAAATGGTTTTAAAGCCATATTACCCAGATTAAAGAGCAGTGAGCTCTAACAAACTGTTTAAGAGTGATTCGCAACGCGTGGCATTTTTACCATGCGTTGGTTTAAGTGATTAAGGTGGTATGCGGGAGCTTCGGTATTGCGTTGCTCACACCTTAACAGGGCGTTAGTTTTCAGTTGCATAACCACTATGTGCTTAATATCATACTTTTCTTTGGTCACGTATTGGAAAGCGGAAAAATGATTTTAGGCATTAATGCAGAAGACGGTGTATTCTTTATTTACCCTTTAGATGAGGATTTGAACGGACAGTTTCTAATTCAAGTTGACTCTCAAGAAGAAGCTGAACGGGTGAAAACTGCCATAGAAAATAGACTTATGCTATCACCGATTGAATCTACAGATTCATTCACATTATTGCGTGTAAGCGCTGAGACTCCTATCTACACCATACACTGTGAGGGTTAACTAGGATCTAACTAAAGGCGAATAAGGTGTAACGCTGAATCTTAAAACTAACAATCTGTTTAAGAGTGATTCGCAACGCGTGGCATTTTTACTATGCGTTGCGTTTTGTATTTAAGGTGGCATGCAGGAGCTTCGGTATGGCGTTGCTCACACCTTAACAGGGCGTTAGTACGGGTTTGGCATTAAAGGTCATAAGCTTTGGTGTTTATCTGTTTTGGCGCTCGTCTTTACACCTTTCAGTTAGTGCTTTTCACGTTCTTTCCGGTGGCACTATATGTGAAGTGTTCGCTTTGATTTCACCGTTTACGGTTTCTAACTCTTAGCCTATTTCTTTGGCGCTTCTTCATTTTCGTGGTGGCTTTTGAGAGAACCTTGATTATTTTGGGTGTGGCTGTTGAAGTACGAGGAAAGAATCCTTTTCTAATTTGAAGCCAATGAAAGTAGGGCAGTTCAGTGCGTTTTTCTTCTAGCCAACTCTCGTCTCTCTATCGATTTTAAGTTTTGTAGCTGCCCGTCTCACTTCAGTGTTCAAAGCCTTTCATATCATGCCATTTTTCAATATCTTGGAGCGCATAAATAGAAGTAGCGCATGTACTAACAAATTGCTTAAGAGTGATTCGTAACGCGTGGCATTTTTACTTTGCGGTGGCTTATGGTGATTAAGGCGCTGTGCGGTAGCTTTTGTATTGCGTTACTCACACCTTAGCAAGGCGTTAGGCTAATAAAATAATAATGAGGAAAATAATGAAAAATAAAATTTTAACGTTAACAACGTTAGTTGTAGCTTGTTCAGTAAATGCTCAAAATGTTATCACCACTTCTTTTGGCGATTTTCAAATTGAAGCTGATGGCTTGTACTACCAATCATATAAACTCAACGGTAAGTCGTTAGGTAATAGTGAGTTTCTGGAAGTTGATGGTCAGCTACTAGGTATGTCTGATGACTCCAATTATATTGTTTTACGTGGCGTTACTGGTGGCAGAGGGTGTGCAGAGGTTTTGTCGATTGTGAAACTATCTGAAGGAGAGGCTTCTTTTAGTCCTGCGCTGAATGCATGTGGTGGGGTCGATAATGTCGAGTTTAACAACGGTGTTGTTACCGTAACCGCATTCGAAAGAGATGAAACCACAAAAATTGAATATTTGGTAGAAGGTCGCAAGGTTTTAGAAAACGGTAAGAGTATGTTAGTTAAACATAAGTTCGCAGAAAATAATTAGCCTAACAAACTGTTTAAGAGTGATTCGCAACGCGTGGCATTTTTACTATGCGTTGCGTTTTGTGTTTAAGGTGGTATGCGGCGGCATTGGTATTGCGTTGCTCACACCTTAACAGGGCGTTATATTTTTAGAGGGAAATATGAAAGTAACAGTAAATATTCACGATGAAGAGCACCGACAGCTATTAAAAAAGTATCCTAAGAGTGATACTTTAGAGAACCTAACTAAAGGAGATTTTTATCTCGGAGCTGACTTTCTTGTTTACTTCTTATTTGGTGAGCAAAGCGAGTCTCGTATAGGGTTTAAGACATTCAATGATTTAAAATTAAAAGTCGATAGCCGTTGGGGGATGTTCAATGATTATATTGATAGAGAGTCAGAATTTCTATGCGCACACCAAGAAGCAGATGAAAGTGCATTTCCACGATCAATATCTGAAGGAGTTGGAATCGGAGTTTCTTTAGCTGTCATTAGTAAAACTCATAACCTGACTCATGCTGACTGGGTGAAAATACCGGAAACCAACATTGTTAAGACATTAGACTTCCAAATTGCAAGTGATGGTAATCAATTTTTGCAAGTTGAATCTAAAGGTACATTCAAAGGCGTTTCGAAAAGTAACATGGTTAGTTCAATTCTCGAGAAGAAGACTGCACAAAGAGCTGAGAAAAATACTAGTTACCTTTATGGTGTTGTTACCTCATTCTATCAAGATAAAGCGACTAAACCTGAAGCTACAGTTTTAGATCCTGAACCCATAAAGTTTGAATATGAACCATATAAGTTTAAGGTTTTGACTAGATTGAACTATTATCTGAGTTTATTAAGAGTTATATCTAGTTCGCATTTGCTCACATCACTCTATGCGAGAATAAAAACTATCGAACTGGTTGATAATATTTCTATATTTTCGTTGAAACCACTTGAGACTATGTCTGGGAAAGAATTTACTTATCCAGTTTCTCTAAAGAAAAAAAAGAAGAACTATACAGTTGAAGGCATCGAAAACTGTACGGGTGATTTTTTAGAAATTGATGGTGATTTTATTTTCCTAGGCTTTGATGACCGTGTGATAAATTGCTTGATTCAACAAGATTTTGATTCAATAGTGAATCTGTCTTTTGAAGAAAACATAAAAAGTGCAGAAGGTGAAATAAAGAATAAAAAAGATCAAGTGATAAAAGTTGCTGGTGAATTACTCTACGCAAGCTCTGGCTTGATAATTGGTAGATTTTACAATTTTACGGACTCAAACAATAAAGATCACGAAGGAATAGCCATCGACCAAAGCTTCACGTCATACTCTAAATTTTCATCAATACTATCAAGCGGAGTTGGACAGTCCATGATAACTGATGAGGATTTTGAATATCAAATATAACAAACTGTTTAAGAGTGATTCGCAACGCGTGGCATTTTTACTATGCGTTGCGTTTAGTGTTTAAGGTGGTCTGCGGCAGCTTCGGTATTGCGTTGCTCACACCTTAACAGGGCGTTATACCTCTATCGATAAGGAGAACTTTTTAAAGTGGAGTATTTGACAAAGTTTGGAGCTAAATCTGGAGGGGTTGCTCTACTCATTTTTGGAATTTATGGTTTTTTTGTAAACCTTTTCATTGGGTCTATTTGGGGCTTCTCTGAACCTTTGTCTGACGACACGATGGCAGCAGCCACAGGACCATTGTCTGTAGTAACTTTTGCATTATTTATGTTATCAGCACTCGTATTCGTCGCAATAGTAACAAGGTTAGGAACAAGACCCGTTGACCTAAGCGACAAGACCAAGTTGTTTATGCGATTTACGGTTAGAGTAGTTGAGGCTACTGTTGTTATGGGGTTAGGCATTATTGGAGCGTTGGTAGGGTTAGCTATTTCTGCTCATTTTCTTGACACTATTCAGTGGGTAAGCGTTTCCCCTCATCCGATTCTTTATGCTTTAGCTGCAATGATCTTTGCAATAACTTTTCCTTTTGTGGTCTTGATTATCAGTTTGTTTGATCACTCCCGTACATACAGGATGACACTTAATATAGCTAGTGGGGTTTATGTTCTATTCGTAGTTGGTCTGTTTGTCTTAGCTGGACTCTACGAAGCAGTTGCTTATTTGGGGGTAGTAATGAGCGGATTTCTTATTGCCCAATCCGTAAGAACTAGGTTTGCAACCGAGGTATAACAAACCGTTTAAGAGTGACTCGGCACGCTTGGCATTTTTGCTTTATTTTAGCCGTGTGATTACGGTGTCTATTTTAAGTTAGGTGAATGCCTCGCACCTTAACGGGGCGTTATGTTTTTAATCAACTCCAAGGATTTAGGAGGGTAAAGTGATAAGTCTATTTGAAATGGAACCTAGTTGTTTTGACCTCTTTCGTGAAAACTTTATACGAGAATACGCTGGTTCTATCAGCTCCAATTATGGCTACTCTGAAAGGAAATCTTTTGAGTTCGCTTCCCTAGACTTCGAGATGAGACTACCTAATAAGCTTGATACTGACGGTAACTATGTTTGTTCGATTAAATTGGGGGAGCTATCTATAGGTCATCTTTGGTACATAGAGAGTGTAGAAA
>NZ_JAPPTO010000062.1:0-3223 GCF_027587135.1 Vibrio sp. MM46
GTCGCCAGTCGACAAAGAATAAACCTCTGTGTTGCTAGCGATAACCGTTTGGTTATTGTAAGTCACGACATCACCACGTTGATAATCGCTTGGTAACACGTCTCCCAAAGTAATAATTTTGCCATTTTCAGCACCAATCACCACATTAGTCATCGAAGCCAAATCATAAGCGCTATTGTGATCAGCTTGGTTCGGCGTACCATCAGAGATAAAGTATGTGACGTTATTTGCATCACTATCTTTACCTGCAAACCAATCTAGCACTGAATCAAATGCAGCTTCATAGTTTGTGTTACCACTGCCATTGTCTCTATTGTTTGCAAATGCAGTCGCGATTTTCGTTGAAGCGTCTGGGTCACTCAAATCAACTTCCAACAGCAACTTATCATTCGTTGCAAACGTTGTTAGCAAGACATTCACTTTACCCGAATGAGAACCGGTAGCACTGCTGATCAAGGTATCAAGTACCGTTTGAATCTCAGTCTCTGCTTTACCTACGTCATAACCCATACTGCCTGAAGTATCTAGAACAAAGGCAATGTTGTAATCCTCGCCCTCAACAATCTGCAGACCTTGGACATCACCAACAATAATATCATCATCAGCTGTACCGGTAATGTCGTTATCACCGTGCGTACCGGTAACGTATTCGTAATCGCGAACTGAAACTCGAGCCGATTCGGTCTCAGTCGCTTGGTCATTGTTTGATGACTCAACTGATGTTGCAGTGACACTTAATGGGAAGTCCAGGCTACCTTCAAAATCGTATGGTACTTTTACATCAAAGTTAGCTTGGCCTTGAGCATCGAGGTTCACGATATAGCCACCGCTTGGCTCTTCCGCAACGGCTTGACCATTGACGTACAACTCAACACCATCAGGTAGACCATCAACAAGGACTGTTTGAGCTAATGACTCGCTGCCATCAGTGTCAGCTAAGTCAACATCCACTTCAATCGGCACCCAACGATCTTGTAGAACCTCGTAAGTGCCATCTTTATTTATCTCAATCACCTTATCCGCAAAGACAACGCGCTCGATTTCGTACAGGTGATCACCACGGTCCTCAAAGCCCGTATTGTCATTTTCTGAATCGATTGAACGCTTGTCTAGGAAGATCCAATACGGAACTTGGCCACTATGGTTGTTCTTAAACGTAAACTGGTAGTCACTGAAGTTACCAGTTAGGTAAACCGTGTCTTTACCATCATATTGCGTTGTAGATCTTCCATCGTCACCATAGAAAGAGTCATTTTGACGACCACCAACAAAGACATCATCACCAGCGCCACCATAGAAGGTGTCGTTGTAATTTGTACCGACAAATAACGAATCAGTATCAGAGGTGTCGTTGTTACTACCCAAGGCTACATTCGCGACCGGATTCACTCTTTGTTGAACGCCATCTAAACCAATTGCATCTGCGATGATTTGGTTCTGAGCCAGAGTATTGTTTGTTGCCGATGTTACCAAGCTGTGATTAGACTCAACCGCGTCGGTTTTCAACATATCACCCACAGAGATACTGATTGTTGGCTTATCTGCTACCGCTACGACGTCAATATCTAGTGTTTCTGTCGCTCCAGTATTTGTCGTGTACGTAATTGTCGGTACGTCACCTGACCAATCTTTTACTGGGTCGAACGTGTAACTACCATCTTGGTTCACAACCAGCGTGCCGTTGCTCAGCGATACCGTCTGACCAACCGCATAATCAGTGTTGTTAACCGTGATATGGTCAACCAGTAGAACGTTATCGCCATCTGAATCATTCAGCAGGACGTTACCTTGTAACTGCTGATCTTCGTCTGTTGTAACAACATCACTTGCTGTATTCGTTGGCAAGTTTTCATGCACAACTACATTGATCGTCGCCGTAGAGTCAGCAGTATCACCATTAGACTCTTCTGTTGCTGTCGCAGTTACCGTGATAGTGAAATCATCATGAGAACCTGCAGGAGGAGTCACCGTCAGTCCGTCTAGCGCCCATCCGGTTACATCTACCGCATCCGCGCTAGCAATAGTAATTGAGTTAGTGCCATCCGAGATCACCGCGCCTACAGGAATACCTTTCAATGTCACTTCAAGCGATTCTGAGCCGTCAGTATCATTTAGATTTGCTCTAATTTCAGATAGAGGAATCGCAGTATCTTGAGGACCTTCGTTTACTTGGTAGGTCTCGTAGACTTCAACACCATTCACTTCTTGTAGTGCAGAGGTTCTGATATCAGTCGCGTCTAACGCGTTAACATCACTAACCACAACCAAGTTACTATTGCTTAGGTTAACTGGCGCTTGACCATTGATAGAAACATCGACGTTGAAGTTACCCGGACCACTTTGATTGTGATGGTAAATCTCTAGCGGGTAGAATCCAGAAACAGTAGGTACGAATGCACCACCCGTAATTGTACCTTGAGCATTACCCCAACGAGCTTCATCGACCAATGACCCACCAACTGTGATTGCAAGGCTATCGTCCGCGCGACCAGTGAAGTCGTAGCTTGTACCCGCTTCTAGGTAAACCAATCCTGTCACAAGTACTGCTTCATTTGCAGCTGTCGCATAAGACGACGTATCTTGCACATTCGAAGTTGTGGATTGATTACCGTTAGCAGAATCAAGAGCATCAATTGCATTGATAAGAACCTGACCTGTGACACCTAGCCCATTACCAGAACCCACTACGACGTTGTTCCAAGACGTAACATTGAACTCTTGCAGAGGTACCGACAAGCCTGGCGTTACGGTGCTCAAGGTTGGCGCATCAGCATCAGGGGTAACATCAATGGTTAGCGTCGATTCTTGACCTTCGTTCTGACCATCTGTTGGTTTAAATCCAATTTGAGCATAATGACCAGATTGGTCACCAACATTGGTACCACCAAAGCTACTATCACCAGACTCGTTTGTCTCCGGAGTAAATCTCACACCGTCAGCGTCAAACTGCGACTTATCGAGAACTTGATCTGCTTGAACAGCCTGCCAATCACCCTGAGCGTCTTTGTACTCAAGTAATCCGTCAGTCGGCAGCGAGGTAATCTGAATCGATAGTGAAGCGTCTGCAGAATCCACATCCGTCACACCGAAAGATGCCCAATCAAGCAATACATCTGCGCCCTGCGCATCTTCATTCAGAGTCACAGTTGTTGGCGTAGATTCTGGGGCGTCATTCACTGGATTAACCGTCACCGCAACCGTTGCATCGTCACTTAGCTGACCG
>NZ_JAPPTO010000063.1:0-3011 GCF_027587135.1 Vibrio sp. MM46
GAGTCCATCAAAACCCCTTGGGTGTTGTATGGTTAAGCCTCACGGGCAATTAGTACAGGTTAGCTCAACGCCTCACAACGCTTACACACCCTGCCTATCAACGTTCTAGTCTCGAACAACCCTTTAGGATACTTAAAGTATCAGGGAAGACTCATCTCAGGGCTCGCTTCCCGCTTAGATGCTTTCAGCGGTTATCGATTCCGAACTTAGCTACCGGGCAATGCGTCTGGCGACACAACCCGAACACCAGAGGTTCGTCCACTCCGGTCCTCTCGTACTAGGAGCAGCCCCCTTCAATCTTCCAACGCCCACGGCAGATAGGGACCGAACTGTCTCACGACGTTCTAAACCCAGCTCGCGTACCACTTTAAATGGCGAACAGCCATACCCTTGGGACCGACTTCAGCCCCAGGATGTGATGAGCCGACATCGAGGTGCCAAACACCGCCGTCGATATGAACTCTTGGGCGGTATCAGCCTGTTATCCCCGGAGTACCTTTTATCCGTTGAGCGATGGCCCTTCCATTCAGAACCACCGGATCACTATGACCTGCTTTCGCACCTGCTCGAACCGTCATTCTCGCAGTCAAGCGGGCTTATGCCATTGCACTAACCTCACGATGTCCAACCGTGATTAGCCCACCTTCGTGCTCCTCCGTTACGCTTTGGGAGGAGACCGCCCCAGTCAAACTACCCACCAGGCACTGTCCGCAACCCCGATTAGGGGTCAACGTTAGAACATCAACACTACAAGGGTGGTATTTCAAGGACGGCTCCACACAATCTAGCGACTGTGCTTCAAAGCCTCCCACCTATCCTACACATGTAGGGTCAATGTTCAGTGCCAAGCTGTAGTAAAGGTTCACGGGGTCTTTCCGTCTAGCCGCGGGTACACTGCATCTTCACAGCGATTTCAATTTCACTGAGTCTCGGGTGGAGACAGCGTGGCCATCATTACGCCATTCGTGCAGGTCGGAACTTACCCGACAAGGAATTTCGCTACCTTAGGACCGTTATAGTTACGGCCGCCGTTTACCGGGGCTTCGATCAAGAGCTTCGACCGAAGTCTAACCCCATCAATTAACCTTCCGGCACCGGGCAGGCGTCACACCGTATACGTCATCTTACGATTTTGCACAGTGCTGTGTTTTTAATAAACAGTTGCAGCCACCTGGTATCTGCGACTCTCAATAGCTCCATCCGCGAGGGACTTCACCGTCGAGAGCGTACCTTCTCCCGAAGTTACGGTACCATTTTGCCTAGTTCCTTCACCCGAGTTCTCTCAAGCGCCTTGGTATTCTCTACCCGACCACCTGTGTCGGTTTGGGGTACGATTCCTTACAATCTGAAGCTTAGAGGCTTTTCCTGGAAGCATGGCATCAATGACTTCACTACCGTAGTAGCTCGACGTCGTGTCTCAGCCTTAAAAAGAGCCGGATTTACCTAACTCTTAAGCCTACGCACTTGAACCTGGACAACCGTCGCCAGGCCCACCTAGCCTTCTCCGTCCCCCCATCGCAATTGTAAGAAGTACGGGAATATTAACCCGTTTCCCATCGACTACGCCTTTCGGCCTCGCCTTAGGGGTCGACTTACCCTGCCCCGATTAACGTTGGACAGGAACCCTTGGTCTTCCGGCGAGGAGGTTTTTCACCCCCTTTATCGTTACTCATGTCAGCATTCGCACTTCTGATACGTCCAGCATGCGTTACCACACACCTTCAACCGCTTACAGAACGCTCCCCTACCCAATGCACTAAAGTGCATTGCCGCAGCTTCGGTTTACTACTTAGCCCCGTTACATCTTCCGCGCAGGCCGACTCGACCAGTGAGCTATTACGCTTTCTTTAAATGATGGCTGCTTCTAAGCCAACATCCTGGCTGTCTGAGCCTTCCCACATCGTTTCCCACTTAGTAGTAATTTGGGACCTTAGCTGGCGGTCTGGGTTGTTTCCCTCTCCACGACGGACGTTAGCACCCGCCGTGTGTCTCCCGGATAGTACTTACTGGTATTCGGAGTTTGCAAAGGGTTGGTAAGTCGGGATGACCCCCTAGCCTTAACAGTGCTCTACCCCCAGTAGTATTCGTCCGAGGCGCTACCTAAATAGCTTTCGGGGAGAACCAGCTATCTCCAGGTTTGATTGGCCTTTCACCCCTAGCCACAAGTCATCCGCTAATTTTTCAACATTAGTCGGTTCGGTCCTCCAGTTGATGTTACTCAACCTTCAACCTGCCCATGGCTAGATCACCTGGTTTCGGGTCTATATCCAGAGACTGAACGCCCAGTTAAGACTCGGTTTCCCTACGGCTCCCCTAGATGGTTAACCTTGCCACTGAATATAAGTCGCTGACCCATTATACAAAAGGTACGCAGTCACACCACGAAGGTGCTCCTACTGCTTGTACGTACACGGTTTCAGGTTCTATTTCACTCCCCTCACAGGGGTTCTTTTCGCCTTTCCCTCACGGTACTGGTTCACTATCGGTCAGTCAGTAGTATTTAGCCTTGGAGGATGGTCCCCCCATATTCAGACAGGATATCACGTGTCCCGCCCTACTCGATTTCACTTTATATGCGTTGCCGGTTACGGGGCTATCACCCTGTATCGCACAACTTTCCAGAAGTTTCACCTGACGCATAAAAAGCTTAAGGGCTAGTCCAATTTCGCTCGCCGCTACTTTCGGAATCTCGGTTGATTTCTTTTCCTCGGGGTACTTAGATGTTTCAGTTCCCCCGGTTCGCCTCGCTGCGCTATGTATTCACGCAGCGATACTAGCTTATGCTAGTGGGTTTCCCCATTCGGAAATCCCAGACTCAAATGGTTTTTACTACCTAATCTGGGCTTATCGCAAGTTAATACGTCCTTCATCGCCTCTGACTGCCAAGGCATCCACCGTGTACGCTTAGTCACTTAACCATACAACCCGAAGGAGTTTCGAGTTGATGAACAAGTCACCAAAGTTGTCTGCAATTTTTATACATGATGCAGACTCGATTTTGCCGGACTCAA
>NZ_JAPPTO010000064.1:0-2978 GCF_027587135.1 Vibrio sp. MM46
AATCGAGATTATTCTGGATAGTTTCATTAATATACGAATCATTCAATTCTAGTAAGCTTTTTAAACGCGTAGAAGTTGGAGATTGAGCCCATGAATCAAAGGCACTTAATAACTCAGCGTAAATTGAAATAGGAGCACCATCAAGTGTCTTTGTTTTTAAAATTAATTGTTTGATTATTTCATCTGTATCAAATACATCAGCCGTTACCTCTTTTCCACCAAAATGCATTCCTACCAAATCACGATGCTCATCCACAATAGCTTTCTTTGCAACGAATTCTTCAAGAGGTATTAAATTATCCACAAAGCTTGAGTCTAATAATGAGATATCAATCCCGTCTGACTTTATAAAATGATCAATCTCGTAAATTTTCTCCACCTTATAAGCACGTTTAATATCCTTATAACTATCCCCATCAACATCTAATTTTAACCTAAATGCCTCCTCAAATAACTTCACTGAAAAATTAAAAATAAATGGATGAATATCAATATAGCCACTTAAGTTTTGTAATTGTGAATTTACTTTTTTAGCCAAGTCAAAGTTTTCTGATTTATTGATAGCAACGTTCAATATCCCCTTTGGAACTAAGCATACTAGATTTAATTCTGGAGTTAATTTTTCTACTAACTCAGAATTAAACCCTTTTAAATCAGAATCAATTTCACCTGCATGAGTAAAATGATTACGCAACGCCCGTAAAATGAAAAAATCAACATCTAAACCAAATGTTCTTTTATTGAAAGTAGCCTTTTTCAATCGTTCGTTAGCTCTAAAAGCTGAAGAAACAAGATCATTGACAACTTCTTCATTAGGTCTTTTGCAGAACTCACCATATAGTCTAAAATATCGACTAACTTCTTTTTGTAATTGTTCCAACTTATTTTCCTTCATTGTATGCTTATTAAGCCTTGTGATATAATGCCCTGTTAAGGTGTGAGCAACGCAATACCGAAGCTTCCGCATACCACCTCAAACACTAAACGCAACGCATAATAAAAATGCCACGCGTTGCGAATCACTCTTAAACAGTTTGTTATGTGCGTCTTTCTCGTTTTGCTATTTTCTGTTCGAGGTACTCTTTCAAGCCTTTTTGGCTACTATTAAATTTAGTAAGTTCATCACGAGAGTACTCTACGACGTCATTTATTGGGTCTTTTTCCCCATCAAATGATAAAGCAAAGTCATAAATAACTTTTATTGAGCGCTCTTCGATTTCCTCGCCTATAATTTGACTTGCCTTGGCGAAGTAGTCTTTATCCCTCGAAAATGATTCTATCCCTGTATAATCAATTAGCTTATAAAAACGATGACTCCAGAACTCCCTTTCAGATTCATACAGTGCCAACGAGCTAACTGCTTTTGGGCTTATGGCACTTGCTAACTTTTTGGATTGTAAAATCAAGCGTGCAGTGGTCAACCAAACCAAACGATCTTTTACCGGAACCGTTACGGAATCATCATGGGATAGGAAGGCATAGGCTCTCTCTAGACATTTAATAGCATTTGCACAATATCCCTGAGAATCTATTAGCTCTTTCTCAAGATCATTTTTATCTTTCTGCTGTTTGATTGTGAACAACACAGCAACAAAACTAACAAATGCCAATATAGGTGAGATTGTCCCCCCCATAAAGCTACCGAAATCAGCCCATTTACCAGAGTTTGACGAGATATCACTATTATAAAACCTGTTAAGCCATGAAATAATAGGAACAGCTACAAACAATGATGTAAGTACAAAAAACGCACTGTATTTCTTCATCTTTACCTCTAAAGCACATAACGCCGCGTTAAGTAGTGAGCAACGCAACCATGAAACCTAACCATGCCACCGTAAACACTATACTTGATTCAAACTAATAATGCCGAGCGTTGCGAATCTGTCTTAAACGCTTTGTTATGTTAAAGTGGTAGTTTGACCACGTTACCTAAATAAAGAAAATACAAGTAGCAACTAATAGACGATACTACCAAAACTCCCGTTAAAAATGACTTACCTGTTTGAACTGAAGTATGATTCGGAAAACGTTTTCTTAGAATTACATATCTTGGAACATCACGGTCAATTTCCTGCCCCCTTAATCTCCTTAACTCCGTCTCAGCAATAGAGTAGGCGCTAATAACTGCAAAAACCATCAGGAGAATAGCATAAACAGCGAACTCTCTAGACTTTAGTTCCGAAAATACTGTTCCCAGGAGAGTAACTTGTCCTGCCAAAAAACTGGAAAATAAAGTAGAACAGTATTTAGCATAGTCAATATATAGTTTAGCAACCTCAAGTTGCCACAAGGCATCTTCATTATCTTTTTTAGAACGATAATTAAATCTCATGACGCTTGAATTTCTCCTTTAACATAACGCCCTGTTAAGGTGTGAGCAACGCAACACCGATGCCGCCGCATACCACCTTAAACACAAAACGCAACGCATAGCAAAAATGCCACGCGTTGCGAATCACTCTTAAACAGTTTGTTAGTCGCGAGGCACCGAGCGACAATTTTAAGCCAAACTAAACTCTGCGAACAACAAACTTTATGTGCATTGATGCACTTTAGTCAGGCGTAGTCTCAAAGCGGCTATTCAATGAAACCACTTAGAACAAACAACGCCGCAGAAAACGAACTGACAACACCAAAAGGCGCTTTTGGAAAGCTAATATCACAGTGCGGAATTTCAACGAAGTCACTGAAACCACGTGGAACTTACCACACCAGAGAAAACGTCACTTCAGCGAGTAAATCGGCTTTTGTACCGGCAAACTCACCGAGCGGAGTTGCAACCAAAAACAGACTCTCGATTGCCCTACTCTGTAAGCACCAAAGAACAAAACAACCGCTAGGGCAGGTACAAAACTTTGGACTTAAAACAGCTAGAACTAAGCTCTGATGATCTACGATTAATCGGTGTACCAAGCAAACAGCTACTAAATTTTAAGCTCAGAAACATGATTTTGATTGCTAGCTTTTTCTGGCGA
>NZ_JAPPTO010000065.1:0-2877 GCF_027587135.1 Vibrio sp. MM46
AAGCTGCGCCTCAAGTTCAGCTTTGAGCGCGTCCACTTCATCAAGCTTTTGTTGCATCTGCTGCTCTAGTCCGGCGAGCTGCGACTCTTGATTGCGCTTTGTGGTGGTTTTGAGGTTATCCATTTCAGATTTTAAACTTTCACCAATGCGATTGAGCGTGCCTTCAAACTTGGTCAGGCTTTGCTCGAGCTGGTTAATTTTATCTTGCTGAAAGGTGAGGGCGGATTGGTTGTCCTTATCGGTAAAGTCGTCAGTAACAATAGCGCCAAATCCTACCGCTTCGTTTTGGGTTTGCTCTGGCTCGGAAGGCAAGGTGAATCGCCAAACCGCGAAGGCAATCACACCAATGACGGTTAGCGCCACAAACGTGATGTTGCGGTTACGCTTTTGTGTGGCTGCATTGACTTCTCCCCCTTGCTCAAAGTCGCCGTCAGTGTCTTTGAAAAACCGTTTCTTAAACCCATCCAAAGCGTCTCTTTGTTTATCGAACATGGGCTGCACCTCCTCCAGTGATGAGATAGAGCGTTGTGGTTTGTCCAGGGGCTAAGTGGTAAGCCTCAAGCGCGGCTGAACGAGCGGAATAGCTGTAAAATTGCGCAGTTGTGAGAGGCATCTCGCTGCTTCCTTGATTTTTGAGCTGGTAAATCACGCCAGAGTAATCGCTGCCAACAAAGACGGTTTGAGGAATGATGGCAAGTTTACTTTCATCCTTTGGCAGCGTTTTGGGGTCAACGTCATGACGTTTAAAGCCGGCAATGGGTGAGCCATCATGGACAAAACGCATCATGGCTTTAGTCAGAGCTGTCATGGCGGCGGGATAATCTGCAGCAAGCTCTATCGGACTTTGCTGCTCTTTGTAACTTTCAGACCAGACAAACTCGGTTACTAACGCCGGGGTGGCTTTTGGGGTGATAAATAGGGCAAACAAGCGTCCCTTTTCTGTGGTCAGGTGCGCAGTAAAGGGCAAAGCAATGTTGATTTTTAAGGTGATAGAGCCAGAGGCGTCTTTTTGGTTGCCTGCTGAGGTACAAAACCCTTTTGGACAAACAATAGAGATGATGCGGTCATTTTTGACCACTAAGCGGTTGATGTTAATTGAAGAGAGTGCCAAGGGTATCGTGTCACCTTCGGCAAACTCATAACTGACTTTAGATGCGTTCTGCGCCATGGCAAAGGGGGCGATAAAAAACGCCAGCAGCAAGACGATAGAGATAAAATGATAGCGCCATCGCTGCTGTGGAGTTAATGATTGCTCATAAAGATTCATCGGTATTGACCTCGACTTCTTCAATGGAGAGTAAACCTATCACGCAATGCTCATAGCTAAAGCTGACCTGATACCATTTCATTTCTGGCTCTAAAGCGCGCTGTCCTACGTACTTTTGCAGTTTGCCGTAGAGCTGCACTTGGAGGGTTTCGAGCGAAATGCGGATAGATTCAACAGAAAATTGACTGCTGATGTTGTCTTTTTTAATCACCGTTGCTTCACGAAGTAGCTTAGGTTGCACACTATGCCAGCTTTGCTCATCAACATACTCAAGGAGTTGTCCAAACTGGCGTGCGACGTTGGCAGGGGTCACGTTGAGTTTTAGGTAGAGAAAATAATCCGCCATCTGCTCAAGGTAAGGTTCATCGACGGCACCATCGGAGACAGTAAACGCTTTTGAAACGGTCGGAGGAATGAGAGTTCGACTTTGATGGGTTAGGGCTTGATAACTGGTGTAACCCAATACCAGGTTGGTGATAAGCATAGCAAGAAAGCCTGCAACCAATAAGAAGTTGAGCAGGCTTTTGATGGCTAACCTATCCCGTTTTACATACGGGTCCATAAGAGGTTGGCTCCTTAGAAAATCCAATAGCGTCGGCAAGCCGGCGGAGTGCGTTTAAAGAAAGTAGGACTGACAAAGGAAGCGCCCCACCAATACAGGGACAAGATGATGATGTTGTCGCCGTATTGCGCTTTGATGTAGCGCAGTCCACCGAACCAAGCCATTGATAACGCCAGCCCTATCATTTCGTGTTTAAGCCAGAAAACGAGACCAAAAATAAAGAAAGCAGGCGCAATCTCATCGACCGGGAAGCCGAGCCATCGGCGTCCTTTGTTCATGTGCTTAGGGATAGAGAAAAACTGATGAGGGTCTTCCATCACTGCTTACCCAAGTCCAACTAAAGGCGCACCAACGTTCCATAAAATAGAGCCGCCAGCAAAACCGCCAAGTGCTGCAAACCAGTTGCGAGTCATTAACCCTGTGACAACCGCACCGACAAGTCCAGTGCCGAGCATGGCGGTTTCTACCGAAGAGCCTTTGCCCGCGGTATCTTTCATGGCTTGTTTACCACTAGCGAAAATATCGGCAGCCAAAGCAGGTTGCGTTACTAAAATCGCAGAGACGGCTAGTCCGAGAGTAAAAGCCAAAGTGCGTTGAGTTCGTGTGTTCATAACATTATTCCTTGGTTGATGAGAGAGTCACCGCTTCGTTGTTGGTGTCGGCGGTGTATTGAAATATTAAGTGGACGCTTTAAATGCTCACTGGCCTTGGATGGGGCATGGGTGCTTTGGTTGGGCTGCTTGCTCTTTTTCAGCCTACTGCCAATAGACTGCGCGATAAATGCGCTTACAAGGCTGACGCCCAGAGGGATAACGGTTTATTTTTGAAGTGTTGGCATCACTCACAGTTTTACTGTGAACAGAAGGTTTTCTGTGCTGTTTTCAAGAGCACAACCCATATTGGGTCAGTGAGCATTTAAAGCGTCCAAGAGGTAAATTGCGGTAGCGGCTAAAATTTTATATACAAATCCGTTAAGGACGAGGTGCTACCGCAATTTGAAAGAGGTCGCCAGAGCAACGTCTTTCAAATTGCCTCTCAGTCTGAGAGT
>NZ_JAPPTO010000066.1:0-2834 GCF_027587135.1 Vibrio sp. MM46
CGACCCAGACCGCCCGTTAGTGACGGGCGCGGTGTACAACGGTTTACACACGCCACCATACCCATTACCAGAAAACAAAACGCGCACCGTGTTCAGAACCCAAAGCCATAAGGCTGAAGGTTACAACGAAATGTATTTTGAGGATGAGAATGACCAAGAAGAGGTTCACTTCCGTGCTCAAAAAGACATGAAGACCAAAGTGCTCAATAACCGTTACCGAGATATCGGTAATGATGAAGAGTTAAAAGTCGGCAACAACCAAGAAAATAATATCTTAGGCGACCGTAAAGAAGTGATTGATGGGCATAAAACCTCCATCACTAAGCAAACCTTTATGGAGCAAGTTGAGGAAGATGTTCACGTTACTTACAACGCGAATGAATCCGAGAAAATAGCCAACAACCGAGATTTGTACATCGACGAAAATCGTCAAACTTTGATTGGTAAAGACGATTCTCTGGATGTAGGGCAAGACCAAAACACGGTAATCATGGCATCGCGCTCTATTGATGTGGGGGCTGACGATACACATAGCATTGGCAATAACCTCAGTGTCGAAGTCAACGGCAATACCTCTATCCGCTCTGATGGCGAAACCGCGGTGGTCTCAGCGGATGAAATCAAGCTCTTCGTTGGCGCATCCAGCTTAGTGCTAAAGAGCAGCGGCAACATCCATTTAAACGGTACCTCCATTACGATTGATGGTGCGAGTAGTGTCACCGCAACGGGTGGAAAAGTAGACATCAATCCGGGCGGCGCGGCAAACGGCAACAGCAGCGTTTCTACAAGGCGTCCTAAAGGATTATCTATAGCGAAGAAAACACCACCTGTTATGTCTCCGGCCGCTTATAAAGGTTTTGTTGAAGACGGTGGCTTAATGCAAGAACTGTGTGATTGTGGGAGCGGTAAAACATGTCAAATACACAGCTAAATCCAAACTGGCGAATTCAAGGTAATGCCCAACCGAACCTAATTACGAATCAACAAGCGTACGCGATTATCGAACCTCTTCTTTGGCCTGAATGGAAAAAGAAATTGGAGGCGCATCTTGAGTCATTCGAGGTTATCCCGTTGATGGCTGGTACTCGCCTATCACACCTCAATGAGGGGCCTGTCTTAGTTTCTATCGGGTCATCAGAAGAGGCACTTCAGGCATGCGTAGCTAAGATGAGCCAGACACCTTGTGGTTGTTTGGTTTGGAGTTCGCCATCTCACTCTTCTTCGGAGGTTGCAGCCTCATTGCGTCAGCGTCTCTTTGTGTCGCGCAATCAAGGAGAAGCATTGTTTCGATTTTATGAGCCCAGAACTCTAGTACCTTTAATGGCAGCATTAAGTGATGAGGAGCGACGACAAATGTTTCCTTTACTCTCATCTCTGCATTGGCATAGCAAACAATGGCTAAGTATTAACTTATCCCACGCTAGTGAGGCTACTACGTCAATTCAACCTTGGACACTCTCGCAAGAACAACTGAGCACAATGCAAAACATTGCGCAGCAATGGTAATGGACGCGTTTCATGA
The DNA here is from genome assembly GCF_027587135.1 of Vibrio sp. MM46. NCBI lineage: Bacteria > Pseudomonadati > Pseudomonadota > Gammaproteobacteria > Vibrionales > Vibrionaceae > Vibrio > Vibrio sp. MM46. Next base: position 1,523 of record NZ_JAPPTO010000066.1, read on the forward strand.
GTAACAAAACCTACGTAATTAAACCCGGTGACACCCTTATTGGCATCGGTATCGAACAAAGTGTTAACTTCAACATCTTGTTAGAACTAAACCCCAAGTACCAACCAAATCCTGATTTAATCCAAGTTGGCGATACCTTAATCCTTCCTAGTCAGGAAGAAGAAGAGCCTATCCCTGTCGAGTTTCCGGTAGAGCCAATCGCCAAAATGTGTCCAAAAGAGAAAGGGACAATTGTCGCGGCGCCTTTGTGTGAGCCAAAGGAAATTGAAGATATCATTTTTGCCACGGGTGAATCAGCGAACCGATTCTATTGCCTAACGAAAGAATCGGTTGAAAAGCTTGATAAGGAAATCGAAGAAACGACGAAGTTATTTCAATGCTACTGTGACCTAGTCCATCAAGCTCCAACGGGCAAAGAAACATGGGCTGAGTTGGAAAAGCATACGCAAAAGCGAGAAGCCCTATGCGCCGACCTGATATACGCAGGCATATTGCCAGATCCCAGCCGTAAGAATCCAGCAAGTGTCAAAGCAGAACAGTCTCGAAAAGAAAAGGTTGAGAGAGAAAAAGCTTTAGAAAACCAGCGAATGGCTAACGCTAAAGTAACCGAGTTGAAAAAGCGTATCCGCTACATTGAGGAATACTCAAATTGGTTTGGCTCTGAAGACTCAGCCATTGAGCTAAAAGAGCGTTTGACTGCAACAGTCGTACCAAACCTTAAGAAAGAGCTTGCGACGTGGGAAAAGATGGCCAAAGTCCCACCAACCAAAGAGAGCTCTTCTGGCAAGCCTGTTGATGCTAAAAAAATGGCGGTAAAAGAGAGAGCATTGGATGGCATTGTAACAAATACTGGGGTTAGAGAGTTGTACTCGATTAATCGCGGCGTTTACACCTATGTTCGAGAAGCATTCTTTCAAGAGGAAACTACCGTTCGTAATAGTTGGCGAAATACCTCTAATACCAACAACGCAAACCGAGCATTACGTACGGGAAATATCAAAGAATTTGGTAAAGCTATCGCTGATGACATTACAAGCGACCTTGAGCAGAAAAAGCTTGGCCCTGATATTAAAGCCAATCTTGCGAAGTGGCAGGCGCCCGGCGGAAAAATTGCTGAATGGAAATCGACGGATACACTCTTGCGCGACGATGAAGGCAATACAATGTTTGCGGTGAGTTCTGAGGCGCAACTTGGTCGCTGGGGAATGCAAGCGGCTGTCGATGCTGAGTTAAACCCATTTGAGAAAGATGAGCACGGTAATGCGAAAGGAAACGTAGATTTAGGTGTAGGTGCTTCTGCGGGCTTTTCTGC
>NZ_JAPPTO010000067.1:0-2449 GCF_027587135.1 Vibrio sp. MM46
GTAAGCTGGCGGTAAACACCCTATTGCAATAAAAAACGGAAGGTGATTAGCCTTCCGTTTTTTGCTACTTAGCAGATTTTAAGCCTTGATGTTCCATGGCATCAGTGCTTCTAAGTTATCAGGTTCGACCGCCAGTCGCTCAAAGCAATGGGTCAGATACTCTGCCGGCACTAAGCCATTCGCTTTGGCGGTCTCAACTAAGCTATACAAGATGCAGCTGCTACGGGCACCACGCTCACTTTTAGTAAATAACCACGCCTTCCGTCCAACCACAAACGGACGAATGGCTCGTTCGCCTCTGTTGTTATCGATGGTAAGTCGGCCATCGTCAATATAGCGCATCAGTTTATCCCACTGACCTAATGTGTAATGGACCGCCTTCCCTAAAGCACTTTGTTTTGGAATACGAAGTACCGTCTTATCCAACCACTTTTTAAACTTCTTCAGTTCCGCTTTTGAGCTAGTTTGACGTTCATTGTATCGCTCTGTCACTGAGCTATTACGCTCTTTGAGCAAAGCTTCTGTGCGATAAAGTTTTTTGATGTGAGTTAACGCAACACGAACGCCACCTTCGTCATTACCTTGCACTTTCTGGGCATCGATAAATTTACGGCGGGCGTGAGCCCAGCACCCCACGAGAGTCGCATCGGTATCATGATAACCTTTGTAACCATCAACATGCAGATACCCCTTATATCCATCAAGGAAGTTGGATGCATGATGACCAGAGCGGCACATTTGATGGTCGTACAGCACAATATTGTGAGTGTTTTCATTATAGAATGGAGACTCTGGACCATCAGTACCAGAGCAATACACCCACATGTAGGTTTTGCTCTTGTCACTACCCACCACTTTGACGGGGGTTTCGTCTGCATTGAGAGCACTTTCTTTGAGCAGATGACTTTGAAGGTGTGCCCAAACACACTCTAAAATCTCCGAGCCCTGAACACCCCAATCAACCAGCGTTCGACGACTGATATCAATACCCCAATCGCCGAATAATGACGCAATACGAGTTAACGGTAAGCCATATTGGAATTTCATGGCGATGACCTGGGCAACGAGACTTGGTGTTGCAAAGCTTTTGGGGAAGACCGTTGCCGGCATAGAAGCTTGATGAACAACAGTTGGTTCACCTTGTTGCTCGCAATGACGGCAGACACACTTAGGTCGAACGTGCTGCTCAACTTCAACCTTGGCAGGGATAAAAATCAACTTCTCAGAGATGTCTTCCCCAATGGTATGGAGTTCATCACCACAATCCGGACAACGTGTTTCCTCTGGCTCATGGCGAATGACAACTCTGGGTAAGTCTTTAGATAAGGGTTGGCGTTTGGGCTTACGACGGGTTTTGCCTGTTTCTGATGAAGGTTCAGTGGCTGACTCAGCGTCAACGGGCTCGTCTTCAATATTAAAAAGCTCACCTTGACCAGTATCGACCTCAGAGCTTGCGCCAAAACGGTGATGTCGAGCTAAACGTAGCTCTTCAAGCACTTGGTAGTAACGATGTTTAAATTCATCTCGCTCAGCAGCAAGTGCAGCATTCATCATCTCTAGCTCGTGAAGAGTATGCTGAGATGTTAACTGTTCAGTGAGAGGGTTATTCATCGTTTTCATGGCATTGATTATACCATGAAATCAACTGTTAACTGGTTGGTTCTGTTGGATTTTGCTCCTTATTCCATAAGGCTTTCAACGAGCACGGCACGGTGACCAGATAAAGAAAATCCTGCGAGTAATGCGTCCAATTCATGTGGAGCTAACGTCAATGTTTTCGTGCCTTTTGTCGGCCAGCGGAATCGGTCACGGTCTAAACGTTTATACCATAATGCGAAGCCAGTTCTATCCCAGTACAACGCTTTCACTTTGTCCTTCGACTTATTGCAGAAGACGAAAAGCGCTGACTGGAATGGGTCAAGCGTCATGGTTTGCTCGACCAGATAGGCTAAGCCATCGATAGATTTACGAAAATCGACAGGTACTGGGTAGAGGTAAAGTTGGTCAAATTCAGAGAAGGTCTTCACGCATTCACCTCTCGAATAAGCTGCGCAACCCACAGAGGTGAAGTTCGGTCACAAAGACTGATGTTGATGTGGCCAATCGTCAAAGAAATGGATGAAGCTCTATCAATAGAGGGGGATGGGACATCATGTGACGCTTCCTGACTTGCATTGACCTTAACAAATTCTTCGACGTCTTCTTGTAAGGGTTTCAGTTCAATGCGATTACGATGCCGATAGAAGGCTTGTTGGTTAATGTTGTTCTGACGACAAAACTTAGCGACGGACAATCCGCTTTCACGCTGAGTTCGAATCATTGTCGCCCACTCTTCATCAGTTCTGGTACGGATAGGTCTTGGCATTGCTGCTCCCTTTTAAGACATTGGAAGCCATGACCATATCGAATTTGGAGTGGGATTATTAGATGGGGTTTACCGCCAGCTTAC
>NZ_JAPPTO010000068.1:0-2414 GCF_027587135.1 Vibrio sp. MM46
GCAGGAAGGGACCTATACGGTTGACTTATACCTCTCATACTCAGACGGTGAACCTGTTCAAGGCGCAACTTATACTCTAACCGACCAATCTGACGCCGTATTTGAAGGAACATTGGATAACAGCGGTAAGGCTTCGGTCGGTGGCATTGCTCCGGGTGAGTTTGCCATTGAGTACGGCGAGGACAGCCGAGACTTTATGCCGAATGTGCCAACTAAGACCAATCCGAACTTTAATCCGAGTGCGAACGCTCAACTGATCATTGAAGAAACAAAGAAAGGTGAAGTTAGCTTCTGGGAAAATACTTGGACGCGAATGTCTGGTGCTGCCAGTTGGATTTGGGGCGTGATTCTTGGTGATTTCAACGATGATGCTTCCGTTGAGCAAATCATCGCCAATACAGCGCTGACGATGATCCCTGTTGTCGACCAAGCCGCTGACGTGCGCGATTTATCAGCGAACATTATGACTTTGTTGAGCGAAGAAGAGCGTGATAAGCCCGAAAACTGGTTAGCGCTTTCACTTACCCTTGTCGGCTGTGTTCCTACATTTGGTAGTGCAGTAAAAGGTACGTGTAAAGTTGCGCTAAAAGGCGGCAAAGGGACATCAAAAGATACTTTGTTAGCTGTTTTAAGAGGCATGGGTAAAGGCGATCCAGAAAAATTCTTGCGTACATTAGATTGGATGGATTACGCCAAGCAAACCAGCCAAATTGTTAGTGATGTTTTAAAACCTTGTATTGAAGTGGCAACTGAGTTGGCTTCATACGCAAACAGAATGGGTGCAGATGAGCTTGGTGCGTATTTCTTGAAGTTAGCGGATGAGGTAAAAATCATCGACAAGATGGTACCCGACAAACTAAAAGAAGCGATGGGCAAGTTTGATGATCTTTTTGCTCGAATCTTAGGTAAGGGCGAGAAAACTTATCCAGCAAAAGTAAAACATAATACAGGTGAGTCTGCTCAGTCAGGAAAGAACTCTGCAAAGGCGAATGAGAAAAAGGGTAGCGAAGAGTTTCATTGCCCAGTTTGCGGGAAGAAACCTGAAAAGTGCGATGCTTATTAAACGATGATAATGATATGACTAAGATACGTAAAAAGCCTAATCACAGCCTAATCAATGGGTCAGGTGCAAAGTTAGCTGCCCAGATTCGGAAAAACAATGGATATGGATCCAATTTTAAGGAACACCCGTGGGCAGATAGCAGAGTAGAGAGTGAGCAATGTGGTCTAGAAGCGCACCATATCATTACTACGAAGAATTTGGATGCCCCTCAATGGAAAAAATATAGGGAAGCATATGAGTATGATATTAACTCTTGGGAAAATGGAGTGATGTTTCCCTCTGAGCCTGATATTGCTTGCCAAGCGTCTACTCACGTTCACCGTTCTAACCATAATGGTGGAATAGATTTCACGAGCGTTAAAACTAAATTTTGGAAGGGAAAGGACCCCAGTGTTGAAGTAAAAGATGATGTTGCTACATACCTACGAGGTTTAGATTATAAATACATAAAAGCTGTATACTCCGACATAGACTCAATTAAGCAGAATGCAAAATCGAAAGTGTATTGTAAACCAGGCAACAAAGAAAAATTTACATTACATATGAATCAAAAATCGAAAGCTATTCTAGCTAAACTTAACAGCTTTTTATACACTATTTCTACTTATGGTCATGACTATTCTCCTGTAAGTAAGGTCGGTGTGCTGGTGGTGACTCTGAAAACAAAAGTAAAAATAGAGGATGTTGTGAGCATCGCATGAAAAATACTTCACACGGCATCCTGAATCACCAAGATAATGAAATAAAACAAAGAACTTTAAAGGTCGGAAAATGAGCGATTATTACTTTGCTAGAGAAATTGTTGAAACACCACTTTATGATTTTCCGGATGAATTATCTGATTCGGTTCCATCCAACGTATTTACATATCCTAATCAGCCAATTCCGCTTGTAAAAAGGTTTGCTCCTACAGAAGGTTATAAGATTACTGATGTGTTTTTAATTCCTTCACTAGTAATAAGGAGTGATGTTTTTGAGAGTATTTCTTTCAATAACTTATTTGGAGTGAACTGGGTTGACATAACTCTTGTCGATAATGGAAATCATGCTTATAAAATGTTACAGCTTTGCAATGAAATAAACGTAATTGACAGAGATAAAAGTGACTTCGATTTTTACGATGAATTTGAAGGTGGAGAGTTTATCTCTGGAATGAATAGGTTGGTTGTAAATGATGATTTGATAGATAGCATAGAAGTTGAAAAAAGACTTATATTTAGGGATTCTGGTTGGAAGGATAAAATATTTTACCATAAGTCCATTATGGAAATGTTTCTTGAGCAGAAAGTACAGGGGATAGAATTTTTCTCTGTTGATGATTATTCGGAGTTTTTATAGATGTATATAAGAT
>NZ_JAPPTO010000069.1:0-1890 GCF_027587135.1 Vibrio sp. MM46
AACTTCATTAGTGTAATTCCTTTGAAGACAAAGCCTATGGAGCGGACAGATGAAAAATATAAGAAAGCTATTGAATACAATTTGAAAAACAATGAGGCTGCATATACAAAATCTTGGCAAGAGGCAAAGGATTACTGTCAGTGGTTGGGCAAAGTTTCCACTTTAGAATTTGATATTCCGACAGAAGCGCAATGGGAGTTTGCGGCAAGGAGTCGCGGACAGCATTATTACTATGCAACCAATGATGGTTATCGTTCTCTAACTGAAGGACAGTATTTTGATCCAGATATGGGTAAATATATAGATATACTCCCTTCAGAAGTAAATAGTAGTACGAGTAGTGAAGAATATATTGGTCAATGGCCAGCAAATCCTCTGGGGATATATGGGATGAGTAATGGTATTCAGGAGTGGGTTAATGATTGGTATGCAAAAGAGTATTACCTAAACTCACCTGAACACAACCCGCAAGGACCGGAAAATGGTATTCAAAAGGTTGTTCGAGATGGTGGAGGAGTAAAAACCTTTGACCGTTTTGGTACAGATCCTGTTCTTGACGCTTACTCCCCAACCCACAGCTTCCGTTGTACGATTCACGATTCAAAACCGATTTCCAAATAATATTGGCCCGAAAGGGCCAATATTTAAACGTATTGGTTAGGCGTAGAGCCACCGTAGATTGATGCATATTGCTGATTTACATGAGCTAGCTTGCGTGCAAAGGCTTTACCTTTGTAAGGAGCAAATGGAGCATTTGCTACCTCTTTACTCAAGTTCTTCTCAGCTAGTGATGCCACCCACCTATTAAACTCTCGTTGTTGAGCCCCATCAAGAATGGCATTTATACGTTGGATGTTATCAAAAAGAGTATCCTCCCCACGTTCTTTTTCTCCCTTTTCATTCATTCTCGCTAAGATCTCTTCAAACTTGTGCCAACTGTAAGTACTTTGTGATAACAAAGTGCAAATAGCGTCTTCTTGCTTTTCTTCCCAATTTAGAAGAAACGTTCGAGTAAGAGTATCTAGCATTCGGCCTATTGCTTCCGGCGGAAGCTGATCAAACGGTACACCGCTACGTGTCGATGTGTTTAAAATTCTATCGGAAAGAACGGCCGCCTCTTTTTCTAGAGCTAGGTATTTTTTTCTCTCAGCCTTTATAAAATCAATACTAGCTTTCCCGGCAGTAACTGTCATTTTAAGGGCATCATCTGGCGATTTGATAATATCAGCGGCAGCAAACGCAAAATAAGCAGCATCAACCAAGTATTCATACGCTTGGTTATTGATGTTCTTCAGCATCCGGTAATCTACATACTGAAGCCCTTGCCAGATTACTTTCGCTAAATTCCAAATTTCTTGTGCATTGATAGCAACCGCAAAACCGCCGCCACCGCCTGCCCCCCAAACCAACTTCGCAGATAGTTTTAAAAAAAATTGCCCCCCACGAAGGTAAAGCTCGAAATCTGCGTTATAACCACCACCAACGGAAACATTCCCTTCGGTCTGAATTTCAGCCAAAGAGTTAAAGTTTGTAGTTTGATCTATTTCTGGCGCTTTCCATTGAACGCCACCTGCAAACTCACCACTTAACTGGCCACCACCAAAAACACTGGCCTTGATGCCTATTTGACCACCTCCTGCGTTGCCCATGCTCACATGAGGGTCAAACAATATCCCAACATCATCACCAGTTTCCGGTCTTCTGTTACTGATACCTGCTTTTGCTTGAGCAACTACGCCCACAAAACAACCCACTTTCATTTTGGCATTAAAGCGAAAACTGCCAAAGGAGTGTAAGGCTGGCTGACCATTCGCATCGGTGTAATTTAGGCATGGCGTATAACCCGCATCGCTAGGTAAGAAGACTTCTGCCGTAATGGCCGCTTCAAAG
>NZ_JAPPTO010000007.1:0-237902 GCF_027587135.1 Vibrio sp. MM46
TGGATATAAATACTCAGAAAAATTAAGTCAATCCTGGCTGTATGATAAGAACTACGTTTATATAAAGTGATAAGAATTAGAAAACCAATATTATTTGGAGTAATCATCCTCTACATTCGATAAGAATAGGTTGTGATACTAGAAATGGAATATTAACACATGAGTAAATGGGTATTATGATGAAGCATGGTAACTACGATAGAACGCAAGCATTATTCTACTTGATACTCTTACTCACATCATCAATCTCTCTATTTATATACTCATTTAAAGGTATCGTCGACTTCTATGATAATATAGTCACCAAAAGTGAAATAGCAACCTTTGATCAAGTATATGTATATATGTTTGGAGCGAGTTTCATTCTTTTTGAATGCTTGAGAATACTAGTTATCTCAATTATATCAAACAACTTTTTGACTAAGGGCCAATTCAAAAAATCAAGTGAGATTTTTTTAGCACTCTCCATAACTACTTTTTTATCATTATACCCTGCAATTATCTTAGCTGATGTATTTGCTAAGTCTAATAACTATATATTTAGCAAAGACGAATCAACTTACAATTTTTTATTGGAGAAAAGATCATACAAAATAAAAAATAGAGTTTAATGTATGGAGCGCGACTCCTTATAAATTACTCTCGAAATCGGATACATATCAAGTTTCAACTTAAGAATTAAAGAGGGTCGCATGACTAAATGGTTTCTCCCTATTGCTTTATATCTATGCTTGACTGTAGGTCTAGCAATAAGCCTAAACATCTGGAATGAATATTTTTCTATCAAGCGAAGAATTGGGGTTGATATTTACTTAATTCTCTTCGGCACAATAACTGCAATAGTAATATGTGTTCCAAACATTCTAACGATTAGCAAAGGCTTGAGTATTGCAGCTAAGGTAAATTTGATCACTATTGCATTTATTCTGGTTACTTGTAGCTCTAATTTTGTTATTGCAAATGGCAGTGCTATTTCTTCATCTTTAGGGACGTTACTTTCAGCCATTAGTTTGATGCTGTACAAAAGTCCGCTCTATCAGGCTTTCTTAGCGCACTTCAATTCTCTCCATTTTAAGCAACCTTAAAGACAAAAAAGCCCGCTCAAATGAGCGGGCAATGAGGTTGTCATATAAGCCCTATTTTTCGGGCTTACTGATTTTTATCTATTACGCTTCTAGGCTAGCTTTCACTTTTGCGTGTAGCTCTTGAACCGAAGTTACTGTGCTCTTCGCATCTGCCGTGTGTGCCATACAAGTTGCGAATGCAGCGTTTAGTGTTGTCGTGTAGTTCACTTTCTCAGCTAGTGCACCGCGACGCAGAACTTTAGAGTCTTCAATCGCTTGACGACCAGCAGCTGTGTTTACGATGTAGGTGTACTCGTTGTTCTTAATACGGTCAAGAATGTGAGGGCGACCTTCGTGTACTTTGTTTACTAGACGTGGGTTAATGCCCGCTTCACCAAGAATGACAGCTGTACCGTGTGTTGCATCCAACTGGTAACCAAGTTTTGTCAACTTAGACGCTAGGTCCACAACGCGCTCTTTGTCACCTGCACGAACAGAAAGAAGTGCACGACCACCTTCTGGGTAAATGTTGCCACAACCCAATTCTGCTTTCGCGTAAGCTTCTGCAAACGTCGCACCAACACCCATAACTTCACCAGTAGAGCGCATTTCAGGACCCAACAGTGGGTCAACACCTGGGAACTTGTTGAATGGCAGTACAACTTCTTTTACAGAGTAGTACGGTGGGATGATTTCTTTCGTAAAGCCTTGAGACTCTAGCGATTGACCCGCCATTACACGCGCAGCAATCTTAGCGATTGGCGCACCAGTTGCTTTAGATACGAACGGTACCGTACGCGCTGCACGAGGGTTAACCTCGATTAGGTATACTTGGTTGTTCTTAACCGCGAACTGCGTGTTCATCAGACCACGAACACCCAATTCAAACGCTAGCTTTTCAACTTGCTCACGCATTACGTCTTGGATTTCTTGGCTTAGCGTGTATGCAGGAAGAGAACATGCTGAGTCACCTGAGTGAACACCCGCTTGCTCGATGTGCTCCATGATACCGCCGATAACCACACGCTCACCGTCACAGATAGCATCGATATCGACTTCAACTGCGTCGTCTAGGAAGCTATCTAGTAGTACTGGAGATTCGTTTGATACGCTTACTGCTTCGTTGAAGTAGCGACGTAAGTCTTGCTCGTCGTATACGATTTCCATCGCACGACCACCAAGTACGTAAGAAGGACGTACAACCAGTGGGTAACCGATTTCACGAGATTTCTCTACTGCTTGCTCCATCGTCGTTACTGTCGCGTTCTCTGGCTGTAGAAGACCTAGACGGTCGACAGCAACTTGGAAACGCTCACGGTCTTCTGCACGGTCGATTGCATCAGGGCTAGTACCGATGATTGGCACGCCAGCTGCTTCAAGTGCACGAGCCAGTTTAAGTGGTGTTTGACCACCGTACTGAACGATAACGCCTTTTGGCTTCTCAACACGTGCGATTGCTAGTACGTCTTCCAGTGTTACTGGTTCGAAGTACAAACGGTCAGATGTATCGTAGTCTGTTGAAACAGTCTCAGGGTTACAGTTAACCATGATAGTTTCGTAGCCATCTTCACGTAGTGCTAGCGATGCGTGTACACAACAGTAGTCAAATTCAATACCTTGACCGATACGATTTGGACCACCGCCTAGAATCATGATCTTGTCTTTGTCTGTTGGGTTAGCTTCACACTCGTCATCGTAAGATGAGTACATGTAAGCTGTATCAGATGAGAACTCTGCCGCACACGTATCAACACGCTTGTACACTGGGTGAATATCGTACTGGTCACGTAGACGACGGATTTCGCTTTCCGCAACACCTAGAATCTTAGATAGGCGCGCATCAGCAAAACCTTTACGCTTCAGCTTGTTAAGTTCTTCTTTGTTTAGACCAGCGAAACCTTTTGCTTTTAGCTCTTGCTCAAGCTTCACAATGTCTTCGATTTGAACTAGGAACCAGCGGTCGATTTGCGTTAGGTTGAATATGCCATCGACTGACATACCCGCACGGAATGCATCCGCGATGTACCAAATACGCTCTGCGCCTGCTTCTTTCAGCTCATGACGAATTTTCGTCAGTGCGTCTGGTGCATCTAGGTCAACCATCTCGTCAAAACCAGTCGCGCCAACTTCTAAACCGCGAAGTGCTTTTTGTAGTGACTCTTGTTGGTTACGACCAATTGCCATTACCTCACCAACTGACTTCATTTGCGTCGTTAGACGGTCATTAGCACCTGCAAATTTCTCGAAGTTAAAGCGAGGAATCTTAGTTACTACGTAGTCGATTGTTGGTTCGAATGATGCTGGTGTAGCGCCACCAGTAATGTCGTTCATTAGCTCGTCTAGTGTAAAGCCAACAGCCAGTTTCGCTGCAATCTTAGCGATTGGGAAACCTGTTGCTTTCGATGCTAGAGCAGAAGAGCGAGATACACGTGGGTTCATCTCGATGATAACCATGCGGCCATCTTTCGGGTTAATACCAAACTGTACGTTAGAACCACCAGTTTCAACGCCAATCTCACGCAGTACTGCTAGAGATGCGTTACGCATTAGCTGGTATTCTTTGTCTGTTAGTGTTTGCGCTGGTGCAACCGTGATTGAGTCACCCGTGTGGATGCCCATTGGATCGAAGTTTTCAATCGCACATACGATGATACAGTTGTCCGCTTTGTCGCGAACCACTTCCATCTCGTACTCTTTCCAACCAATAAGAGACTCATCGATTAGAAGTTCGTTAGTTGGCGACAGGTCTAGACCACGACGACAGATTTCTTCGAACTCTTCTTTGTTGTATGCGATACCGCCACCAGTACCACCCATAGTAAATGATGGACGGATGATACAAGGGAAGCCAACCATATCGAGTACAGCGTAAGCTTCTTCCATCGTTTTTGCAGTATCCGCACGTGGACACTCAAGACCGATAGACTTCATCGCTTTATCGAAACGAGAGCGGTCTTCCGCTTTGTCGATTGCATCAGCCGTTGCGCCAATCATCTCAACGCCGAACTCTTCTAGAACGCCGTATTTCTCTAGGTCTAGAGCACAGTTCAATGCAGTTTGACCACCCATTGTAGGTAGTACTGCATCTGGCTTTTCTTTCGCGATGATGTTGCGAACCACTTCCCATTGGATTGGCTCGATGTAAGTTGCATCCGCCATGTCTGGGTCAGTCATGATGGTTGCAGGGTTAGAGTTTACTAGGATAACTCGGTAACCCTCTTCACGCAGTGCTTTACACGCTTGTGCGCCAGAGTAGTCAAACTCACATGCCTGACCGATAACAATCGGACCAGCACCAAGAATAAGAATACTTTGAATGTCAGTACGTTTTGGCATTATCTACTACTCCGAATTAAGCGCTGTGTTTTTTGATTAGTTCGATAAAGTGGTCAAATAGCGGTGCCGCGTCGTGTGGACCTGGGCTCGCTTCAGGGTGACCTTGGAAGCTAAATGCTGGCTTGTCTGTACGGTGAATACCTTGTAGAGAGCCATCAAATAGCGATACGTGAGTAGCACGTAGATTTTCAGGTAGTGTTGCTTCGTCTGCGGCAAAACCGTGGTTTTGCGACGTAATCATTACAACATTACGCTCCAAATCTTTTACTGGGTGGTTTGCGCCGTGGTGACCAAACTTCATTTTCACTGTTTGTGCACCCGATGCTAGCGCAAGGATTTGGTGACCTAGACAGATACCAAAGATTGGCAGGCCTTTTTCTAGGAATACTTTTGTCGCTTCAATCGCGTAAGTACATGGTTCTGGGTCACCAGGGCCGTTTGATAGGAAAACGCCATCTGGGTTTAGAGCCAGAACTTCTTCTGCTGAAGTTTCAGCAGGAACAACCGTTAGGCGGCAGCCTCGGTCAACCAACATGCGCAGGATGTTACGTTTTGCGCCGAAGTCGTAGGCAACAACGTGATATGGTAATTCGCTGTCGTCTTTCGCTTCTGGAAGTCCACCCTCAAGCGTCCACGAACCTTGTTTCCATTGATACGCTTCTTTTGTTGTAACCTCTTTCGCAAGATCCATTCCTTTCAAACCAGGGAATTCTTTTGCTTTCGCTAGTGCCAAAGCTTCGTCTAGATTCTCTCCGTTTATAGAAGAGCCAGCTACGATACAACCGTTTTGAGCACCTTTTTCACGCAGGATACGAGTTAGCTTACGCGTGTCGATGTCTGCAATGCCGACGATGTTTTGCGACTTAAGGTAATCAGAAAGGGATTGTTCATTACGGAAGTTAGAAGCGATAAGAGGGAGATCGCGAATCACAAGGCCTTGTGCGTGGATTGAAGAAGATTCTTCGTCTTCGGAATTGGTTCCGGTATTGCCAATGTGAGGATAAGTAAGAGTAACGATTTGTTGAGAATAGGAAGGATCAGTGAGAATTTCTTGGTACCCCGTCATCGAGGTATTAAAAACAACTTCACCAACGGAAATACCATCTGCTCCAATGGAAACACCGCGGAACACTGTCCCATCTTCTAGGACTAACAGTGCTAATTTACCCAAGACAACCTCCAGAATAAAAATGCATAAAAAATAAATTAAGCTGCAAATTTGCCTTCCTTTACCTTGATAATTTACATAAACAGGTATTTTTGACAAATTGGCGGTATTCTAAAGACGGACTTTGAAACTGTCAACACACATTGAAAAATAAATTGGTACTTTCTAGCGAGTAATGACGTTTCAACAGAAAAAGCCCTAAAAAAGTAAGTTTTAGTTATCTACAGATCACTTACCATGACTTTTTTGTGAATTTTACAAATTTGAACTTATTGAAGATCACAAAATTTTGTGAGATTTTTGCGCAAACGTTCATCCTGCAAATTCAACTGTAACTTTTAGGACTTACAGCCATTTTTACACACCAAGCACACAAAACAATAATAAAACTATGAGAAATCTTGCGACCTTATGGAACCATTTTGTTTACATAATTTTCTCCAAAAACAAAAAAGCCGGCTTACGCCGGCGAATAATTATGTATTTACAGTTCATTGAGCCCGAGAACATCTGTCATGGTATAAAAACCTGCTGGCTTAGCATGCAACCAAACTGCGGCTTTTACCGCCCCATTAGCAAAGGTCATTCGGTCGGTCGCTTTATGAGTAATCTCAACGCGTTCTCCAATGTCAGCAAACATAGCCGTATGTTCACCTACAATATCCCCAGCACGGATCGTAGCAAAACCAATTTCATCTTTTGTTCGCTCACCCGTAATACCTTCACGAGCGTAAACAGCAACATCGCTTAGCTTATTGCCCATCGCTCCTGCGATCGCTTCCCCCATACCAATCGCGGTACCAGACGGAGCATCAACTTTGTGGCGGTGATGCGCTTCAACAATCTCAATATCACAGTAATCCCCCATCACTTTGGCCGCTTTCTCGAGAAGCTTAAAGACAAGGTTCACGCCGACTGAGTAGTTAGGAGCCATCACAACTGGCACTTGCTTCGCAGCAGCATCGATCAATTCACGCTCTTCTTCGCTAAAGCCAGTCGTGCCAATGACGATACTCTTGCCATGTTGTTTGCAAAGCTCTAGATTCGCTAGCGTGCTCACTGGAGCCGTAAAGTCGATAACAACATCGAAGTTGCCGACCTCTTTTGCTAAATCATCCGTCAGAAAGACATCAAACTTACCTTCACCGCACAGCTCACCAACATCTACGCCAACTAGCGAAGACTCTGGACGTTCAGATCCCGCAGTCACGGATGCCTCTGAGTTTAAATGCGATGCTTTAACTAGGTTGCGACCCATGCGGCCAGCAGCTCCTGCAATTGCAATACGAACCATTGCGCTTTCTCTCCTTCTCTGGATAAACGAGGCTTGCCTCGTCCTCTTTCGTTTCGCCGAATCTTTTTAAACTAACAATATCCCGTGTTAACCACAAGATAGTTCGCAGCGAGTTAAGAAAACTCTTTAATCACTCGCTCTAGAATCGGTACGTTTGCCTCTGGGAAGGTGTAATCAAGTAATGCAGCAACATCAACCCAACGTCCTTCTTGACCTTCGCGACCATAAGGTTGGTTATCGAACTGAGATACTGTCATGAAATCAAACTTCAAAGACTTTTCTGGATAGTCATATTCCAAGTGTTCAAATAGGGATTGCTCTGTCACTGTGATACCAATCTCTTCTTCCAGCTCACGAATCATCGCTTGCTCAACACTTTCACCTTGCTCTACTTTGCCACCAGGGAACTCCCAGAATCCTCCTTTGTGTTTGTCATCTGGACGTTTAGTGATGAAGATTTGCGATTTATCTTGGTTAAAGATGATTGCCGCAACAATATGAATTCTTTTCATTAGATTCGTTCCTAGATCCATCGATACAAAAAGAGCCGCCTAAGCGACTCTTTATCAATATTTTCGGACTGTATTAGTCAATTTTCCCGTGGCACTGTTTGTACTTTTTACCACTGCCACATGGACAAGGCTCATTACGACCCACTTTACGCTCTTCACGAACCATTGGTTGGTTAGACGTTTCTTCAGACTCTTCGCCTTCAGTTAGTGGGTTTTGTGCTGCTGCGTGTTGAGCTTGGGCACGACGAGCTGCTTCTTCAGCTTGCGCGCGACGTTGCTCTTCCATACGCTCAACTTCTTCTTGTTGTTGAACACGTACGCGAGATAGCACGGTAATCACATCCGTCTTAAGCGCTTCTAGTAAACCTTCAAACAGTTCAAACGACTCACGCTTGTACTCTTGTTTCGGGTTCTTCTGCGCATAACCACGTAGGTGAATACCTTGACGTAGGTGATCCATTGCCGCTAGATGCTCTTTCCAAAGCGTGTCTAGCGTTTGAAGCATAACTGACTTCTCGAAGTTGCGAAGTACTTGCGCACCGACTACTTCTTCTTTCGCTTTGTAGACTTCAACTGCTAGGTTGATGATCTTCTCACGCAACGCTTCTTCGTATAGCTTGTCGTCTTCTTCAAGCCATTGCTTAATAGGCGCATCTAGATCGAAGTCCGCTTTCAAGCGCTCTTGAAGACCTTCCACATCCCACATATCTTCTAGAGATTGTGGTGGAATGTATTCATCGATGATCGCAGTAACAACATCTTCACGGTTTTGTTCGATCATATCGCTAATGTCGTCAACGCTCATTAGCTCATCACGTAATTCGTAAACTACTTTACGCTGATCGTTTGCTACATCATCGTATTCAAGAAGCTGTTTACGGATGTCGAAGTTACGACCTTCCACTTTACGTTGTGCTTTTTCGATTGAACGAGACAACATCTTAGATTCAATCGCCTCACCTTCTTCCATACCGCTTTGGATAAGGCTAGCCATACGATCTGAAGTGAAGATACGTAGTAGTGAATCTTCCATCGATAGGTAGAAACGAGATGAACCTGCGTCACCTTGACGACCTGAACGACCACGTAACTGGTTATCGATACGACGAGATTCGTGACGCTCAGTACCAATGATGTGCAGACCACCTGATTCTAGTACTTGATCGTGAACTTGTTTCCACTCAGCTTTGATAGCATCGATCTGTTCTTTGGTTGGATCTTGAAGCGCTTCGACTTTCGCTTGCCAGCTACCACCCAACACGATATCAGTACCACGACCAGCCATGTTAGTCGCGATCGTTACCGCACCAGGTGTACCCGCTTCTGCAACGATCTCTGCTTCGCGTTCGTGGAACTTAGCGTTCAGTACATTGTGTTTAATCTTAGCTTTCTTAAGTGCGTTAGAGAGTAGCTCTGATTTCTCGATAGAAACCGTACCTACTAGAGATGGTTGACCTTTCTCTACGCGCTCTTTGATGTCTTCGATAATTGCAGCGAATTTCTCAGCTTCAGTACGGTAAACTACGTCTGGCATATCGTTACGGATCATAGGTTTGTTGGTTGGGATAACCACTGTCTCTAGACCGTAAATCGATTGGAATTCGAATGCTTCTGTATCCGCTGTACCTGTCATACCTGACAGTTTTTCGTATAGGCGGAAGTAGTTCTGGAAGGTGATCGATGCCAGCGTTTGGTTTTCGTTTTGAATCTTAACGCCTTCTTTCGCTTCAACCGCTTGATGAAGACCTTCAGACCAACGACGACCCGGCATTGTACGACCGGTATGTTCATCGACGATCACAACTTCGCCGTCATCATTGACGATGTAATCTACATTGCGTTCAAACAATACGTGTGCACGAAGCGCTGCATTAACGTGGTGCAGTAGGCTGATGTTAGTTGGAGAGTAAAGTGTATCGCCCTCTTCCATCAGACCATTTTTCACCATTAGTTCTTCAACGAATTCTTGACCCGTTTCCGTTAAGTGAACTTGTTTAGATTTCTCATCAACCGTGTAGTGACCGTCGCCGCGGTATTCTTCAGAGTCTTCTTTATCTTGCTTTTGAAGATTTGGAATAAGCAGGTTAATACGAGTGTATAGATCCGAGCTATCTTCTGCTGGACCAGAGATGATAAGAGGAGTACGAGCTTCATCGATAAGGATTGAGTCCACTTCATCGACAACTGCGAAAAAGCGTTCACGTTGAACACGGTCTTCATTGCGGAAAGCCATGTTATCACGTAGGTAGTCAAAGCCAAACTCGTTGTTTGTACCGTAAAGGATATCAGCTTGGTAAGCTTCTTTTTTCGCTTGAGGAGGCATGTTTGGCACGTTCACGCCAACTGTCATACCTAAGAATTCAAATAGTGGACGGTTAGTCTCAGCATCACGTGTTGCTAGGTAGTCGTTCACAGTGACTACGTGTACACCTTTACCTGGAAGTGCGTTTAGGTAAGCAGGAAGGGTTGCAGTTAAAGTTTTACCTTCACCAGTGCGCATTTCCGCAATTTGACCGCCGTTCAGTACCATACCACCGATAAGCTGAACGTCGAAGTGACGCATACCGTAAACACGCTTAGATGCTTCACGAACCGTAGCAAAAGCTTCTGGAAGTAGCTTATCAAGAGTCTCACCTTGCTCTAGGCGCTCACGGAACTCAACAGTTTTCGCTTTTAGCTCTTCATCAGAAAGTGCTTCGAACGTTGGTTCGTAGTTATTAATCTCTTTTACAATTTTTCTAAGGCGGCGCAGTGTTCGGTCGTTGCGACTGCCAATTACTTTTGTCAGTAGCTTAGTTATCATTTTTCGTGAATCTCTCTTTAATCAGACCGTTCCCGATCTACTCGTAATGCCTTCAGTCTCTGCCAGTTTGGAACTAAGAATACTGAGATAAATCATTTATCAAAGATATTGAGTTCAAACATCCATATTTCAAGGCTAAATTTTGAATCAATGTGGCTTAGTGTAAGGATTTTTCGTCGATACAACCATAAATAGACGTATTTGTTTGAAGCACTCGTAAGTTTTTAGACAAACTGATGATGTATTAGCCACTATTACCCCCTCATCAAAGCGCAAAGTCGGTATTTTATAAGCCATTCTTTAGAAGAATCAGCCTCTAGTGGCTAAGTTCAAATCGTCGCTATGAGCTGAAGATAAAGGCAATAATGTAAACCATCGCCCAGTAGAAAGCTGCTTTTGAATACCCATATCTCAACAAAATTAGATTTTACCTATGTAAGATCATAATTTTATCGCCTTCACTTAAAAAGGATCCTAAGTTTGGTGTTCAACGTTAAAAGATCATAATGGTAAGAAAAGGATCGGCAACGCCTTGCCAAGCGGTAAAAAGTGGCAATGTTTCACTATTCGCCATTGCCATTTCTAATAGGCATTTACAGGACATCTGTATTCATTGAAAGTAATATCTTCACAGAAGATCGTTGAACGATCATTTGCAGAACGCTTCACATGCTGCCAAAAGCCTATGTCAAACAAAGCGTACGTCAGAAATATAGACTCAACATTCAGATACTAAAAAGCCAGGCATTGCCTGGCTTTTTTAATCTGTTTGCGCTGTTTATTACGCTAAAACCATGTTTGGTTCTGCAAAAGCAACTGGTGAACCCACTTCTTCTTCGAATGTTGTCCATTCCCATGCTTCTTGATCCGCAAGAACTGCACGTAGAAGCTGGTTGTTTAGACCGTGACCTGATTTGAAAGCACGGAACTCACCGATAATGGCATGACCACACATGTAAAGGTCACCAATAGCATCTAGTACTTTGTGAGTAACAAACTCATTATCAAAGCGTAGACCTTCTTCGTTAAGAATACGGTAATCATCCAGTACAATTGCATTATCGAAGCTACCACCAAGAACTAAGTTCTGAGATTGTAAGTATTCAATATCACGCATGAAACCAAACGTACGTGCGCGAGAAATTTCACGAACGAAACCTTGAGATGAGAAATCAAACAGAAGACGTTGCTCGTCTGATTCAATCGCAGGGTGGTTAAAGTCGATTTCGAAGTCCATACGGAAGCCATTAAATGGAACAAACTCTGCCCACTTATCGCCATCTTCAAAACGAACTGGTTTTTTAATACGAATAAAACGCTTAGGTGCATTTTGCGTTTCAACACCAGCTTGCTGTAGCAGGTATACAAACGGGCTTGCACTGCCATCCATAATAGGAATTTCAGGAGCGTCTACTTCGACAATAATGTTGTCGATACCCATACCAGCAAGTGCTGCATTCAAGTGTTCTACAGTTGAAATTCGCACGCCTTCATCGTTCACCAATGCTGTACATAGCATAGTGTCTCGAACAGACGCTGGGTCAGCTGGAAAATCTACAGGTGGGTTTACATCTGTACGACGGTAAATGATACCTGTGTTTGCAGCAGCTGGGCGCAGAGTAAGTGTGACTTTACGACCAGAGTGGAGACCCACACCAGTTGTTTTCACTATTTCTTTCAGAGTACGTTGTCTGATCATCTGCTTGCCTCTCTAAAATATGCTACAAAACACGGTCGTCTGTAACGTCGACCGTGAATGCTACCATAATCTTGAGCTATGTCAAATTTATGGGTTAAAGATTAATCAGCCTGACGACGCAAAAATGCCGGGATATCTAAATAACCACTTTCCTTCTCTTGCTTAGGAGCGGCAGAACTCTGACCCGCAGAAGCTGGAGAAGAAGAAACTGTGTTTGTCGGCTGAGGAGTTACCTGTGGCTTCTCTTGCACTGGAGTAGTCTGCAAAGTCTGTGCCGGTTTCTCTTCAGCTTGTGGTGCCGCAGCTTGCTGTTGTGGTTGAGCTTGCGGAGTCGCAGTTGGTGCTACTTTCGCTTTGCCACCAGCAACTAGCGTAATGTCTGGTTTTTTCTCGTTGCCGATACCTGTCGCAACAACTGTTACGCGGATTTCATCAGTCATATCTGGGTCTAGAGAAGTACCGATAACTACGGTTGCATTGTCAGAAGCAAATGCTTTCACTGTGTTACCAACAGTCTCAAACTCATCAAGACGCATATCCAGACCTGCAGTGATGTTAACAAGAACACCACGAGCACCAGCTAGATCGATGTCTTCTAGAAGTGGGCTAGAAATTGCCATTTCCGCTGCCTCTTCTGCACGATCTTCGCCTTTCGCGATACCGCTACCCATCATTGCGTGACCCATTTCAGACATCACAGTACGTACGTCTGCAAAGTCGACGTTGATCATGCCAGGGCGAGTAATTAGCTCCGCAATACCTTGAACAGCGTTCTTAAGAACGTCGTTCGCACTTGCGAAAGCTTCTAATAGCGTTACACCACGACCAAGTACTTTAAGTAGCTTTTCGTTTGGAATTGTGATCAAAGAGTCAACATGCTTAGACAGCTCATCGATACCTTGCTCAGCAAATGCCAAACGCTTTTTGCCTTCAAAGCTGAACGGTTTTGTTACTACCGCAACAGTAAGAATGCCAAGCTCTTTAGCTACTTCAGCAATAACAGGTGCTGCACCAGTACCTGTACCGCCACCCATACCTGCTGCGATAAACACCATATCGGCACCAGTTAGGGAATCTTTAATTCTATCTCTGTCTTCGAGAGCTGCCTCACGGCCGACCTGTGGATTCGCACCTGCACCCAGACCTTTAGTGATATCACCACCAATCTGAATGACATTGCCAACGCTTGTCTTACGAAGTGCTTGCGCATCAGTGTTGACGCTGATGAATTCCACACCTTCGATGGATTCACGCACCATGTGTTCAACGGCGTTACCACCGCCGCCACCAACTCCAACGACCTTGATTACTGCATCGTCAGACATTTCCATCATCGGTTCAAACATGTGTTGTCTCCGTTTATCCTGCAACTCAGGTTAAAACTCTTTTTGTATCCAATTACGCAATTTACCGAAAAAGCCAGTAACAGATGAGCGCTTAGGTTCATTATAATCGCTATCGTCGCTAGACTGCATGTCTCTTGCGTAATGAAGTAATCCAACTGCCGTAGAATGGTACGGCTCTTTTACATAGTCAGTTAACCCGCTGACTTCAAGCGGTTTGCCAACCCTTACTTGGTTGCGGAATACGCGTTCCGCACATTCTACCACTCCTTCGATTTGCGCAGCACCGCCGGTAAGAACTACACCCGCAGCGAGATGGTGCTTAATGCCCTCTTCGCGCAATTTCGCTTGTACAGAGTCGATAGTTTGGTTAACCAGTCCCATAAGCTCAGAGTATCGTGGTTCAATCACTTCTGACAACGTCTGACGTTGCAGACTACGTGAAGGTCGACCACCTACGCTAGGAACGTTAACCGTGTCATCCTTACTGACTAGTTCGCTCAAGGCACAGCCATATTTGACTTTTATTTCTTCAGCATCGCTCACTGGCGTACCAAAAGCAAAAGCAATATCGCTAGTTACTGCATTTCCTGCGTAAGAAAATACTTCAGTGTGACGTAACGCACCACCGGTCCAGATAGAAATGTCCATCGTGCCGGCACCGATATCAACCACACAAACCCCAAGCTCTCTTTCATCCTCGGTGATCACTGCATTACTTGCAGCAAGCCCAGAAAACACAAGTTGCTCTACTTTAAGACCACAACGTTCTACAGCCTTAATAATATTGCGTGCCATATCATTATGGCATGAGATCAAATGGACACTGACTTCCATTCTCACTCCTGATAAACCAAGTGGGTTTTTAATGCCCTCTTGGTAGTCGATGGTGAACTCTTGTGGAATCACATGAAGGATTCGCTGTTCATCACCGATTTTAATCGATTTTGCAGTATGGATAGCGCGATCCATATCTTCCTGAGACACTTCCTCATCAGATATGGTGCCCATGCCTTTTTCAATTCGGCTTGCGATATGCTTACCAGACAACGAAATAAATACTCGGCTGATTTGGCATTCCGCCATCAACTCAGCTTGATCAATTGCGCGTTGTACTGATTTTACAACCGACTCCAAATCATTCACGCCGCCTTTATCCATGCCACGTGAAGGGCTGCTACCCGCACCAATAATATTTATTTGGCCATCCGGTAGAATCTCACCCACTAGAGCTGATACGGTTGCAGTGCCTATATCAAGACCAACAATAATGTTGTCATCAGCGGCCTTAGTCATTCGTACTCTCTTGTTCTAACTCATGTTCAGGGAACCAACCAACTGCGGCTCCCGTATCGTACCTAAGATCGATATAACTGATTCTTTGAGTGTCACTGCCGAGCTTGTTATAAAGCAAAAAGAAGCGCTCTATCCGCTCATCCAGAGACTCTTTACCGAGCTCTAGTCGAATACCGTTATCAAGGATGATCTGCCAAGCTCGTCGTTCGTTTAACACTAATGACGAAATAGCCAGCCCCAACGTTTGGAACTTAGGACGGAGATCGCGATAGGTTTGCAAAACTTCCGGTCCAGTCTCATTGGGACCATATAACTTAACTTTTTCTTCCTTTAGCAGGCCAACATCACCATTAAATACTAAGCCATTAGCATCTAACAGCTCATTGCCATTCCAGATGGCAACGGGTTGATGTTCTGTCAAAAATACTTTTACCGTGTCTGGCCATTGCTTACGAATCGCAGCATGCGCGACCCATGGAAGGGCTTCGACACTTTGCTGCAACACATCAATGTCTTGAGACATAAAGGTGCCAATATGATCAATTTGTCCAAACGCTGCTTGCACATCGTCTGCTGTGACATACTCCAGTTTTCCCTGAAGTACAATTTTGGAGAGAGGTAACCTTTGGTCATCCCACATCCAACTGATCGCTGAGTACAAAACAGAACTAATTAAGGTCACCACAACAAAGAAAAATAGCGCACCCAAGATTTTATCTTGACGACCACGGTTATTGTCCGTGTTAAGTCGCTCTTCATTCAGTGCAATATTCAACAACGTCTTCGTTTCCTGACTTTTGTCCTGTACTTTTCACCGTGTTAGTACACATTGGCAAAAGCATTGACTTTAACCTTGGGATTATACTGAGCTCTTGTAAACTATCAAACACTGATAGTGATAAATCACAACGTTCTTGACGCAAAATCGAGATCTAGGTCTTTCTCTGCACTTTGCGCCCGTCCCTATTGTTAGCCAAGCATCTTATTTATATTCAATTCAAGAGCAGCAAGCTGCTTGGCAACTTTACCAACATCACCTGCGCCTTGAGTCAAAATCAGGTCGCCATCTTGTATAACGTTAGCCAAAACTGAAGGTAATTGCTCGATTTCTGGGACAAAAATTGGATCGACCTTTCCGCGACTACGAATAGTGCGGCATAAAGCACGTCCATCCGCGCCGGCAATCGGTTTTTCGCCCGCAGCGTATACATCCAACATGATCAGAACATCCACTTGCTCCAGCACATTCGCAAAGTCATCGTATAAGTCACGGGTACGGCTATAACGATGAGGCTGGAAAATCATGACGAGACGTTTATCCTGCCAGCCACTGCGTGCTGCGTTAATCGTCACGTCCACTTCTGTTGGGTGATGACCATAGTCATCGACAAGCATTGCATGACCATTACCAGTATCGAACTCGCCTAAATGATCAAATCGACGACCTGTACCTTGTGTACCCGCCATTGCTTTTAAGATCGCTTCATCACTGATGTCGTCTTCTGTAGCAACCGCAATCGCTGCAGATGCGTTCAATGCGTTATGGCGACCAGGGATGTTCAGCGTGATATCCAGGTTTGCACGACCTTCGCGAACCACAGTGAACTTGCCCTGTTGACCTTCTTGATGGTAATTCTCTATGCGCACATCAGCGTCTTCAGAGAAGCCGTAAGTTATCACTTGGCGACTAATACGTGGAATAAGCTCACGAATGACTGGATCGTCAATACAGACAATAGCTTGACCATAAAAAGGCAAGTTGTGAAGAAAATCGATGAATGTCTGCTTCAACGTTTCGAAATCGCCACCGTAAGTATCCATGTGGTCAGCTTCGATGTTCGTCACGATGCTTACCATGGGTTGTAGGTGCAAAAATGAAGCATCACTTTCATCTGCTTCTGCAATCAGAATTCGGCTCGAACCTAAGCGTGCATTTGTACCTGCACTCTTAACTAAACCACCGTTAACAAACGTTGGGTCAAGACCTGCTTCAGAATAGATTTGCGTAACTAGAGCAGTCGTCGTCGTTTTACCGTGTGTACCCGCAACAGCAATCCCGTGACGGAAGCGCATTAATTCAGCAAGCATCTCTGCTCGACGCACGATAGGGATACGCAACTCACGTGCTGCCATCACTTCTGGGTTTTCTTCGTTGATCGCGGTTGAAACCACAACAACACTGGCTTTTTCAACATTACTTGCTTGGTGACCGATAAATACTGTCGCACCTTTTGATACTAAACGCTCTGTCACTGGGTTCTCTGATAAATCAGAGCCTGTGATTTGGTAGCCTTCGTTCAACAGCACTTCTGCAATGCCGCTCATGCCCGCACCACCAATACCGATGAAGTGGATGGATTTCACGCGGCGCATCTCTGGCACCATTGCGCGAATCTGAGCTAAGTCTTGTGTATGTTGGATAGTCATCAATTCTATTCTCAATAATTCGTTAACGCTTTTCGGTCAAAGCGACAATGGCTTGTGCGACAACTCGGTCCGCATTCAATTTTGCAGCGCCACGCGCTTGCTCTGCCATTGTAAGTAAAGCTTGTCGATCCAATTGTTGGATCTGCTGAGTCAGTGACTCAACGGTTAAATCTGGTTGTTCAATCATTTTCGCTGCACCGCAATCGACTAAGTGGTCTGCATTTAATGCTTGCTGACGGTCTTTATGCATAAACGGAACGAAGATAGCACCCACACCAGCAGCAGACACTTCAGATACCGTTAGCGCGCCTGAGCGACAAACCAGTAAGTCTGCCCACGCATAAGCTTGCGCCACATCATCGATAAACTCTGTTACCTCTGCATTCACCACGCCATTGGCTTGGTATGCTGCGTTGACTTCTTCCGCTGCGCCTTTGCCCGCTTGATGGCGAATAATGTAATCTTGACCCAATTTCGCCATCACTTCTGGCAGAGTTTGGTTAAGAATGCGTGCGCCTTGGCTGCCACCCATAACCAGAATGCGAATAGGGCCTTGGCGTTCTTGCATGCGTTCGGTTGGCGCGGTTAATTGAGTCACGTCTTCACGAACTGGGTTACCAACCACTTCGGCATTTGGAAAAGCGCCCGGGAAAGCTTGAAAAACCTTCTTAGCGATTTTTGATAACCATTGGTTCGTTAAACCTGCTACTGCATTTTGCTCGTGCAATACAACAGGGATTCCGCTCACCCAAGCCGCAATACCACCGGGACCACTGACATAGCCGCCCATGCCTAGCACAGCATCGGGTTGCCAGCGCTTCATATGAGTGCGAGCTTGCATGATGGCATTAATAATCTGAAATGGTGCCGCAAGAAGACGCTTAACGCCTTGACCTCGTAGACCTTTTACTTTGATAAAGTCGATTTCGATACCGTGTTTTGGCACCAAATCAGCTTCCATTCTATCCGCGGTACCCAACCAGCGAATTTCCCAGCCTTGCTCTTGTAGCTGCTTAGCTACCGCTAGACCAGGGAATACGTGACCGCCAGTACCACCAGCCATCACCATCAAACGTTTATTTTTCTTCATCGACTTGTTGTTCTGATTCTTTCTTGCCGTGCTTTAAGCGGCATTCATGATCGATACGCAGCAAGATAGACACCGCCACGGACATAATAATAAGACTCGAACCACCATAACTGATCAGTGGAAGAGTAAGACCTTTGGTTGGAACGATACCGGCAGCAGCGCCGACGTTAACCAACGTCTGGAAGGCAAACCAAATACCAATACCAAATGCGAGGTAACCACCAAACATTTCGCCTTCTTCGAACGCTCGTTTGCCAATGTAAACCGCTTTAAGCACCAAGCTGAAAATCAGCATTAGCACTAACACAACACCAACAAAACCCAGCTCTTCAGCCAGTACCGCAAACACGAAGTCAGTGTGCGCTTCAGGTAGGTATTCAAGTTTTTGGATTGAGTTACCAAGACCTTGACCAAACCACTCACCGCGACCAAATGCCATTAAAGATTGCGTTAGCTGATAACCACTACCGAATGGGTCTTCCCAAGGGTCTAAGAACGAAGTGACACGACGAATACGGTATGGCTCGACCAAAATCAAGCCAACAACAGCCGCAATACCGGCAATCATTAGAGCCAAGAATTGTGTCAGCTTCGCCCCTGCAATGAACAACATGCCAAACAAGGTCACCAACATTACAACCACAGTACCTAAATCGGGCTGCCCCAGGAGCAATACTGCGAAGAAAGCAAATACCATGATTGGCTTCATAAATCCGCCAAAGAAAGTCTGACGGACCTCGTCTTGCTTACGTACTAAATAACCAGACATGAAGACAAATAGCGAGAGCTTGGCGACTTCGGCAGGCTGCAAGTTAAACAGACCGAGAGGTATCCAACGCGATGCACCGTTCACCGACTTACCCGCAAGCAGTACAACAATCAGTAACCCAAAAGAGAGCCAAAGAAGATAATGACTTCTCTTAAACCACTGCTCTAATGGCACTTGCAGAATTACGGAAGAGACACCTATCGCGAGCACAAGAAAGGTTGCATGACGGAACATGAAATGAAATGGCTGATCCGTCAAACGAGAGCTGATTGGAAATGATGCTGATGTCACCATCACCAACCCCGTTAACATCAAACCCAACGCAATCCATACAAGCTGACGATCAAAAAGCGCCTCAGGTGCAGGATGCTTAAGCCAAGTACCAATGCTGCGTTTAACGTTACCTAAACCCACGAAGTGTGTGACCTTTAATTATGCGTATTTCTCGGCAAGAGCTGCGAATGCGTCACCTCTTGCCATAAAGTTGTCGAATTGATCAAAGCTAGCACATGCCGGAGACAGCATCACCATATCACCCGTTTTTAACTGCGAAGATATCTGCTGAATCACATCTTCCATGGTGTCGAAACGAGTTGCTGATTCGTGCAGTGGCATAAATTCATCGCCATCAGCGCCAAAACAGCAAAGTTGCAGGTTCAGCGTCGCGAAGATCGGTTTTAGTGGAGTGAAATCCGCACCTTTACCAACACCACCAACGAGCAAGTACAGTTTGCCCGTCGACTCTAAACCAGAAAGCGCTGCCATAGTGCTCGCAATATTGGTCGCTTTTGAGTCATTCACCCATTTTACGCCACGATTATCCGCAACCACTTGGCATCGATGTGTCAAACCCGTGTAAGTTTTAAGTGCATTCAATGATTTGTGATAATCCACACCTGCCGCTTTAAGCAGTGCAAGTACGACTAGAGCATTGGCTAAATTGTGCTTACCAACCAGCTTTAGCTCATCACTAGCAATGACACGCTGACCATGATCGAGCAACCAAGTACGATTGCCATCCAATTCAAGACCGTAAGCTTGCTCATCGTTCCCGAATGTCACTAACGGCATATCAATATCAGGGAAGGTCTCTTGGTCATCTCGATTTACAACTGCCAGTTCTGCATGGTTGAAAATACGCAATTTAGCTTGTCGATAATCCGCCATGCCGTCATAACGATCCATGTGATCTTCAGAAAGATTTAGAAACGCAGCGGCTTTGAGTTTTAAGCTCGACGTAGTTTCTAATTGGAAGCTGGACAATTCAAGGACATACAAATCTGCATCTTGCTCTAGCAAATCAAGAGCAGGAACACCGATATTGCCACCGACACCTACCGTTAGACCTGCGGCTTTCGCCATGACACCAGTTAAGTCCGTTACTGTGCTTTTACCGTTAGAGCCAGTAATCGCAATAACAGGTTTATCGGCAGCCCAAGCGAAGAGTTCAATATCGCCAACAACTGGCGTCCCTTTCGCAAGAATGACTTGAATTTCTGTTGTCGCCAAAGCAATGCCGGGATTAGTCACCACTAAGTCAGCTTCTGCAAGCCACTCAGTATTCCACCCGCCACTGTGCAATTCGACTTGCTCAGGCAAGCGTTCAGCCCCAGGAGGGTTAGTACGCGTATCAATGACTTTGACCGCTAGTTGCGGTTGTGTTTTTGTTAGGTGTTTAACGACAGAGAGCCCGGTAATACCGAGCCCTACAACAACAACCTTATGTATGTTTTGCCAACGTTCCATATTTGCTCACGCAATTTGTCTTATTCTTGGAAAGTGCGATTAACGCACTTTCAGTGTCGCTAGACCAATCAGAACAAGAACCATAGAAATAATCCAGAAACGCACGATTACGCGAGGCTCTGGCCAACCTTTCAATTCGTAGTGATGGTGAATCGGTGCCATACGGAAAATACGTTGACCACGTAGCTTGTACGAACCTACCTGTAGGATTACCGACAGTGTTTCCATTACAAACACACCACCCATGATCACCAATACCAACTCTTGACGAACAAGTACTGCGATCGTACCAAGCGCACCACCAAGAGCAAGTGAACCAACATCACCCATAAACACTTGCGCTGGGTATGTGTTGAACCACAAGAAACCAAGACCCGCACCAACAATTGCCGTACATACAACTACCAACTCAGATGCGTGTGGTAGATATGGAATGTGGAGGTATTCTGAGAAGTTAACGTTACCCGTCGCCCACGCAATCACGGCAAAGCCGGCTGCAACTAAAACGGTCGGCATAATTGCCAAGCCATCCAGACCATCGGTTAGGTTTACCGCATTACTTGTACCCACAATCACAAAGTAAGTGAGGATAATGTACATGAAACCAAGTTGCGGCATGATGTCTTTGAAAAACGGCACAACAAGTTGAGTAGCGGCTGTATCTTTGCCATAAGCGTACAACGCAAACGCCACAACAAATGCAATCAACGACTGCCAGAAGTACTTCCAACGAGCAATCAAACCATCGGTGTTCTTACGAACGACCTTACGATAATCGTCGACAAAGCCAATCGCACCATAACCTAACAACACGGTTAGTACTGCCCATACGTAAGGGTTTGATAAGTCAGTCCACAAAAGAATGGTGATAGAAATAGCTGCCAAAATCATGATACCGCCCATCGTTGGGGTACCACGCTTGCTAAAGTGGGATTCTGGACCTTCGTTACGGACAACCTGACCAATTTGTAGCATCTGTAGACGCTTGATCATGATAGGTCCCATCCATAGGGATAAACCTAAAGCGGTTAATACGCTGAGGATTGCTCGAAAAGAGAGGTATTCAAACAATCGGAAAAAAGATAGGTATGGCTGTAGCAGCTCGGCAAGCCAAATAATCATTAATAATACTCCTTCAAAGCAGCAGCGACTTCAAACATACGTGCACCGTTCGCCCCTTTCACCAACATCGTGTGATGCTCAGGAGCCGCTTGGTCTAGATGCTGCTTGATGTAGTCAATCATCTCTTGATGTGTCTCAAAATGGATGCCGTCGCAGAGTTCGCTAATAACCCTTGCATCTGCACCATACGTGAGAACATGTTCAAATTTTTGTGGGGCAGCATGTTCCCCGACTTGACGATGAAGTGCAAGACTTTCCTCACCCAACTCCGCCATATTGCCTAAAATCAACCAACGTTGTCCTTGAAATGCCGCTAGCAAATCAACAGCAGCCTTCATTGCGGGAACACTTGCGTTGTAGCTGTCGTCAATCAGTTTGATCTTGTCGCTCAGCTCTTCCACTTCGACACGACCTTTAACTTTATTAAGATGCTTAAGACCAGCTCGAACCTCTTCTAAGGTCGCTCCCATTTGCAGTGCAATGATAGAAGCGGCAATTGCGTTAGACACGTTGTGTTGACCAATAATACCCAGAGACAGTTCAATTTCTTGTGAACCTGCGGCGATATGTAAGTCAAAGCTTGCTTCACCTGCGGCGTTCATCACGATATTTGTCGCATAAAAGTCAGCGTTTGTGTTGCTTTGTGAGAAAGTAATCACCTTCTTATCAGCGAGAACCCCCTCCCACTTAGCTTCACCATGACTGTCTAAGTTCACAATCGCAACGCCACCAGCGGAAAGCCCTTGGTAGATCTCTCCTTTTGCTTGCTTCACTCCATCAATCGAACCAAAGCCTTCAAGGTGTGCTGCAGCTACGTTGTTAACAAGGGCCATATCGGGTTTAACTAATTGAGTAGTATAAGCAATCTCACCAATGTGGTTTGCTCCAAGCTCAATCACAGCGTAGTCATCGTTTTTTTGCGAACGTAATAGTGTCAGCGGAACGCCGATGTCATTATTAAAGTTACCCGCAGTAAATAACACCTGACCTTTCAATTGTAAGATGCTTGCGACCATCTCTTTTACTGTGGTTTTTCCACAACTTCCGGTGATCGCAACCGTTGGTGTTTGACATGATTGGTGAACCCACGCAGCAACTTCGCCCAATGCTATCTTACTATCAGCAACAACAACTTGAGGCACATTCACATTGAGTGTTTTTTGCACCAATAGTGCCCCAGCACCAGACTCTACGGCTTGTTCACAGAAATCATGAGCATCAAAACGCTCACCGACTAAAGCAACAAATAGTGCCCCTAGGTCGATTGTGCGAGTATCAGTAGAAACAGATTCGATGGCAACGTCATTGCCAACCAATTCACCACCTGTGATTTCAACAATTTGAGAAAGCGTTACGGTGATCATGATCAAAGCCCCAATAATGTCATGGCTGACTCGCGGTCAGAGTAGTGAATGGTTCCAGAATTTAGAACTTGATAGTCTTCATGACCTTTACCAGCCAGAAGAATAATGTCTTGAGAAGAGGCATTTTCAAGTGCATAAGACAGTGCTTTGAAGCGGTCGTGTTGCACAATAGCATCAGCTGGCTTAGTTAACCCTGCCAGCATATCTTTCATGATAAGAGCCGGATCTTCACTGCGTGGATTGTCGTCCGTCAGAACCACTTTATCACCCAAACGCTCGGCAATTTCCGCCATCATTGGGCGTTTTCCAGCATCACGATCGCCCCCACAACCGAAGATCGCCCAAAGATTACCTTGGCAATGAACACGAAGCGCTTGCAGCGCTTTTTCCAAAGCATCAGGTGTATGAGCATAATCCACAACCACTTTCGCGCACTCTTCCGCTTGAAACAGTTCCATTCGACCAAGTACAGGCTGCAACTGTGCAGCCGTTGCAAGCAAGCTCTGTTTATCGAAACCTAGGCTAAGCAACGTTGTAAATGCCAACATTAGGTTCGCTGCATTAAATTCTCCGATCAGCGGAGCATGTAATGTGCCCTCACCAAACTTGCCGCTAAACTCAATCGTAATGCCTGATTCTGCATAAGCAATATGATTAGCAAACACTGTATGCGCAAAATCTGTCGTTGGTTTGAGTGATACGGCTAGAGCATTAGGAAGCTGTTTCGCCCAAGTTGCACCGACTACATCGTCTACATTGATGATTGCGTGCTCGCATTGATGGGCTGTAAATAGGGTAAGTTTAGCTTTAGCGTACTCTTCCATAGTGCCGTGGTAGTCTAGATGATCTCGGCTTAGGTTAGTAAATACGCCCGCAGCGAAAGACAGAGCCTTAACACGACCTTGAATCAGACCGTGGGAAGAAACCTCAAGCGCAGTGTATTGCGCTTTTTGCTCAGCGAGGGAAGCAAGTGTCTTTTGGATTTCAACGGCGTTGCCCGTTGTATTTGCAGCTTCTTGCAGGTTATCAAGGAAACCATTACCCGTTGTACCCATAACCGCTGCTTTTGCACCGACTAAATCAATCCACTGAGCAATCAGTTGAGTGATGGTGGTTTTTCCGTTCGTACCTGTGACACCAATCAGCTCCATATTTGGATAGTGGTACAACTGACCCGCAATTTGAGATAAGCATTTGTCTAATGCATCAAGATAAACAACTGGTACGTCGTTAATGATCTCAATCGAGCCATGCGCTTTTACATCACAGGCTTGAGCGATAACCGCGTTCGCTCCTTGTTCAATTGCTGTTGGGATAAACTGACGTCCATCGACAACATGACCGATAATGGCAACAAACGTGGTACCAGATTGAACTCTTCGGCTATCGAGTTCCAATTCAGAGACAAGGATAGAGGACAAGCTAGGGCAATCTACCCAAGTGGAAAGCAGCGTGTCCATACTGATGGCTTTAGTCATATATGTTCTCCGAGCATGCGCTCAGCTTTCTTCATTTTGTTTCTTAGCAGACTTATAAGCCTACTGTTGGAATTTATTTTCGTCAGGGGCAACATTCAAGATTTGCAGCGCACCTTTCATGATTTCAGAAAAGACAGGAGACGCTACTGAACCACCGTAGTAATCATCACCTTGTGGCTCATTCACAATCACTACCAACGCAATTCGCGGGTCGCTCACAGGCGCAAGACCAGCGGTATACGTAATGTATTCATCACTATAGCCACCTGCTGTCGCTTTACGTGACGTACCGGTTTTTGCCCCGACTCGGTAACCTGGAACAGCCGCTCTTCGAGCTGAACCACCTTTTTGTGTTACCGTCTCTAGCATATCTAACACTTGACGAGCATGCTCTTTGCTCACCACTTGGCGTGACATATCGTTATCGTTACTTTCGATAATATGAATTGGTTCGTATTTTCCTAAGTTGCCTAGCGTCGCGTACGCATGAGCAAGCTGAATTGGCGTGATGGATAAGCCGTAACCAAAAGAAATCGTTGCTCGCTCAATAGGAGACCAACGAGAGCGGCTTGGGAAAATACCGGTCACCTCACCAACCAAGTTCAAGCCGGACAATTCGCCCAAACCAACAGAGCTATACAAACCCAATAACGCTTCCACTGGCATTCGCATCGCAAGCTTGGTCACACCGATATTACTCGATTTTTTCAAAATCTTGGTCAGGCTTGCTTTACCTACTTTGGACACGTCACGAACACGGCTACCACCGAGTTGAAGAATGCCATTTCCGGTATCGACGATCGTATCTTTGTCCGCCACACCATTTTCTAAAGCGGCTAAGATCACGAATGGCTTAATCGTCGAACCAGGCTCCATTGAGTCGGTAATAACTCGGTTACGCATCTTGTAGCTTTGCCAGTCGCTGCGGTTATTTGGGTTATAAGATGGCGCATTCACCATCGCCAACACGGCACCTGTTTTTACATCAAGCATTACTGCAGAGCCGGAAGTTGCACGGTGATCGGCTACAGCTTGCTTAATTGCGCGATACGCGATGGCTTGCAGTCTTTGGTCAATGGTCAGTTGCAGCGGCTTACCTTCTTGCTTCTCTTCCAAAGCAATGTTCTCGACGACACGACCATAACGGTCTTTACGAATGGTTTTCTTACCCGCAGCGCCAGTCAGCCATTCATCGTAGCTACGTTCAACACCTTCTAAACCATGTCCATCAATGCCTGTTACACCGACTAAGTGGGCACTAACTTCACCTGCGGGATAGTAACGACGAGATTCGGATTTCAACCCCACACCCGGCAGCTTTAACTCTCGAATGTAGTTCGCCATCGCTGGACTTACTTGACGTTGAAGGTAAATAAAACGGCGGGATTCGTTCTTCTTAATTTTGTTAATCAGACCTTGGCGATCTAAGCCAAGCACGTCGGCAAGTGCGTACCAACTTTTAGTTTGCTGCAGTGCGCCTTCTTTAAAGATGGTTTTCGGGTCTGCCCAAACGGCTTCTACCGGTACGCTCACTGCCAGCGGTTCACCGTTACGGTCAGAGATGATCCCACGCGCGGAAGGAATGGCTTTTACACGGATAGAACGAAGATCACCTTGCTTGATAAGGTTGTCTGGCTCGATAATTTGAATGTAAGCCACACGCCCAACGAGAAGAGCGAAGGCACAGAAGACAAAAAACAGCAGCAAGTGAAAACGCCAGCGAATCAAAAATGACTCTGGTTCTGCCGTTACTTCTGTTTCTTTTGTTTCTTTGGTGGGTTGCGGTTTTGCTGCAGAAACTTTCTTTTCTTTTGCAGCAGACTTGCGCGTATTTCCTTGTTTAGATTTGGCTTTCTTTCCAATCATTTTAGCGTGATAACCACTTCTTTATCGCCATCTGGTCGTTTCATTTCAAGATCCTTCTTTGCCAAGTCTTGAACGCGACTGTGTTCTGCGAGAGCTGTTTCTTCCAACATTAGGTTGCGCCATTCGCTGTCCAATCGCTCCCGCTCAACCAATGTATGATCTTTTTCAGTGATCGCTTGACGCGCATGGTGGGTTGCAAACACCACTCCCATTGCGGTTGCGAAGATCAAAATCATCAACAACAACGACCAGCGACCGACGGTAATCAAATCCGTCGCTATCAACTTAGCAAGGTTAGGAGTGGTTTTCGTCATAATAATTAAAGCTTTTCTGCAATTCTTAGCACTGAGCTTCGAGAACGCGGGTTCATGTCAATTTCTTGCTTAGTTGGTTTGATAGCTTTACCAACAGGCTTCATGTTTGCACTACCCAGAGCACGAATCTGCTCTTCTGTCATTGGGATACCGTGTGGCACTTCTGGACCTTTACTCTCTTTACGAATAAAGCGTTTTACCATACGGTCCTCTAAAGAGTGGAAACTGATCACTGATAAACGTCCCTCTGGAGCCAAGATGCTCGCAGCGCCTTTTAGTGCTGTATCAATTTCTTCTAATTCACTGTTGATGTAAATACGAAACGCCTGAAAAGCACGAGTCGCTGGGTGTTTTTTCTCTTTGAAACTCTTTGGAGCGGCATCCGAGATCAATTTAGCTAATTGACCAGTACGAACCATAGGCTCGTTTTCCTCGTCTTCGCGGTATGCCACGATCGCTTTCGCTATGCGACGTGCGTGTTTGTCTTCACCGAACTCGCGAATGACCCAAGTAATGTCATCCAAATCCGCTTCCATCAACCATTGAGAAACAGGGATACCTGATGTTGGGTCCATACGCATATCTAGTGGACCATCTTTCATAAAGCTAAAGCCACGCTCAGCATCATCTAACTGTGGAGAAGACACGCCAAGATCAAGCAGGACACCGTCAACTTTACCAACTAAACCGTATTCTTCTGCGTACTTCGCCATACCAGAAAATGGACCATGAATGATGGTAAAACGAGGGTCGTCGATTTTGCTCGCTTCTGCGATAGCCTGTGGATCACGGTCGATACTGTATAGACGACCATTCTTCCCGAGCTTCGACAAGATAGTTCGGCTGTGACCGCCACGGCCAAATGTTCCATCGATATAGATACCATCGGGTTTGATAGCCAAGCCATCAATGGATTCATTTAATAACACTGAGATATGTTGAAATGTTTCGGTCATAGCTTTCTCGTTGAATGATCTTGAAGCGATTCTTTAGTGTACTGATTTCCCACATCATCGCCACCTCAAGTCTAAAGTTAGACGTGATTCAGCGCCAAGTTTATTGGTAATGACATAGTTTGCGTCAATAAAATGCAAAAAACCCATCACTACCGAAGTAGGGATGGGTCTCGAATAGGTGGAGCCGACACATAAGCCGGGTTCTGTTCCGCTTGCGCGGCGGTAGCCATTCGTCTAGGCCAGCAATCACTCACTGGCTCGAGCAACCTACCCGCCTCCTTACGCGAGCAACGCAATGTGGAGGCCTATTTGGTCTTGCTTCAGGTGGAGTTTACCCTGCTACGAACTATTACTAGTCGTCCGGTGCGCTCTTACCGCACCCTTTCACCCTTACCTGTGCCCTAAGGCCATCGGCGGTCTTCTCTCTGCTGCACTTGTCGTAGGCTTGCGCCCCCCAGGCGTTACCTGGCACCTTGCTCTATGAAGCCCGGACTTTCCTCCCCTTTGTCAGTCTCCCGAAGGACGTCAACGTCAGTCTCCCAAAGGGACTTCGACGTCAGTCTCCCGAAGGACATCAACAAAGCAGCGACTACCCAGTCAGCTCCGATGGCGGATTGTATAGAGTTATCCCTTCTGAGTCTAGTGAGATCACAGATATGATGAAATGAGGATGTTAATTGCTCAGAAAACAAACAAGAATACTTAAATTTGGGGAACATGCGTTGCCGGATTCGAGAACCGGGAGCGCGATACTCCGAAGATAGAACGTTGTAGGTAAGCTTGGAAAATAAAAAGGAGAACCGAGTTGATGGTTCTCCTTTCAAACAGAAATTCACTTAAGATAAATGAACGTCTTGGGATATATTGATAGCTGAGCGCAGGATTAAGACCACTATATTCTCGAGTCTCACCTCCAGAAGCGAAGCGTTTCCAAAGTGCCGGCGTTCGTTCTAGAAGCTTTTAACCCAGATTTTCCAAGCCCCACTTGTATAAAGCATTCTTCTTCAAACTGTAGATTTCAGCGGCAAGCGCAGCGGCTTTCTTCAATGGTAACTCTTTAGTCAAGATGCCCAATGTACGCGTCGCTTCATCAGGTAGGCTCTCTTCCGTTGAATCTCGGTGACCATGAATCAGCAATACCATCTCACCACGTTGTTGGTTATCGTCACTCTTCACCCACTCAATCAACTCACCAAGAGGCATTCCTTGAATAGTTTCAAAGGTTTTGGTTAGTTCACGAGCCAATACCACTTCACGTTCTGGACCAAGAACGTCTAACATATCTTGTAGAGAGTCTAAAATACGATGCGGAGATTCGTAGAAGATACAAGTACGTTCAACAGAAGCAATCTCCAAGAACTTGTCTTTACGACCTTTACTTTTCGGTGGTAAGAAGCCTTCGAAACTGAATCGGTCAGATGGTAGACCTGAAGCACTTAACGCAGTGATGACCGCACACGCACCAGGAAGAGGCACAACTCTTACGCCCGCTTGACGACATTTTGTCACCAAATGGTATCCTGGATCGCTTATTAGCGGCGTACCAGCGTCAGAAACCAATGCGATAGACTGACCTGACAGTAGCTTTTCAACTAGAACTTGTGCTTTTTGTTGCTCGTTGTGATCATGCAGCGCAAAAGTTTTGGTTTGGATATTGAAGTGAGACAGTAATTTGCCTGTATGTCGAGTATCCTCAGCGGCAATGATGTCCACATTCGACAGAACTTCGATAGCACGTTGAGTGATATCCGCTAAATTTCCGATTGGAGTCGGTACGATGTATAGAGTTGGCCCCTCATTCGGCAACTTATTTTTATCTGTCATTTGTTTACCATCACTTCAACGATTAATATAGAGACAATTTTGTACAAAATTATAGAGAACTCACGGCAATGATGAACCATAAGAGACTCAGTGTACCACGCTTACTCACTCCTGTTGCACTGGCAATTACGCTCGCCGCCTGTTCTTCAGGTCCGCGACAACCAGATAGCGTAGATATTACACTTGAGCCGACACAGTCTGTTCAGAACTACATGATTCAAGCTGATAGCACCGAAGGTAGCCTACAAAACGACTGGTTGATCATGGCAACCAAAGCGGCAATCCAAGCAAATGAGTTAGACCAAGCTGAGCTGTTAATCAAACGTCTTTCTCGTCAGCAACTGAGCGAAGTTCAACAGGCTGAGTGGCAATTGGCTCGTGCGACCTTACAGCAAAAGCAAGGTAAATACTCACAATTGCTGCAAGGGCTGAACTTTAAACCTTGGTGGAAACTGCCAAGCGAACAGTGGAAAGACTACTACGAGTTGCGCGCGGACGCTTACCAAAGCTTAAACCAACCGTTTGAAGCAAACCGCCAATTGGTAGCCGAAGGCCAATACGCGTCATCAGCAGAGCAACGTGAGATCTCTAGCCGTATTTGGATGAACTTCGGCAGTTACTCTGAAAATGAACTGACGGCATTGCAAACTGAACCAAGCGAAGACGTACTAGATGGTTGGCTACAATTAGCGATCTATGCAAAAACGTTATCGAGCAATATTCCTCAGCTTAAAAACACGCTTGAGCACTGGTTAAGTGAAAACCCTTCACATCCAGCAGCGGTTTATACTCCTGCAGAAATTCAAAACATCCTCTCGTTAGAGATTGTGAAACCAAACAACACAGCGCTTCTGTTACCGCTAACGGGTAAATTTGCTCCGCAAGCACAACTGATCCGCGATGGTTTCATCTTTGCGATGATGAACGACCAAGCACGAGATCCAAGTGCGACGCTGACGGTAATTGATACACACGCTTACAGCGCCGATCAAATCAAACAGCGCTTAATCAATGAGAACATCGATTTTGTCGTTGGTCCTCTACAAAAAGAAAACGTAGAGAAGCTACAAGCGACATTAGACGGTTCCGAAACTGGCGTAAAAATTCCAACGTTGGCACTCAACATTCCAGAAGAAGTGCAAGCTGGCACAGACATGTGTTACCTAGCACTTTCTCCAGAGCAAGAAGTTGCACAGGCAGCCAAGTACCTATTCAGCCAAGGCTACCAATTCCCAATGATCTTAGCGCCAAACGGAGCTTATGGTCAGCGTGTTGTTGAAGCGTTTAATGAAGAGTGGAGCAAATACAGCTCAAACAAAGTTGCGACTAGTTACTTTGGTGATAAACGCCAACTGCAAAAGAACATTAATGGTGTATTTGGCTTACAAGAGAGTCAGCAACGCATCGCACAAATGCAGTCTCTGATGCGCATCTCTTTAGAGAGCCAACCTCGTAGTCGTCGTGATGTGGATGCGG
Organism: Vibrio sp. MM46; assembly: GCF_027587135.1. Taxonomy (NCBI): domain Bacteria; kingdom Pseudomonadati; phylum Pseudomonadota; class Gammaproteobacteria; order Vibrionales; family Vibrionaceae; genus Vibrio; species Vibrio sp. MM46. The sequence goes on from NZ_JAPPTO010000007.1 coordinate 30,948, forward strand.
TATATATTGTCGCACGCAGTTCCGAACTGACGTTGATCAAGCCATTTATCGAAGTCGCGATTAACCCAGATGCAAAACCACCTAAGTTGTTCTCTAACTCTCGCAGTAACAGTGGTGGCGCAACTTACGAAGATCTATCAGGCGTGGCGTACAGCGACATTCCGATGTTAATCAATCCAGATCCAACCATCGCGACACAAATGAATGAGCTATGGCCAGATCAATCCAATATGGAAAAACGCTTAGAAGCATTAGGTATGGACGCATACAAACTGCTTGGTGAGTTACCGCAAATGAAGTTACTACCGGGCTACTCAGTTGATGGTCAAACAGGTGTATTAAGTATCAACAACAACTGTGTAGTACAACGTGAGTTAGACTGGGCCGAGCGTGGGGCTCTTTAGTAAGCGACAAATCGGCAATCAATACGAAACCCTGGCGAAGCGATATTTGCAGCGTCAGGGTTTGCGCTTTTTAGATCAAAACTTCCTAACGAAAGTCGGCGAAATTGATTTAATTTTCCAACAAGGTGAAACTATCGTCTTTGTTGAGGTCAAATATCGTAAGAATGATGCTTTTGGCTCTGCAGCAGAAATGGTCACCTACGCAAAAATGCGTAAACTAGTCAAAACGGCTCAAATTTGGCTAAGCCAGCAAAAATGCTCGGCACACACTATCGATTATCGGTTTGATGTTATTGCCATTCACGACAGTGGTCGAGACATCAACTGGATACAAAATGCAATCTCTGAAGGATAAACGATGCTAGACAGCATTAAAGACAGTTTTACAGAAAGTATTCAAATTCAAATCGCTGCAGCAGAAGCACTACCAGATGCAATTACTCACGCTGCTCAGGCAATGGTTTCAAGCTTACTCAACGGCAATAAAATCCTATGCTGTGGCAACGGGGGCAGTGCGTCGAATTCACAACAATTTGTCTCTTGTCTTTTGAACCGATTCGAAACAGAGCGCCCTAGCCTACCAGCAATGACGTTGACGGCGGATAACACAACGCTCACTGCCGTTGCCAATGACTACCACTACCAAGAGATCTTCTCCAAGCAAGTACGCGCTTTTGGTCAGCCGGGCGACATCTTGCTCGCAATCTCTACCAGTGGTAACAGCAAAAACATCATCAAAGCAATGGAAGCCGCGGTAACTCGCGATATGACGATCATTGCTCTTACTGGTAAAGATGGCGGTGAAATGGCTGGCTTGCTTGGTGAAAATGATGTGGAGATTCGCATTCCATCACATCGAACAGCACGCATCCATGAAGTACATATGGTCACCCTTCATTGCTTGTGTGACCTCATCGACCAAGTTCTTTTCCCTGCTCACGAAGAATAATTGAAATTGAGAGTTTAGAAATATGATACGTAGTCTTGTCATTTTATTTGCAGCACTCAGCATGAGTGGCTGTGCGGGTTTGTTTATTGCAGGGGCAGCAACTACTGCCAATATCGTTACAGATACACGTACAACCAAAGAAATTTGGCAAGACAACAACATCGAATTTGAAGTTGCAGCGATTGGCAATAAAGCACCATTCAAAGGAAAAGCTCGCGTCGTTGCGAGTTCATACAATGGGACCGTTGTATTAATGGGACAAGCCCCAACTCGCGAACTGATTAATGAGTTTGAACGTCGAGCTCGTGCTGTGAGTGGTGTGAAAAATATCCATAACCAGATCAAACAAAAAGAACCATTGAGCGTAACTCAAATCAGCAACGATAGCTGGATCACCACCAAGGTTAAATCAGCATTACTGACTGATAGCGAGTTAAATGGCATCAAAGTAAAAGTGATTACTGAAGACAGTGATGTATTCTTGTTTGGTTACGTCACGCCACAACAAAGCGATCGAGCAACAGAGATTGCACGTAATATCTCAGGCGTAAAACAAGTGATTAAAGGCTTCCAATATGGTGATGAAAAGCCATTAAAAGTGGAAGAACCAGAAACAACACAGCCTGAAGCAACAGTCACTGAATTAGGCTCTCAAGTGAACTAGCTAGACAGTTGTTTAATACAACTTAGCAGATAATAAAAAAGCAGCGTGGGCACGCTGCTTTTTTTTTATTTGATAACTCGTAAGCTTGGTCTGCCTTTCGGACGAGGAGCTTCTTCCTCTTCAGACTCCGAGTCCATGACTTCTGAATCATCACTCACGGTAGTAAAAGTTGGTGACTGTTCTTCTTCAACAATCCCTTCTTCTTCGATATGAGTGTACGCTTCTTCAGGTTCAAACATGGTGCCAGCACCATTCTCTCGAGCGTAAATCGCTTGTACCGCATAAACCGGTACGATCACTGAATGAGGTCGACCACTAAAACGAGCATGGAAGGTAATCGCATCATTACCCAACTCAAGTTGACCAACAGCACGTGGAGCAATATTCAAGATGATTTGACCATCTTGAATAAACTCAACTGGTACACGCACACCCGGCATCGTTGCATCAACCACCAAGTGAGGAGTTAAGTCGTTGTCTACCAACCAATCGTAAAATGCACGAAGCATATACGGACGGCGAGCAGTCATTTTTGCAATATCCATAACGTGTTATCTAAATCGCTTAGCGAACTAGGCGCATTTCACGTTCAGCTTCAGTTAGAGAAGCAAGGAATGAATCACGCTCAAATACGCGGTTCATGTAAACTTTGATCTCTTTTGAACCAGGACCTACAAGGTCGATACCTAGTTGAGGCAGACGCCACAATAGTGGAGCTAGGTAGCAGTCGATTAGGCTGAACTCTTCGCTCATGAAGTATTCGTATTCAGCAAAGATTGGCGCTAGAGTCAGAAGATCGTTACGTAGTTTAGTACGTGCTTTTTCTGATTCTTCCGCGTTACCCTTAACAACTTTTTCAGCTAGTGAGTACCAGTTGCGTTCAATACGGTACATCATCAAACGGCTGTTACCACGAGCAACTGGGTAAACAGGCATTAGAGGTGGATGAGGGAAACGCTCGTCCAAGTACTCCATGATGATTTTTGAATCGTAAAGAGCTAGCTCACGGTCCACAAGAGTTGGTACTGATTTGTATGGGTTCAGTTCCACAAGCTCAGCAGGAAGGTTAGCTTCATCAACAAGCTCAACTTCAACACTTACGCCTTTTTCAGCTAATACGATGCGAACCTGATGGCTATACAAATCTGATGCACTTGAGAAAAGAGTCATCACAGAACGTTTATTGGCAGCTACAGCCATGGAGCCCTCCAGCACACTTACAAATAAAAATAATGGAGGCTAAGCCTCCATTATTCGTCAATTAAAATTGGGAATTAGCACGGTATGATAGCACAATTAATGCACATCACGCCAATACTCTTTCTTGAGCATCACGACAACAATTGTTAGTAGAACGAGGAAGCCCATCACCCACCAACCAAGCGCATGACGCTCTAGTTGAACTGGGTCGCCTGAGTAAACTAGGAAGTTAACTAGGTCACCAACCGCTTTGTCATATTCGCCAGAGCTTAGCTCACCAGTACCGTCTGTTTCAGTACCTACAACGACCTGAACTTCCTCACCGTCAACCACTTTCGTGCCGTAGACTGGAGTAGGAATGCCTTGAAGCTCTTCAAGCACATGTGGCATACCAACGCTTGGGAATACAATGTTGTTCACACCGAATGGACGTGATGGGTCAACATAGAAAGAGCGCAGGTAAGTGTATAGCCAGTCTGCACCACGAACTCGAGCAACAAGTGTTAGATCCGGTGGCGGAGCACCAAACCAGTCACCCGCTTGCTTCGCAGGCATCGCATTTACCATTAGGTCACCGATTTTCGCTTCAGGATCAAAAATCAGGTTTTCCTTCATTAGGTCAGCAGGAATATCCAAGTCTGTCGCTACTCGCTCGTAACGCTGGTATTGCGTTGAGTGACAAGCAAAACAGTAGTTCATGAATAGCTTCGCGCCGTTTTGTAGCGAAGCTTTATCCGATAGGTCCACGTTCGCCTTGTCTAGCGGTACGTTGGCACCCGCTGCCATCGCGAGAGATGGCAACATAGCAAATAGAATTACAATCCACTTCTTCATTTGAATGTCACCCTCTCTGGTAATGGTTTGGTCGCTTCATTTTTGCTGTAGAAGAACAGCAGGACAAAGAACATGAAGTAACACAAGCTAAAGATCTGAGACAAAAGCGTGTACAGCGGCGTTGCCGGTAGTGCACCCAAAATACCCAGAGCGATAAAGGCGATAGTGAACTGAACAATATTCAATAGGTGAATTTTGCTGCGGTAACGGTAAGAACGAACTTTACAACGATCCAACCAAGGTAGAACAAACAGTACTGCAATTGACGCACCCATTAGGATTACACCCAATAGCTTGTCCGGAACCGCACGTAAGATTGCGTAGAATGGTGTGAAGTACCAAACAGGAGCGATATGCTCAGGTGTCTTCAGTGGGTTTGCAGCTTCAAAGTTAGGTGGCTCAAGGAAGTATCCACCCATTTCTGGGTTGAAGAACAGCACATAACAGAAGAAGAACAAGAAACCAGCCACACCAACTAGGTCCTTAACCGTACCGTATGGATGGAAAGGAATCGAATCGATGATGTCGTATTTCTTCGTGTAGTAATCGTGGAACTTGAACTGTGTTTCGTAATCATCGCCCATTGAGCCTTTTGGTAGCTTAGTCTCGATACCATCCGGGTTGTTAGAGCCAACTTCGTGTAGTGCCAATACGTGCAGAACAACAAGAAGAAGTAGAACGATAGGTAGCGCAATAACGTGTAGTGCGAAGAAACGGTTTAGCGTTGCACCTGAGATGATGTAGTCACCACGGATCCAAAGCGTTAAGTCATCGCCAATAACAGGAATCGCACCAAATAGAGAAATGATTACCTGAGCACCCCAGTATGACATCTGACCCCATGGTAATAGGTAACCCATGAAAGCTTCAGCCATTAGAACCAAGAAGATCAACATACCGAAGATCCAAAGTAGCTCACGAGGCTTTTGGTATGAACCGTAAATCAGACCACGGAACATGTGCAGGTAAACAACAACGAAAAACGCTGACGCGCCAGTTGAGTGCATGTAACGCAACAACCAGCCGTAATCAACGTCACGCATGATGTATTCGATAGAAGCAAACGCACCATCACCAGAAGGAACGTAGTTCATTGTTAACCAAATACCGGTTAGGATTTGGTTAACCAGTACCAACATTGCCAGAGAACCGAAAAGGTACCAAAAGTTGAAGTTCTTAGGCATTGGGTATTCAGACAAATGCTTTTTATAAGCATTCATCGCGGGAATTCGTTTTTCAACCCAGTCTAGTAGTGCTTGCATTATGCGTCTCCCTCATCAACACCGATCATGAGCTTCGTATCACTCAAGTACATGTGCTTAGGAACCACAAGGTTCAGAGGTGCAGGAACACCTTGGAACACTCGACCAGCCATATCGAATTTAGAACCGTGACATGGACAGAAGAAGCCAGACTTAACGCCTTGAACTTGCTCGGAGAACGTGTCAGGTAGATAGGTCGGTGAACAACCTAAGTGAGTACAGAAGCCAACTGCCACGAAATACTCAGGCTTGATCGAACGATGCGCGTTCTGAGCATAAACTGGCTGTTGTTCCATTTCTGATTGTGGGTCACGAAGCTGTCCGTCGATGTTCTTTAGGTTATCCACCACTTCTTGAGTGCGACGTACAACCCATACAGGCTTACCTTGCCACTCAACACGAACCATCTGACCAGCTTCGATTTTACTGATATCCACTTCCACCGGTGCACCCGCAGCTTTTGCTTTGGCGCTCGGATTCCATGATTTGATAAAAGGCACGGCGACGGCAGCTGCCCCTAATCCACCAACAACTGCCGTTGTAGCGGTTAGAAAACGCCTGCGACCGTTATTTAAAGGCGCGTTGCTCATCCAAACATTCTCCCATTTGCTCCCTTTGGATCGTTATTATTCCGCTTATAAGAGCATGGCTAACAAATAATGAATTTAGTTCTATTTATTGGGGGGAAATGATAAAGAAAACCCTACTTTTTGACAAGATAAAGCTACCTTTTTGTAACAATTGTGAGGCAAATCGCTCACGCCGTCACAAAAGCGGCAAAATTATAAAAAATAGATGTGATTTGTAACAAGAAAGCGAAACGAAGAATGGCTAAGAATGGGATAAAAAGCCTTGTATTCCGGCAGTTTTCAGTCGATTACATAGAAAGATATGTCAAGAATGTGAAGGGACTCCCCACTTTTGTTATCTCCGTCTTGTAGCACGAATAAATCCAGAAAAAGTGCAGATAAAACATTCAAATGTTGCGAGGATATTAAGTGGCGATGTGAAGTTCGATATGAAATGAAAAAACGCTTTTCCACGCGTTAGAAAAACAAAAAGCTCGGCATATAGCCGAGCTTTGGTACACAGTATCCAGAGAAACTCTGGAACAGCATAATTTCCGATAAAAGGAAATTAACGCTTAGAGAACTGTGGACGACGACGTGCTTTACGTAGACCAACTTTCTTACGTTCAACGCAACGAGCGTCACGAGTAACGTAACCAGCTGCACGTAGAGTAGGACGTAGAGACTCATCGTACTCCATAAGAGCGCGAGTGATACCGTGACGGATAGCACCAGCTTGACCAGAAATACCGCCACCTTTAACAGTAACGTATAGGTCTAGCTTCTCAGTTAGTTCAACTAGCTCAAGAGGTTGTTTAACAACCATGCGAGAAGTTGGACGACCGAAGTACTCATCAAGGCTACGCTTGTTGATTACGATGTTGCCGCTGCCTGGTTTGATGAAAACACGCGCAGCTGAGCTTTTGCGACGGCCAGTGCCGTAGTATTGATTCTCTGCCATTTTCGAAATCCCCAATTAGATGTCTAGTACTTGTGGTTGTTGAGCAACATGGTTGTGCTCAGCGCCCGCGTAAACTTTAAGCTTACGGTACATAGCACGGCCTAGAGGACCACGTGGAAGCATGCCTTTAACTGCAAGCTCAAGAGCCATCTCAGGTTTACGATCGATCAACTTTTCAAAAGTGATAGATTTTAGACCACCTGGGAATTCAGAGTGACGGTAGTACACTTTGTTCTTAGCTTTGTTACCAGTTACAGCAACTTTCTCAGCGTTGATAACGATGATGTAATCACCAGTGTCAACGTGAGGAGTGTATTCAGCTTTGTGTTTGCCACGTAGGCGAGATGCAATTTCACTTGCTAGACGACCAAGAGTTTTACCCTCTGCGTCTACAACGTACCAGTCGCGTTTTACAGTTTCTGGTTTAGCAACGAAAGTTTTCATGCTAATAATAACCCGTTAATTAAAATTTAAACTTTAAAGGAACACCCAATAGTGCTCCCACACTGTCTAAGAGCCCAGTCATCACCCCTTCGAGTCGTTGGTACTCTCGACCTTCTATGTCGAAATAACTTCGATAATCAGGTCTGCAGTAACGGTGGGTCGCAGGATTATAGAGAAGAGCGAAGAAAAAATCACCTTTTTTTGCGTTAAATCACGAATTTTTTCTTCACTTTTTTAAGATGAGTTGTCGATTTTTACGCCAGATGCTCTCTAGCGAGGTATTCATGGCTTTGCATCTCAGTCAATCGAGACAAACAACGTTTAAATTCGAACTCTAACTGCCCTTGCGTATACAGAGACTCCATCGAGACTTCTGCAGAAATAATCAGTTTCACGTTACGTTCGTAAAACTCATCGACTAAAGCGATAAAACGTCTTGCTGCATCATCAATTTTACGATCCATCTGCTTCACCTCTGCCAACAATACCGTATGGTAAATACGCGACAGTTCAATATAGTCATTCTGACTGCGTGGTGTCTGGCAAAGTTGCTCAAAAGACGCATGTAGCACGCCATCACTTGCTTCAATTACTTTAACTTCACGATGATTTACTTCAATGCTGTGTGCTGCGACCTTTCTTTCGCCAATCAACTGGTGGTAGTACTTATTGAGATTGACGGACGCTTGTTCATCTAGCGGATAATGGTAGATTTCAGCTTGTTGCAGCGTTCTTAGACGGTAATCCACTCCACTGTCGACATTAAGCACGTCACAGCGCTGAATGATCATGTCTATCGCTGGTAAGAAGCGCGCCCGTTGTAAGCCATTACGGTACAAGTTTTCAGGTTCAATGTTGGATGTTGCAACCAAAATCATCTGGCGTTTAAACATCTCTTGCAGCAATGTCGCTAAAATCATCGCATCGGTAATGTCAGAAACAAAAAACTCATCGAAGCAGACCACATCCGCTTCTTTTTTGAATAAGTCAGCGACTTTTGACAGTGGATTTTCAACTTCCCCTAACCGCTTGAGTTCATCATGGACTCGATACATAAAGCGGTGAAAATGCACTCGCATCTTTCGTTCTGTAGGCAACGCGTCAAAAAACGCATCCATAAGATAAGTTTTACCACGCCCAACACCACCCCAAAAGTAGAGCCCTTTCGGCGGTTCTGGTAATTCTGGCTTTTTACCAAGTAATTTCTGCCAAGTGCTAAGCTGAGGAATAGGCGCAGACTGAAACTCTGCAATCGCATGGTAAAGATTGTCTAAAGCAACGACAGCGTTATATTGGGCTTCATCACGCTGGAATCCATGCTCTGCTATGTCTTGTTGGTATCGTTTTAATGGTGTCATGGTATAGAGTCGTATCAGAGGTACAGAAAAAATTGTCACCTCGGGGTCAGCGTTGAGCATAGAGAGAGGTAGATATCAGTCCCCGAAGACTTACCGCTATTTTTCTTTATCGGCTGTTCAAGCCATAGTAACATGGACAAGCACCGCGTGTAACTAAGTAGTAAAAGACTTGTTAAAACAACTATAAGGAGCAGTTATGCCTTGGATTTATGCCATTGTGGGTTTGCTGGTCGGTACAATCGTAGGCGTAGTCATTAGTAGACTAACCACCCCCGAATACAAAAAACAAAAGTCTGTGCAAAAAGAGCTGGAAGCAGCCAAATTTGAACTAGAGCAACAACGTCAAGAGCTCGTCGATCACTTTGCACAAACTGCAGAAATGCTGGACACCTTAGGTAAAGATTATACCAAGCTATACCAGCACATGGCGAAGACGTCTTCTGAACTTCTGCCAAACTTGCCTGAGCAAGACAATCCATTCGATAAGAAGACTGCAATGTCATCTGATAAAGTCGAAGAGGATCAATCAGACGTCAATGAACAACCAAAAGACTATGCCAACGGCGCAACTGGTCTTTTAAAAGATCAGGAAAAAGAAATCATCGACGCACCTGAAGCAGTCACAGCGAAAGCGTCTTAATCCTCTTATCCTGCCTAATTGGGTCAATACATTCACATTTCTTATCAATTTGTATTGACCCTTGTTGAACTTTTCTTAAGCAACTCATCTCTAACAACTTGTGTGCTGCCGCCACGTTTTGATTGTCCGAATTCGTCCCTATATTAATTACTATCAATAAGAGACAAAGCATTCGGATATTTCTTTTTTGGCAGACCCGTTTCAAGAGGAGTTATTGGATGAAAAAACCATTGCTTGCGTTAACCGTTCTATCTTTAAGCTTGGGTTCAATCATCACCCCAGTCACCGCATCAGCGGCGCTTCCACTCAGTGTGGATGGGGAGCAGTTACCTAGCCTTGCCCCAATGCTCGAAAAAGTAACCCCTGCGGTTGTGAGTATTGCTGTCGAAGGCAAACAAGTTCAAACCAGTCGTATTCCAGAGCAGTTTCAGTTCTTCTTTGGTCCTGATTTCCCGACAGAACAAACTCGTGAGCGTCCGTTCCGAGGTTTAGGTTCTGGTGTCATTATTGACGCTAAGAAAGGTCAAATCGTAACGAACTATCACGTCATCAAAGGCGCTGATGACATTCGTGTCCGTCTATATGATGGCAGAGAGTACGATGCGGAACTCGTCGGCGGAGACGAGATGTCAGACATTGCCTTGCTTAAGCTCGAAAAAGCTAAAGACCTGACACAAATTAAAGTCGCGGATTCAGACAAACTACGCGTAGGTGATTTTACCGTAGCCATTGGTAACCCGTTTGGTCTAGGTCAGACAGTGACATCCGGCATCGTTTCTGCACTGGGTCGAAGCGGCTTAAATGTCGAAAACTTTGAAAACTTCATTCAAACCGATGCAGCAATTAACAGTGGTAACTCCGGTGGCGCTTTGGTTAATCTCAATGGTGAACTGATCGGCATCAACACCGCCATTCTTGGTCCAAACGGAGGCAACGTCGGTATTGGCTTTGCGATTCCGTCCAACATGATGAAAAACCTAACTGATCAAATCTTGGAGTTTGGTGAAGTAAAACGCGGCATGCTTGGTGTTCAAGGTGGTGAAGTCACTTCTGAGTTGGCAGAAGCTCTGGGCTATGAATCAAGTAAAGGTGCCTTTGTTAGTCAAGTGGTTCCGGACAGTGCCGCTGACAAGGCTGGTCTAAAAGCTGGTGATGTCATCGTTTCGATTAATGGCAAAGCGATTGATACGTTCGCCGAGCTTCGCGCGAAAGTCGCAACCTTAGGGGCTGGTAAAAAAGTCACGCTTGGCGTTGTCCGAGACGGTAAGAAGAAGAGCTTTGATGTGACCTTGGGAGAATCAACCAATGTCAAAGCGAAGGCTGAGACTCTACATGAAGGACTCAAAGGCGCTGAGCTTAGCAATACGACACCAAGTGATTCTATCCAAGGTGTGAAGGTAACGAGCGTTGCTGAGAACTCGCCAGCAGCACAATATCAGTTGGCAGAAGGCGACATTATCATTGGTGTAAACCGTAAACGCGTGAAGAACTTAGCGGAGTTACGTGCGATTGTAGAGAAGCATCAAGGTGTACTCGCGATCAACGTTCAACGCGGCGATCGAACGGTTTACCTCGTTATCCGCTAATCGTGTTGAGTTAACAGCAATCACGTAAGCTAAAGTAAACGTGCGTTAACCACATCGATATTCGTGATAACGCTCGAACACTTTACCTCGTATGTCATGGTTTTATAAAAGGGTAAGACGATTACGTCTTGCCCTTTTGTTATTTTTCAATGTAATGCTATCCTTCAGTTTTCTATGCCAATTGGGCGCTCAATCATGGAGAGGTTATGCTTAGCTTTTTGTTACGTTCTGTCTTTTTAGGCTTAGCAACTGCCATCATCGTATTACTCGCCGTTCCATCTTTGCGCAGCAATGTTATTCCTACAGCACTAAGCGATCCGCAGCCGAGCAATATCGCCTCGCTCGAAGTCTCTTTTAACCAAGCGGTAAGAAAGGCAGCGCCAGCGGTTGTGAATATCTATAGTCGCAAGTACGTCGAAAACGACCGAAGCAAGCTTTCAACTCAGGGCTTGGGATCTGGTGTGATTGTTAGCGAGAAAGGCTACATCATTACTAACTACCATGTCGTCGCCCAAGCAGATCAAATAGTAGTCGCACTGCAAGATGGTCGTGTTGCTGCAGCTCAGTTGGTCGGTACGGACAAGCGTACAGATATCGCGATTTTACGCGTTGAAGGCTCTAATTTACCTGTCATCCCACTGAATCCTGATTACAAGCCTCAGGTTGGTGACGTGGTACTGGCTATCGGAAACCCATACAACTTAGGTCAAACCACGACGTTTGGTATCATCTCAGCAACAGGACGCTCATCGATCAGCGATGGTCGTCAAGCCTTCATTCAAACCGATGCGGCAATCAACGAAGGTAACTCTGGCGGCGCTTTGGTCAACACTCAAGGTGAACTGGTAGGCATTAATACGGCTTCATTCCAACAGGCGACAGACCTTGAGACCTACGGTATCTCTTTTGCGATTCCGGCTCCTCTGGCGAATAAGATCATGCAAAAGATCATTGCTGATGGTCGCGTGATCCGTGGCTACATTGGTATTGACGGACAGGATATCAATGCGGTTACTGCCCGCTTACTAGGTAACCAGCACATTGGCGGTATTGTCGTCCTAGGCATTGATCCAAATGGACCTGCAAGTGCGGCTGGCTTTGAAAAGCAGGACATTATTATCAGCATTAACGGAACCAAGGTGCAAGGTCGTCAAAGTGTGATGGATATTGTTACTGACTTGCGTCCAGGCACCAGCGTTGATGTTGGTATTATCCGCAAGGGTAAAGAAATGAATTTGAAAGTAACCATCGCCGAAGACAAACAAGAAGCATAAAAAAATCCCAGCCATTGGCTGGGATTTTTGTTTGTGCGTTATTCGCTATCGCTCGGCTCTTCTGAAACCTCTGAGCTTCCACCCATTTCAATTTCAATTCGAGTTACGCGCTGCAAACCTCGCGGTAGCAAGCTGCCTCGACGTCCGCGTTCACCACGGAAGTTCTCAAGATCAGCAGGTTTCAAACCTAACTTTCGCTTACCCGCATAAAGTGTAAGAGACGCACCTTGTGGCAGAGCCATCAAGTGAGAAAGCACCTCTTCACGTTCTTTCGCCTTCGCTGCTGGGATGTTGATGATCTTGTTACCCTTACCTTTCGCTAATTGCGGTAGGTCTTTGATTGGGAACAACAGCATACGACCTTGATTCGTAATGGCTAGAATTTCATCTGAATCCAAGTCTGCAATCGTCTTTGGTGTCATCACCTCAGAGTTTGCAGGTAGAGTCACCAATGCTTTACCGCTGCGGTTCTTAGATAGCAAATCTGAGCCTTTACATACAAAGCCGTAACCAGCATCAGAACCCACCAGCCATAGCTGATCTTCTTCACCCATGATCACTTGGCGAATATTGCTGCCTGCGGTGATATTCAAACGACCTGTAATTGGCTCGCCTTGACTTCTTGCAGACGGTAATGAATGCGACTCAAGTGAGTAGCTTCGACCATCACTGCCAAAGAACACCGCTTGCTGGTTACTCTTACCACGCGCATGTGCTAAGTATTGGTCACCAGACTTGTAGCTCAAGCCTTCAGCATCCACATCGTGACCTTTCGCGTGACGAATCCAACCTTTCTCAGAAAGCACAACCGTGATTGGCTCACTTGGTACTAAGTCGCGTTCAGTCAATGCTTTTGCTTCTGCACGTTCAACCATTGGAGAACGGCGGTCATCACCATATTTCTCTGCGTCTGCTTTGATTTCTTTCTTCAGTAGTGTGTTCAGACGACGCTCAGAACCTAGTAGCTGTTCTAGCTTCTCACGTTCTTTCTCTAGCTCGTCTTGCTCACCACGGATCTTCATCTCTTCTAGTTTTGCTAGATGACGAAGTTTGGTATCTAGAATTGCATCCGCTTGGATATCGGTAATGCCAAAGCGTTCCATCAGCACTGCTTTTGGATCGTCTTCAGTACGAATGATCTCAATCACTTCATCTAGGTTTAGGTAAGCAACCAACAAACCTTCCAAGATGTGTAGACGAGCCATTACTTTGTCTAGGCGATGTTGTAGACGGCGACGTACAGTCGTACGACGGAACTCGATCCACTCAGACAGAATTTGTACCAGGCCTTTAACTTGAGGACGGTTATCCAAACCAATCATGTTCAAGTTAACGCGGTAGCTGCGCTCAAGATCCGTAGAAGCGAACAAGTGGTTCATCAACAGATCGCAATCAACGCGGTTTGACTTCGGAACCACAACGATACGCGTCGGGTTCTCGTGATCCGATTCATCACGAAGATCGTCAACCATTGGCAGCTTCTTAGCACGCATTTGGTTAGCGATTTGCTCAAGTAATTTTGCACCTGATACTTGGTGTGGCAGAGAAGTGATCACGATATCTGAACCTTCTTTGTGCCATACCGCGCGCATCTTGATGCTGCCACGACCGTTGCGGTAAATCTTCTCAATATCTGCTTGTGGCGAGATGATTTCCGCTTCTGTTGGGTAATCCGGACCTTTAACGAACTGCATCACATCTGGCAGTTCCGCCTTCGGGTTGTCGATCAAATGAATGGTCGCATCCGCCACTTCACGAACGTTGTGAGGTGGAATATCCGTCGCCATACCAACCGCGATACCGGTTACACCGTTTAGCAGAATATGAGGCAGACGTGCTGGCAACATTTGTGGCTCTTTCATCGTGCCATCAAAGTTAGGTTGCCATTCAACTGTACCCTGACCTAATTCGCCTAACAGTACTTCGGCAAACTTAGACAGTTTTGCTTCGGTATAACGCATTGCTGCGAATGATTTCGGGTCATCTGGCGCACCCCAGTTACCTTGACCGTCAACCAATGGGTAACGGTAAGAGAATGGCTGCGCCATCAATACCATCGCTTCGTAACATGCAGAGTCACCGTGCGGGTGGTATTTACCCAACACGTCACCAACGGTACGTGCGGATTTTTTGTATTTTGCTGATGCCGAAAGACCAAGCTCCGACATTGCGTAAATGATGCGTCGTTGAACCGGTTTCAGACCATCGCCAATGTATGGCAATGCGCGGTCCATGATCACGTACATCGAGTAGTTCAGATAAGCGTCTTCGGTGAACTTGCGCATTGGCAACTGTTCAACGCCATCGTAAGTAATTTCTGTAGACATCCGTTAAACCTCTGCCATATCGCCGTTGTTTTGCAGCCAAGAACGACGATCATCTGCTCGTTTCTTACCAAGCAGCATGTCCATCATTTCCATGGTCGCCGCCGAGTCATCGATGGTTAGCTGAACCAAGCGACGCGTATTTGGATCCATGGTCGTTTCGCGCAACTGAAGTGGGTTCATCTCACCCAGACCTTTGAATCGTTGCACGTTGATTTTGGCTTTCTTCTTAGACAAGCGCTCTAATACACCATCTTTTTCGTCATCGTCTAAGGCATAGAATACTTCTTTGCCACAGTCGATACGGTATAGAGGCGGCATCGCGACGTAGATATGACCAGCTTCAACCAGCGCACGGAAGTGACGAGTGAACAGCGCGCATAACAGCGTTGCGATGTGCAAACCGTCCGAGTCCGCATCGGCAAGGATACAGATTTTACCGTAACGAAGGCTGTCTAGGTTGTCGCTGTCTGGGTCAATACCCAGAGCAACTGAGATATCGTGCACTTCTTGAGATGCAAGCACTTGGTCTGCAGAGACTTCCCACGTGTTTAGGATCTTACCGCGCAGTGGCATTACCGCTTGGAACTCACGATCACGTGCTTGTTTAGCAGAACCGCCCGCCGAGTCACCCTCCACGAAGAAGATTTCGGTGCGGTTGAGATCTTGCACAGAACAGTCTGTCAGTTTGCCTGGTAGAGCAGGACCTGATGCAACCTTCTTACGCACAACCTTTTTACTAGCACGCATACGGCGGTGGGCATTCGCGATACACACTTCCGCTAACTGCTCAGCCAGTTGTGGCTTTTCGTTCAACCATAGGCTGAATGCATCTTTTACTACACCAGAGACAAAGGCAGCCGTTTGACGAGAAGACAAACGCTCTTTGGTTTGACCGGCAAATTGCGGGTCTTGGATCTTAACTGACAGGACGTAAGAACAGCGGTCGAAAACGTCATCACCAGTTAGCTTCACACCACGAGGTAACAAATTGCGGAATTCACAGAACTCACGCATCGCATCAAGCAAACCTTGGCGTAGACCGTTAACGTGTGTACCACCTTGAGCGGTAGGGATAAGGTTCACGTAACTTTCCGTGATCATCTCGCCGCCTTCCGGCTGCCAGATTACCGCCCAGTTTGCCGCTTCAGTTTCTGCTGAGAACTCACCAGTAAATGGCTCTTCAGGTAGAACTGGATAACCTTTCACACCTTCCGCTAGATAGTCTTTAAGACCATCTTCGTAGTGCCATTTGTAGTCTTTGTTGTTTACTTTATCGGTAAACGTAATCTCTAGACCCGGGCAAAGTACTGCTTTCGCACGTAGGTTGTTCACCAGACGCGTAACAGAGAAGTTTGCGGAATCAAAGTACTTTGCATCTGGCCAGAAATGTACGCTGGTACCACGGTTACGACGACCGCATGTCCCTGTGACAGTGAGGTCAGAAACCTTGTCACCATGCTCGAAAGCAATCTCATAAATTTGACCGTCACGACGAACCGTCACTTCAACACGCTTTGATAGCGCGTTTACTACAGAGATACCTACACCATGCAAACCACCAGAGAATTGATAGTTCTTGTTGGAGAATTTACCACCCGCATGAAGCTTACATAGGATCAGCTCAACGCCTGATACCTTTTCTTCTGGGTGTATATCAACAGGCATGCCTCGACCATCATCGATCACTTCTAGTGATTGGTCAGCATGTAGGATGACTTGTACTTTTGAGGCATGTCCGGCAAGCGCTTCATCGACACTGTTATCGATAACTTCTTGGCCCAAGTGGTTTGGGCGCGCTGTATCCGTATACATCCCTGGTCGGCGACGTACTGGCTCTAAGCCATTCAGTACTTCAATGGCACCAGCATTATATTGTTCAGTCATAATACGGAATTGTTCTCAAAGTTTACTTGTAACCCGAGCCTCGCATTCACGCGAGCTGTACTCGAGAAACGAAAAAGCTACCCCGTCTGCACATTTATCTAAAGATAAAGAAGATGCATAACAAAGTAGTCAGGGCTTAAATACCCTTAAGATCTTTTTGGCAAAACATAGTCGGAAAGCATATCGACTATGTCAAGAAACAGTTGGATATATCAATAAAAACTATGAGCCTATTCCAATCCGTCTCTTTAGTATTACAGTTTTAAGAATTCAATGATTTGAGCAGGATAACGCTCAAAGCCTACAAAACTGTGATCACCGCCCTCTTCTACCGTTTGCGTCGCTTGTGCGAACTTTTCTACGGCTTGGCGATAGTCTAAAACCTCATCTTCGGTTTGTTGTAAAAGCCAAAAGGATTGAGGCGACGCGATGCTTTGTACATCAAGAGCTTTTAGCTCGTCAATATGACAAGCTTCAAGTGTATAGGTTTCATGCGTGTAGGGGTTAGTTTGCTCCCCTAAATAGTCCACCAGCAACTCATACGGCTTCACCGCGGGGTTAACAACCACTGCTCTAAAACCAAACTTATCATTGAGCCAAGTAGACATGTATCCACCCAATGAGCTACCCACCAAGCCGATGTTGTAGTCATCTTTGTATTGCTCAATGATATCGAGCAAGCATTGTGCAGCAAGTTGAGGGAAGCATGGTAACTGAGGCACGATGACTTTTATATCTGGACGCTGCTGCTCACAATACTCTTTCATCAAGTTCGCTTTCATCGAAAGCGGTGAGCTGTTAAAACCGTGAATATAAAGCAGCAAAGAAGATTGGCTCATGGTTGCCTCATGTAAAAAAGTAAGCCCGAACATAAAGTTCGGGCATGGTAATGATTAGTAACCGCTTGAGGTAAAATCTGGCTGGAATTGACCATCTGGTAAACGGTTAACCTGTGTCGAGATGTCACCGTTACTATGTAGTTCTAATTCCCGCCAGCCTGGAGACTGTGTATCTAATGCAAAGTCATCAGAGTTCGGCTTGAATTGTACACACGTTGAAGGCGTTGCCATCACACGAATACCTTTGTGAATAATGTTCATATCCTGATGAACATGACCACAGAGAATACCCTTCACATTGTCAAATCGGTCTACGACCTGCCAAAACGCCTCTGCGTCTTTCAGCGTGTGTTGATCTAGCCAAGCACTGCCCACTAAAAGTGGATGATGATGCAAAAGCACCAACGTATGTCGCTGCGGATTTTCTGCGAGCTTTTCTTCAAGCAAAGTCAGTTGTTGATCGCTTAATCGCCCATGAGGAACGCCAACCACTTGTGAATCCAGCAGAATTACCTGCCAATGGTCACCCAGCTTTAGGTGTTCAACAGCTTGAATTTGAGGGGATGGTAGCACACTACCCATGTTTGGCTTGTAGTCGTGGTTGCCCGGAAGCCAAAAACAATCTTTTTTCAGCGGCGAGATACCCTCAGCAAAACGCTGATATGACTCTGCACTATGATCTTGTGAAATGTCGCCTGTAGCCAAGATGTATTCAAATGGCACTTGACGATGAAGAATCTCTTTTACCACGGCTGCAAAGCTGTCGGCGGTTCTTACGCTCAGCAAACTGCCCTCATCTGCCTCAAACAGATGAGTATCCGTGATTTGTAATAGCTTTATGCTGTCACTAGATGGTTGCAAAATGAAAACCTGATTCGTCCACTATATAGTTTTTTGTTATTTTTCCTTAGTGACGTGACAATCAATTGAAGGCAAGCGGCGTTCTACTAATGCCACTTCGTAAACAGAATGTCAGCCATTCACCAAGAAACGTATTAAGCTGATGCTTTTCATCTTTCTGCATCAACTGGTCGTTGGGATAATCATATTTAGCTTTAATGCGAGAAAACTCTCCGCTTGAGCATACTTCAGCTACTCTCGCATCGTGATAAAGCCTGACAGACATCGTCGGTAAAGGAAACACTGGTGTTTCATCACTCTGACATATCTCAACAACTGTGGTGTATTTTGTGATTTCATTCACGGTCAGTTGATAAACCATATTCGCCGCCTGATAACAGCGTACGTCACCAACTTCGGCAGAGGCAGGCAGCAAAGCGTTCAACTTCGCATAGTTGGTCTCATAAGTTCTCATAAGACCTGCTAAGTCGACATGGTATCTTTGCTTTTCAGCTACTTGCGCCATTACTTACTCTCCACCATAGGGGATTTACCCCATTGTGATGTCAATTCTTGATGATTTAACTGCAACCATTGAAGCGCAATGATTGAAGCACCATTTTCAAATTTGCCATCTTTCACCCACTGATACGCAGTTTCACGGCTCATTACATGGACTCGAATATCTTCATTCTCATAGTCTAAACCATGAATGCCATGCGCTTTAGATGCATCGACTTCACCAATGAACACATCAAGCTTCTCTGAGCAGCCGCCCGAAGAGGGATAATAAGAGGTAACCGAAGCAACACGTCCTACTTGAATGCCCGCTTCCTCTTCTGCTTCTCGACGAATCACAGCTTCTGCTGATTCATCTCGATCAATCATGCCAGCAACAATTTCGAACTGCCATGGGTGCGAATGCTCTAATGCTCCAACGCGGATCTGCTCGATGATCACGACTTGGTCAGTCACGGGGTCATACGGGAGCATGGCTGCAGCATGACCACGTTCGAACATTTCTCGTTCGACAATCCCACTCCAGCCACCGGCGAATAATCTATGCTTAAAACGGTATTTCACCATTTTAAAGAAGCCTTTAAATACGGTTTCTTTTGAGATTATTTCCACATCTTGGGGAGTAAAATCATTCTGTTGCTTGTCACACTGTTGCATTCAACACCTCTCTGAGTGAATCTTGTAGTTTACTCATTGTTATTCGCTTGCTCAAAGGACTTGGCTCAACTTTTTGTACAATAGTTATAAATTATTTTAAGCAATTCTCATTTATTTATTGCACAACTGGATAATTACGTGTAAAAAAGTGCAAAGTTTCGAGTAAATATCGTCCAAATTGAGTTAAACTACTGAGAATTAACCAATCTATAGACCGCGGGAATAGAAAATGAAAAAACTGCTTCCACTATTTATCAGTGCAGCGCTAGGCAGTATGAGTACATCTGCATGGGCAGACTCTCTTGCTGAAATCTATGACTTAGCAAAACAAAATGATCCTCAATTGCTCAGTGTAGCAGCGCAGCGTGATCAAGCTTTTGAAGCAATCAACTCTAGCCGCAGTGCCCTACTACCACAGATCAACTTGACAGCAGGCTACGACATCACTCGTGGTGATACTGACTACGACAACAATACCCCTACGTTACAAGATCGTAATAACGACCAAAACGTACTGTCAGCAGGTGTTGGTTTTACACAAGAGCTATACAACCGTGCATCTTGGATCACGCTTGATACCGCAGAGAAAACAGCTCGTCGTGCCGACGCAAACTATGCCGCAACACAACAAGGCTTGATCCTTCGTGTTTCTCAAGCGTACTTTGAAGTGCTACGCGCACAAGACAACCTAGTGTTCGTTCGTGCAGAAAAAGCAGCGGTAGGTCGCCAACTAGAGCAAACTAAACAACGTTTTGAAGTTGGTTTGTCAGCAATCACTGACGTACACGATGCGCAAGCACAATACGATGCAGTACTTGCAGACGAAGTATTGGCGGAAAACTCGCTAATCAACAGCTACGAATCGCTACGTGAGATTACAGGTCAAGAGCACAAGAACCTAAACGTTCTAGATACAGCTCGCTTCTCTGCAAGCCGCTCTTCTGAAGCTGCTGAAACATTGATTGAAGAAGCGAAGACAACCAACCTAAGTCTATTATCTGCACGTATCGGACAAGACATCGCACGCGATAACATCTCACTAGCAAGTTCTGGTCACCTACCAACACTCTCGCTAGACGGTGGTTACAACTACTCTGATACTGCAGAAAGTACAGCAGACAATACAACTGATGGCTTCAAAGTTGGTGTTAACTTAGCAGTTCCTCTATACACTGGTGGTCGTACAACGTCTGAAGTGAAACAAGCAGAATACGGCTATGTATCAGCAAGCGAAGAGCTGGAAAAAGAATACCGTAGTGTTGTGAAAGAAGTGCGTGCACAAAACAACAACATCAACGCTTCTATCGGCGCACTAAAAGCGTACGAACAGTCTGTAGTGTCAGCGCAATCTGCACTAGAAGCGACAGAAGCCGGTTTCGATGTAGGTACTCGTACTATCGTTGACGTATTAGACGCAACTCGCCGTCTATACGATGCAAACAAGAACTTGTCAGACGCACGTTACAACTACATTCTTGCTGGTCTTCAGCTACGCCAAGCGGTAGGTACACTGAGCGAGCAAGATATCCTAGATGTTGATGCAGGTCTTAAGCCAGCAAAATAAATGTCTCATGTATACCCAAGTAACCTCGAGACGCTTAGTTCAGCGAGAATGACTTGGGTATAATGCATAAAACGCCAGTTGAGCTTTCAACTGGCGTTTTTTATTGCGAGCTATTTTGCTAAGCATTACATTCCAAAAAACAATTACGATCAAAAAAGGTCGCCCATAGAGCGACCTTTTCTTTAAGAATCGAAAGCAAGGAAGGCTTAGCCTTTACCGCCTTTGATGGCATTGATGATTTCGCTAGTTGAGCAACCATCTTCAAAGTTCAGCACGCGAACCTCACCGCCTGCGGCAATCACTTCTTTACCACCAGCGATCTCTTCCGGCTTGTAATCACCACCTTTCACTAACAAGCTTGGTAGTACTTCCGAAATAAGGCGTTGAGGCGTGTCTTCGCTGAAAGGCACAACCCAATCGACAGCACCTAAACCAGCTAACACAGCCATACGACGATCGGTTGGGTTTACTGGACGACCAGGACCTTTTAGACGTTTTACCGAATCATCCGTGTTTACCGCAACAATCAAGCGATCACCGAGTTCTGCGGCGTGGTTTAAGTAAGACACGTGACCAGCGTGTAAGATATCGAAACAACCATTAGTCATCACAACCTTCTCACCTTTCGCTCGTGCTTTCTTCACGGCTTCAATCAGAGCTTGCTCTGAAATCACACCGTAATCTGTATCTTGGCTACCGTGAATGGCTTCTGCCAGCTCAATTTCAGAAAGCGTTGAGGTACCCAATTTACCAACCACAACACCTGCCGCTGCATTGGCTAGAGCACAAGCTTCTTCAAATGATTTGCCTGCGGCAACAGAAGCCGCCAATACAGAGATCACCGTATCGCCCGCACCAGTTACGTCATAGACTTCTTTTGCTTGAGTCGGTAGATGGAATGGTTCCTGACCACGGCGGATCAGCGTCATACCATTTTCACTGCGCGTTACCAATAGAGCTTCAAACTCGAACTCTTCTACTAGTGCTAGCGCTTTTTCTACCAGCTCTTGCTCTGACTTCACCTTACCAACAACATCTTCAAACTCTTTCATGTTTGGTGTCAGTAGCGTTGCACCACGGTAGCGTTCGAAGTCTGCGCCTTTCGGATCGATGAAGACTGGGATATTCGCGGCACGAGCTTTCTGGATGTAAGCCTGTACATGCTCTAACGAACCTTTCGCGTAATCAGACATGATCACAGCTTTCACGCTTGGCAAAGCAGTTTCCATACGAGATAACACAGGTTCAGCATCGGTGTTTTCAAACTTGTCTTCAAAATCCAGACGAATCAATTGCTGACCGCGGCTCATCACACGTAGCTTAGTGATGGTTGGGTAATCAGGCAGCGCGACGAAATCGCATTTTACTTTTAGCGAGTTCAGCGTTTCAGTCAGAACTTTCGCTGGCTCATCCATCCCCGTTAGACCAACAATGTGAGCGTGACCGCCAAGTGAGGCAATATTCATTGCCACGTTCGCAGCACCACCCGGACGCTCTTCATTATTTTCTACTTTCACAACAGGTACTGGCGCTTCAGGAGAGATACGTCCAGTCGGGCCATACCAGTAACGATCTAGCATGACATCGCCGATGATAAGCACACCAGCGCTGTTGTAATCAGGTAGAATTGGTTTCATTATTGGTCTCCAAAAATTAAATCGTGGTGAGTTTAACACAGCCTTTTTCTAGGCTGAACCTTGTGCACTACTTCTGCTTAGGCAAACCATTGATTCCATGCTTGCTTCACCCACTCTCGCTCCGCAATAAATTTCTCTTCTGCCACATCGGCATCTAAGTTAAGCAAGTTTCGACGATGAATTTCATCGCGCATTGATGTGTATGCGCGTGTCAGTTGCATCGCTTGATCTTCTTCCATGACACCTTGTGCGATTAGAGTTTCAAAAATACGTACATTATCGCACCAGCGAATGAGCTTAGGCTTACTGTGACTGTAGTTGAGCACAAGGTATTGAGCGAGAAATTCGATATCGGTAATGCCGCCATTATCTTGCTTAAGCATAAAACGACCGGACTTTTTCCCGCCAAGATGGTCACGCATTTTCTCACGCATATCGACCACTTCTTTCTTTAACGTGTCTTGGTTACGCAGTTTACACAACACATCATGGCGAGTGTTATGGAAGGCGATCGCCAAAGGCTCATCACCATAAATCATACGAGCACGCACAAGAGCTTGATGCTCCCACGTCCAGGCATCTTTATGTTGATAATCATCAAATGCATCTGTTGGGCTGACTAATAAGCCTGAAGCGCCAGATGGGCGTAAGCGAGTATCCACTTCGTACAGAATGCCTGATGCTGTACGAGTTGAGAAAATATGGATGATGCGCTGCGCTAAACGAAGATAGAACTGGCGACCATCGATTTCTTTTTTACCATCGGTATAAACGTTAACTGGGCAATCGTGCATGAACACAATATCAAGGTCTGAGTTATAACCCAGTTCCCAGCCGCCGACTTTCCCGTAACCAATCACGGCGAAGCCTTTGCCTTCACGATCTTTCACATGCGTTGGCTCGCCATACTTTTCCGACACTTGCAGCCACGCTTGGTTCACTACCGCTTCAACGATCGCTTCCGCCAAATACGTTAAGTGGTCACTCACTTTCATGACGGGCAATACACCAGCAATGTCTGCCGCTGCAATACGTAAGATACAGATTTGCTTAAACTGGCGCAGCGCTTCCATCTGCTGCTCCATATCATCCTCTGGGATGCGGGCAAGGAAATCACGTAGCTCTGTTCGGTAGCTATCAAGTGGAATTGGGTTGTACAGATGCTGAGGGTCGATCAACTCATCAAGCAGAATCGGATAACGTGATAGCTGCTCTGAAATCATAGGACTGGCGGTACATAAACGAACCAGTTGTACCAAGGCTGCCGGATGTTCATCCAACAATTCAAGATACGTTGTACGAGTGCAGATGTTGTGCAGCAAGTGCAAAACACGTGGCAAGCCGAATTGCGCATCTGGGTGGGCAAATACCGCATCAAAGACTTTAGGCATCAACTTAGTCAGCACTTCACGACCACGTGGTCCAAGTGTTTTCTTTGCCAAGTCCGCTTTGAACTGCATGATGGTTTTTGCTAACTCTTGTGAGTTTTCAGCTTTAATGTCCTCTTGTAGAACGTGTTCAAGCACATCTTGCTTGGTCGCCATGTCCCACAATTCGTGAAAATGACGAGCCACCGCTTCTGTTTCATCTTCTTCGTCATCACCGATTAAGCTTTCAAACACCTTGTGGACATTTGCCATGTGTTGTTGGGTTTGAGCAATGAGCGTATCCCAAGATTCAAAACGCATCGCCGTAGCAAGTTTCAATTGCTCACCTTCACAATCCGGCAAGGTTTGCGTTTGCTTGTCTGCCATGGCTTGCAACAGGTTTTCTAGCTGGCGCAGATATTTATAGGCAGCTTCAAGATTATCAACCTCTGATTGAGTCAGCTGACCTAGCTCACCAATGGCATTCAAAGTTTCTAGTAAACCACGACCACGTAAAGAAGGTTCACGACCACCACGAATTAACTGGAACACTTGAGCGATAAACTCAATCTCGCGAATGCCTCCAGCACCCAGTTTAATGTTGTTACTCAAACCGCGACGGCGCACTTCACTGCTGATCATTGATTTCATGCGGCGCAGGGATTGAATCGCACTGAAGTCGATATAACGGCGGAAAACAAACGGACGCAGCATCTGACGCAACTCTTGATATTGCGGATACATTTCACTGCCCATCACACGCGCTTTGATCATCGCGTAACGCTCCCAATCTCTTCCTTGTTCTTGGTAGTAATCCTCTAGTGCCGCATAGCTCATTACCAACGGACCACTCTCACCAAACGGACGCAAACGCATATCTACACGGTAACAGAAGCCGTCAAAGGTTTGTTGGTCGAGCGCTTTAATGATGCGCTGCCCTAAACGGGTAAAGAATTGCGCATTAGCAATGCTGCGGCGCGCGCCTTGTGTCTCACCGTTTTCTGGATAAGTAAAAATCAGATCGATATCAGAAGAGAAGTTCAGCTCGCCACCACCAAGTTTA
This sequence comes from Vibrio sp. MM46, assembly GCF_027587135.1. NCBI lineage: Bacteria > Pseudomonadati > Pseudomonadota > Gammaproteobacteria > Vibrionales > Vibrionaceae > Vibrio > Vibrio sp. MM46. Next base: position 55,790 of record NZ_JAPPTO010000007.1, read on the forward strand.
CCCATGCCGATGATCAGCATAGGCTGCGCTTCACCTTCTGCATTGGTTGGCGTGCCCCATTCATTGCAACAAATCTTGTATTGCCATTGATAAGTTTCGAAGATCATCGCTTCAGCCAGTTGAGACAAATGGCAAAGCGATTCTTCTAACGTCCAAGTATGGGTGAAGTCTTTCCACGCAATGTAAACCATTTCGCGGTTACGGAACTGACGCAACACACGATGCCCAGCCATCTCATCTTGGCATCCAGCCAACAGCTCCGCTAGACGAACACGATACGCTTGTTGTCGACTGCTTTCTGCCAGCATGTTTGGCAAGTCTTGCGCGAGTTTCTCATCGCGGTGAATCGCTTCGGTAATGAACTTACTTAGACCAGACACAAAACGAAACTGTTCGGCAATCTCGGTAGACCATTGTTGAAAGTATCCCGCTTGCTCAGCATTTTGAACCGCGGAATCCGCGACAGAAATCAGTGACGAAGGCAGCTGCATTTTTCTTCCTTGTTTGAAAAGCACTGTGGTTTGAGAGGTATACACTCTTTTATACCAGAGTTGACATAAATAAAAACGCCCACAAAAGGTTTGTGGGCGTTTTATCAAAGCTTACAGAAACTAGACTTCGAAAGATTTAATCTTCTTATCTAGCTCTTCGGCATTGCTTTGCATCATCTCAGAGGTTTCCAATAGCTCAGTCACGACCACAACTGAAGCTTCAACAAGCTCACGAACATTGGTTAAGTTTTGACTCATTTCCTCTGCAACGCTGCTTTGTTGACCTGACGCCGTTGCGATTTGGAAATTCATGTCGTTAATCTGCGTCACCTGCCCAACAATGCCATCCAACTCGCTACCAGCATTTGATACCAGCTCTACCCCTTCTGCTGCTTCAACAACACTTTTCTCCATCAACTCCACTGCTGAGGTGGCACTTGATTGAAGCTGAGTAATCATCTCTTGGATTTCAACGGTTGCTTGCTGAGTGCGTTGTGCAAGGTTACGAACTTCATCTGCAACGACAGCAAAGCCGCGACCAGCTTCACCAGCTCGCGCCGCTTCAATTGCCGCATTCAGTGCAAGCAAGTTAGTTTGCTCAGAAATACCTTGAATGGTGCCAACGACACTACCAATTGCGTCAACACGCTCTTCTACTTGGTTAACGGCACTTGCCGAAGACGCGATATCGGAAGACAGTTCACTCATCTTAGAGACCGTTTTCTGCAAGAACTGCTGACCAGTCACGGCTTGCGTTGATGCCTGCTCGGTCAATGAAGATGCCGTCTGCGCATGATCCGCAACCGTTTGAACTGTCGATGACATCTCACTCATTGCGGTAGCAAGTTGATCGATCTCATTAAACTCTTCTTGTGCCGACTCTTTCGTTTCCGACATACTCAATGTCATCACTTCGGTCAACGTTGCAAGCTCATCAGATGCGTTGTTCTGCATTTGGATGACATCATGCAACTGACGACGGGTTTTCTCTAGCTCACGCGCTACGTCACCGTATTCGTCTTTACAATCCATACCAAATGGCACAGAAAGGTTTTTGCTTGCCATTAACTTGATTGCATCGTTCAAGTATTGTGTTTGTCGTAGCATGACACGAGCAGCTGCAAGCAGTAACACCACAAACACCACAATCAACAATGCAGTTTGCCAAGCCACTTGTGTTAAGTAGGCTTCATAGTGCTGTTGGGCAACTTGTTCATTTTGCGTTGCTGCAAGTAATGAGTTATAGAAGGTACTTGCGTCCCACAATTGCTTTGCCACAATCAAGATGGTGCTGAATACCATCAACATGACCATTTTCGGAACGAGCTTGATGTCGGATATCACCCTTTCCCACGGCTTAAATGCCAGCTTTTCCATTGTCAGTTCTCCACCGAGTCTTATATAGTCTTTGTATTACTTATAGTTATGCGCGCGATTGGCTCTGGTTGCGCGATTTATTTCGAGCTTCGTATGAAAAACTATGATATCAAAGACAGCACCAAACCGATGGGGTTGCTATCACTAATATTGTCCTTTATGGCGCTATTTGTGATCTCAGGCCTGTTGTTTTTCCCACTTGATCACGAAACCCGTCAAGTTCTTATCGGTCTGGATTTTATAATCTGTAGTATTTTTCTACTGCAGCTCATCGTAGATTTGATCCGAGCCACAGATCGTTGGTCATTTCTCAAGCACCACTGGATTGATTTTGTGGCGAGCATCCCAATGATTGAGCCTTTGCGCTTCGCTCGCTTATTTCACATCCTGCGTGTCATTCTGGTCTTACGCTCTTCAAAGTTCATTCTTTTCCAGCTCAAGCAAAACCGCCGTGAAACTACATTAGCGTCTATTCTGCTGTTAATGGTGGTTCTCATCACTCTTGGTTCTAGCGCCATGTTGTTTATTGAAGGGCAAAACCCTGAAGCCAATATTCAAACAGGAACAGACGCTTTGTGGTGGGCATTTGTCACTATTTCGACCGTTGGCTACGGCGACCACTATCCAGTCACGACAGGAGGCAAGCTGCTTGCCGTACTGATCATCATTTGTGGTGTCGGCATCTTTGGTATGATTTCAGGTTTGATCACGTCGATCCTAACCGCACCGACCAGACAACAGGACAATCGTTCTAAGAATAAAGAGAAGCTCTTGGAGCAAGTATTAGAAAGGCAGGAGCAGATCTTAAATCGACTGCAATCCATCGAAGATGAACTGCAAGAGCAAAAACAACAGACAAAAAAATAGGACCAGAGGGTCCTATTTTTTGCTCTTATTCTTGCCAGTATGGCTCGACTTCAACACTGATTGCACGAGTCTGATCCATGGCATGCAGGATGGAACGTTCTTGGCGGTGCAGCCAGCGCTCTAACTGCTCTTGTTCTTCCCCTTCTAACATGCCAATTAATGGCAGAAGGTGATTAAGCATAAGCAGGTCGTCGATACCATGCACTAGGTCTGCCCATGGTAAACGGAAGGTATTGCGCTCTTCTGCATCGTACAAGCTCGCAAAACCAATACCGGTGTACAAGTTACGTAAAAGACGGTATCGCTGATCCACATACTCTTGAGCCGAGAGTTCTCGCTCTGCGGGGAAAGCTTCCATCAGCTCAGCCCAAGTGCGATCCAACTGCTTCACTGAGAAAGGTTGAATGTTGCTCGACATCTTTTCGCGCGCTTTATCATCCAAAAATGGCTGCCAACCACGCGTCAGAATCCAACGGCTCAAATCCAATAACAAACCGGTGTAACGTGCAGAGCTTAATAGCTCTAACACCGCTTCGCGGCTTGGCAACTCGCCCAGTTGTTGTGTCAACTCAGAAACAAGGAACTTACGCGCATCAAGTTTGCGCAGCACGTTGCCTTTATCATCTAGCAGCTCTTCTAAGTGAGCGTGTTCATCTAACCATTCAAGCTCTTCTTCTAGCCACTTCATTTCTTGGCGAAGAATTGCACTTGCTCGACGCGGCACCATGCTGCCAAAGATAGTAAATGTCTGGCGGATAAAGCGAATCGCATTAACGATTTCACGTAATGCTTCAACGCAATCACGCTCAGTGTAGATTTGCTCATGGTAATGCCAGTGCGATAGCGCATGCTCTAGCGAATTAATCAGGCAGTACTCGACTGTGTCGTTTTTCGTGCTGTCCACTAATGCTAGTGGTTTGACTTCATCACCAGCGTAACCACTGGCTAAGCGATAGCCTTTCGCAGCTTTACTCAGGTTACCAAGGCGCATACCACCTGCTTCACACAAACTGCGAGCAAGGGTAAACAAAGCGTCTGTCTGACCCGATTTCAGCTCTAATTCAACTTCACAGATAGGATCTTGCTTCTCTTCTCCATCCGTACCTTGAGCAATCACAGCTCCTTGGTCGAACGCAACTTCGATTTGGCTACCATCAGGCATCCCAATCAACCATTGTTCACGAGTAAAGTTGGTAGAAAAGAGCGGCGTCAGTTCCGCTTGTAGCGTAGCAACATCTTTGCCAGAAGGCCAGATATCAGAAGGATGAAGCGTGAGGTCCGGCTCATTACTGGTGTGCTCAGCATTGTATTCTGGTCTTTGATGAAGGCCTGCAACAACGCGTCCTGCTGTTTTTACAGTCTGGACAAAAACATCATCAAAACGGCGAATTCTTAAACCAATGTCGTGCTTTCTTAACCATTTATCAGCGGTATCAAAGTAGGTGTTACCCAAATCACGACTACTGTGCTGAAGTACTTTTGTTTCGGAAATTTTAGCTCTTAAAGTCTCTGAAAATTCAGGAGAAACAAAAAACTTCAGTTCTATCTCGGTTTCCATAGCTATACCTTTCAAAGCAGATAGAAACAGGATATTGCCTAATTTCTCACACGGCAAGAAAGAAATATCACCCGAATGATGATCTAAAACAGTTTTAATGAGCGATTTAATGCGTTAACATGCGCGCCTTTATAGCCATCGTTCAACATTTCGCCAAGAAATGGTGTATGTTTTTTTAAGGTTATAGTTATTAGGTTGAATGACCATGCCAGTAAATACAATTATGGGGTTATTTGCAAAGTCCCCAATTAAGCCTTTGCAGCGCCACGTTGTGTGTGTCAACGAATGTTGTTCACACCTGGTTAAGTTCTTTGAAGTTTCTTCAAAGGGTGACTGGGAAAAAGCAGCTGAAATCCGTGCTCAAATTTCTCACCTAGAGAAAGAAGCGGACGTGCTAAAACGTGAAATCCGTCTAAAACTGCCTCGCGGTTTGTTTATGCCAGTCGATCGTACTGACATGCTTGAGCTTCTAACTCAACAAGACAAACTTGCTAACCTGGCAAAAGACATTGCTGGCCGTGTATATGGTCGTCAACTTGTCATTCCTGAGGCTCTCCAACCAAACTTCCTCGCATACGTTCAACGTTGTCTTGATGCGGCTGATCAGGCGCAAAAAGTAATTAACGAACTTGATGAACTTCTAGAGACCGGCTTCAAAGGCCGTGAAGTAACGCTCGTTGCTGAAATGATTCATCAATTGGACGTGATTGAAGATGATACCGATGCAATGCAGATTGAACTTCGCCAACAACTGATGGTGATTGAATCTGACATGAACCCTATCGATGTCATGTTCTTGTACAAGATTCTTGAATGGGTAGGTGGTATTGCCGACCAAGCGCAGCGCGTAGGTGCTCGTTTGGAAGTCATGCTATCTCGATCTTAAAACATAAGTTAACGACATAACGAAGAGCATTATTCACGCGTGTCAGATAGACGATGACAAAATTCACCGTCTTATGGGCTGACGCGCGCAAAATTTTGCTCCGCTTGTTATAAAACAACTAGGTATTACGATGGATATCCTTGCGAACTACGGCACTGTCCTGATTATTGTTGCAGCGATTTTTGGTTTCATGATGGCGATTGGTATTGGCGCGAACGACGTTGCTAATGCTATGGGTACATCTGTTGGCTCAAAAGCGCTAACCGTAAAACAAGCAATCATCATTGCGATGATCTTTGAATTTGCGGGTGCATACCTTGCAGGCGGTGAAGTAACCGACACTATCCGTAAAGGTGTTATCGAAACATCTCTATTTGCTAGCCAACCTGATATTCTTGTCTACGGCATGATGTCAGCGCTTCTTGCGGCTGGTACTTGGCTTCTACTTGCTTCTTACATGGGCTGGCCAGTATCGACTACTCACTCTATCATCGGTGCAATCATCGGTTTTGCGTGTGTGTCTGTAGGTACTGAAGCAGTTGATTGGAGCAGTGTACAAGGGATTGTCGGTAGCTGGATTATTACTCCGGTTATCTCAGGCTTCTTTGCTTACGTCATTTTTGTCAGCGCACAGCGTCTGATCTTTGATACTGAGAACCCACTATTCAACGCAAAACGTTTCGTTCCAGTTTACATGTTCATCACGACGATGGTGATTGCACTTGTAACTATCAAGAAAGGTCTGAAACACGTAGGTCTACACCTTAGCAACGGTGAAGCATGGATGTGGGCAGCAGTCGTATCTGCAGCAGTAATGGCTGGCGGTTACTTCTACATTCAGAAGAAATTTGCTAACCGTGAAGAAGACCGCAGCTTTGCTGGCGTAGAAGGTATCTTCAGCGTACTAATGGTTATCACAGCGTGTGCTATGGCATTCGCTCACGGTTCAAACGACGTAGCTAACGCGATCGGTCCACTGTCTGCAGTTGTATCAACTGTTGAGCACATGGGTGAAATCACAACGAAGAGCTCAATCGCATGGTGGATTCTTCCTCTAGGTGGTTTTGGTATCGTTGTTGGTCTAGCAACACTAGGTCACAAAGTAATGGCAACAGTTGGTACTGGTATCACTGAACTAACACCAAGCCGTGGCTTTGCTGCTCAGCTAGCAACAGCATGTACAGTAGTTCTAGCGTCAGGTACAGGTCTACCTATCTCTACAACGCAAACACTGGTTGGTGCGGTTCTAGGTGTAGGTTTCGCTCGTGGTATTGCAGCCCTTAACTTGGGCGTAGTTCGTAACATCGTTGCATCTTGGATCGTTACGCTACCTGCTGGTGCACTACTAGCAGTCGTATTCTTCTACGGCATCCAAGCGATGTTCTCGTAACACTGCTTTAGCGCGAAGCGCTGGGTCAATACAATGTAAACGCTTTGTCATTATTGACTCAAACGCACAGAAAGGGAGGCTTTGCCTCCCTTCTTTGTTGCACCCAAGTTTGAAACTGCATAATATTCGTCTATTTCCGGCTCCAATAATTCGGTGCCAAAGCTGTATCCAAGAAAATCGTTAAGGGATTTACTGTGAAAAAACTAATCATCACGGTTTTGTTTACTTTGCTAGCAGCGCCAGCGGCACTAGCGGCAGACCGTTATATTTCTGATGACCTATTCACTTTCATGCACTCTGGTCCAAACAACACTTACCGTATCATGGGTAGTGTTAACGCAGGCTCTAAAGTACAACTTCTTCAAACAAACAAAGACACGGGTTACACCCAAATCCGTGATGCGCGCGGTCGTACTGGCTGGGTTCAAAGCAAGTTTGTAACTAACCAAGAGAGCATGGCAATCCGCCTTCCTCGCGTTGAGAAAGAACTGAAAGAAGTGAAAGAGCAACTGGCAAACGCACGCCAGAACTCAGACACAGAAAAAGCGGGTCTAGTAACCTCACTAGAAACACGCAACCAACAAATTTCTGATCTAGAGAAGAAATACTCTGAAATCAGCGACCAGCTTACTTCTGTTGAAACAGAGAACCGCGAACTTCGCGCCAAACTAGACACACAAAAAGACGACATGTTACTGAAGTACTTTACTTACGGTGGTGGTGTTGCAGGTCTAGGTCTACTGTTTGGTTTGATTCTTCCTCATATCATCCCACGTAGAAAGAAATCACCAGCAGGTTGGGCGTAATCACCTTACTCTGAATCGGTAAAAGAAAAGCCAGTCGAACTCGACTGGCTTTTTTGTTTTGTCTGTTTAGTCCTGAATGACACAGAGAAAGAAACGATAGGATGCCTCTAGCCTTTCCATTCATACAAAGCAGGGATACGGATCTGCTCGCCTTGGAATTCAACAATGACCGCTTGAGGTTGGATCTCTTTTAAGGTCACTTGCCCATCGACAACATCGCCTTGGTGGTACTCAACATTGTTAATTTTCACCCAACGTCGCTTTACATCACTTGAGTACATGTGAGTTTGTAAGTTAAGAGCAGGCAAACGACCATGCCATTGTTGAGCTTCTCGCTCTAAATCGTCAACAGACGAGCTATCGTTTGTCGATGGCTGGTCATCGTTCGCAAGCGCGTTCTCTACTTTCAAAGCAAGGTCAGGCGACAATGAGGACAAATCAAGATCATCTAAAGACAAACCAAGGTCATCACCACTTCGCATTGTAGGACTTGTTTTTACTGTTTTCTGAGGCTCGTTGAGTAGCTCTTGCTCACCAGGAACGGCGTCATTACTCGCATACTCTTCACCAATAAAGGTACCAATGTCCTGTGAGAGCTCTGCTGTTGGCCATTCACGCTGAAGCTGCGCCAATTGGGGCTCTTCAGGATAACTCAAGCTTTCAAAGTTAGTCGTAGATTTAAGCTCGACCAATGCATTGGTTGCTTGTGCTTGTATCTCTGTTGCCGCTGGAGCTACGCCCTCTTGAGCAAATAAGTCCAAATACCAAGCAGTACCGACTGCCGTAATGCTTACCGGCAATAAAAAGAGCCCCACATGCTTCATGACTGACATTATGCGCCCTCCTCTTTAATCTGTTTCAAGGCAGGAGCATCAGTTTGCACGCTCTGCTGTAAGCGCTCTAAAGTTCTTTGGCCGGCAATACCATCAACGCCAATGCCCTGCCAACGCTGGAACAATTCCACTCGCTCTTTTAATGCAGCATCAAAGATGTCCGTGCCTAATGGCTGTTCATTCACCGCTTGAGCGAGAAGGGTATCCAATACTTCAATTGCTGGACCTTCCATATCTAAACGTAGGGTCTCTCTCAGAGGAGCTTGCCACAATTCAATGATATTGCCCTGCCACAATGGTTTAAGCCATGAAACAGGCAATCGCAAACGTTGGCTACCATTAAGGACTTCCACCTTGTCATTTCCAATCGCGTACAACAGGACGTAACCCACTTGCCCTTGGTAATTCAGCTCTAAGATGACAGGGCGATTTTGTTGCACTAACAACGGCCACGTTGCCATTTTACGCTCACAACGCATGGTTGATTGCGGTTCGGACAAACACAAGTTGTCACGAACAGAGGCACGATAGCCCCACAACTTGTACAGTTCATTAACTGCCAAGTTCGATTGCGTCTGCTCTAAGAGCATATTGCGTTGTTCACTGGTGAGTTGCTCGTTCATCTCTGCGATTACAGGTTGCGATGTCGTCTGAGCAACTTGAATGGGGTTAGATTGGATACTGGTACTAACTTGAGATGGCATTTTCTGCATCACTGCCCAACCAATACCTACCGCGGCAAACACGCCAATCGCAGCAGAGCCCCAAGTAGGCCATTCAAAGCTACGACGGACAGGCTGGTCTTGCTGGTAAATTTCGGCTTGGAACTGCATCACCTCTTCACAAGCCTGATGTACTGTTTGCTTATCAACCACAACATTACCTTTGTGGTAACTCAGGTTTAACGACTTATCACAAATCAGGTTAATCAAGCGTGGGATGCCGTGACTGTACTTAGCAATCAATTTGGTCGAGCTACGGTCAAACAACTGTTTATCACCACCAGCAGTATGCAGGCGGAAAGTAATATAGTCCGCAGTCTCTTTCTCATCGAGTGGTAGCAGGTGATATCGACCAGTAATCCGTTGAGCAAGTTGACGCAATTGAGTGGTTTGCAGCAAGCGTTGCAGCTCTGGCTGACCAACTAACAGCACTTTGAGGAGCTTTCTGGTATCCGTTTCTAAGTTGGTTAATAAGCGAAGCTGTTCAAGCACATCAGCGGCTAAGTGCTGAGCCTCATCAATCACCAATAAGGTCGTCCAGCCCATTTTATGATTGCGCAATAAGTAATCATGAATCGCTTGGTTAAGCTGCTTGAGGCTCGCTTCTTCGGGGTAGGTGACTTTGAACTCGTCACAAATGGCTTCAAGTAAATCGCGGCTTGAGAAGGTCGGATTAAGGATCAAGCCCGCTTTCGTATTCTCATCCAAGTTTGCCAGCATGGCTTTAGCAACCGTGGTTTTACCTGTCCCTACTTCACCGGTTAGCATGGCAAAACCACCACCATCGCCTAACCCCGCCTGCAGATGCGTAATCGCCTCTTTATGACGTTGACTCAGATACAGATAACGCGAGTTTGGAACTATGGAAAATGGCAGTTCAACAAACCCGAAAAAGTCCTTATACATTAGGATCTCCAGCTAAAACCCACCCTCAATCAAATCGGGTATTTCCTTATTAGACTTAAACAAAGCGCTAAGTTCTTTTAGAAGTAAAGAAAAGTACCATTGCTTGCTACAATGTCCAACGTCAGATCGATAAATTAAGAGGTAATCCGTGCAAGTTTATTTAGTTGGTGGAGCAGTTCGAGATCATTTGCTTGGAATAGACAGCTACGACAAAGACTGGGTTGTAGTTGGAGCAACGCCGGAAATCATGCTTAGCCAAGGCTATACTGCAGTTGGAAAAGATTTCCCTGTGTTCTTACACCCTAAGAGCAAAGAAGAACATGCCCTTGCACGAACCGAAAGAAAATCTGGCGCAGGCTACACTGGCTTTGATTGCTTTTTCGATCAAAGTGTCACATTAGAAGACGATCTGATCCGTCGTGACCTCACTATCAATGCGATGGCAATGGATAATGACGGCAAGTTGTACGACCCCCATGGTGGCCAGCAAGACCTGCAAGCTAAAGTGCTGCGCCATGTTTCGAATGCCTTTATCGAAGATCCACTGCGTGTTTTGCGTGTCGCACGCTTTGCTGCAAAGTTAGCCCACTTAGGCTTTAGTGTCGCAGAAGAAACCATGCTGCTGATGCGCAATATGGCAGAATCAGGAGAACTGAGCACGCTGACACCAGAACGCGTTTGGCAAGAATGGCACAAATCATTGTCCACTGCCCGACCTGACGTATTCTTATCAGTGCTTAGAGATTGCGGTGCATTAGCGGTTGTCTTGCCTGAAATTGATGCATTGTTTGGGGTCCCTCAACCAGAGAAGTGGCACCCGGAGATTGATACTGGTATCCACACCTTAATGGTGGCTGAGCAAGCAGCAAAACTCAGTGATTCACTGCCAGTTCGATTTGCTGCACAAGTGCATGATTTGGGTAAAGGCATCACGCCAGAAAAGGAATGGCCGAGCCATAAGATGCATTGCCATACCGGTTTGAAGCTAATCAAAAAACTGTGCGATCGTGTACGCGTACCTAATGAGTTCCGCGACTTAGCATTAATGGTGTGCGAACAGCACTCCAATATTCATCGAGCGGCTGAGCTTAAACCTCAAACCGTCATCAAAATTCTCAATAAGTTTGATGTTTGGCGTAAATCCGAACGCTTGCAAGATATCTTAATTTGCTGCCAAGCCGATCACGCAGGTCGTAAAGGATTAGAACTGCAACCCTACCCGCAAGCAGAATTGTTTATGCAAGCCTATAAAGCGGCGGCATCAGTCGATGTGCAAGCCATTATTAAAGACGGTTTTCAAGGACCCGCTATTCGTGATGAACAAGAGAAGCGCCGTGTAGAAGCGGTTAGAATTGCATTAGGCAAATAAGTCCGGCAAAGCAGGTAGACAGACAAAAACGCCCGCAATTAAAAGCGGGCGTTTTTATTTCAGTTTTAGCTGCTCAACTTAAGCCGTTAGCAAGAAGGCGAATAAACCGAAACCTAGAATCAGACGGTAAATCACAAATGGCGTCATACCCATACGTGAAATCATCTTCAAGAAGAAGTGGATACAAATGTACGCACTGATAAAGGAAGTCACAATACCAGTTAGCAGGAAGCCAACGTGTACAGGCTCGCCACTTGTTACCAGTTTCAAGCCTAGGTAACCACCAGCCAAGGTGATGATTGGAATCGACATCAGAAACGAGAAACGCGCCGCTGCTTCACGAGTAAAGCCAAGGTACAAAGCCGCAGTAATCGTGGCACCAGAACGAGAAGTGCCAGGGATCATAGCAAGCGCCTGAGCGATACCAATAAATAGCGCTTTCTTCCAACCCGTTTGGTATTCATCGGCAACCAGTTTTGCATTCTTGTCTACCCACCAAAGTAGCAGACCAAAAATGATGGTCGTCGTTGCAATTACATAGGCACTGCGCAAATAGATCTCAATGATATCTTTCATCAACAAACCAAATACACATGCAGGAATCGTAGCCAGCACGATCATCCATGCTAATTTGGCTTCTTTACTGCGATCACCCTTAAAGATAGAAGCAAATAGCGCTTGGAATAGCGTGATGACCTCTTGTCGGAAGTAAATCACAACGGCCATTAACGTACCAACGTGAACAGCAACATCAAATGCCAGACCTTGGTCTTCCCAACCAAGAATGGCAGAAGGCAGGATCAAATGGGCAGAGCTGGAAATTGGCAAAAACTCTGTCAGACCCTGAATCAGAGCCAAAATAAAGGCTTCAAAGTAACTCATGTAAACAACTCAAAATTAAAGTGAAAAAGAAACTGGTTTGAGTGAATCGACTGGCTGCATCGCCTGCCAAATATCTGCGATTGTTCTTCCATCGCCGGGGATCACCAATTGAGGTTCGAGATCATACAGGGGCTTTGTTACAAAAGGATATTTGTAGATATCACTGCGAGGTAGCTCAGGTTTTTGTGGCGAAATGCATTCACCGAACAAGACTATATCGAGATCTAAGGTTCGATCCTGATACTTTTGCGCGTTTTCTTCGCGCCCCCACTGAAATTCAATCTCGCGTAAGTGGTGACTCAACTCTTCGAGTGATAGCTTCGTGGAGAAACTAATCACAAAGTTGTAGAAGTTTTGACTACTAAAGCCGATTGGCTCGCATTCATATATCGGAGAAACACACAGATCGCAGCCTAGCTTTTGCAACTCTTGATAAGCTACTCGCGCGTGCTGCTCTCTTTCTATATTGGTGCCTACTCCGATATACGTTTTGATCATGCCTGACCTCGCTCAATCACAACACCAACTGCGCGTGCTTGAGGAACCGCACCAGGCTTCGCTAAACGAATTTTCACCCAAGGTACAGAGAAACGTTGCATGATAAGTTCTGCAACTTCTTCTGCGACACGCTCAACCAACAAGAAACGACCATTTTCGATGTGATTCAACACCGCTTCACTCACTTGTGAGTAATCCAACGCATCTTGAACATCATCACTCTTACCCGCAGGTTTGTTGTCGTGTGCCATTTCGATATCCAGAACCAGCTTTTGCTTGATTTGCTGTTCCCAATCGTAAACGCCGATGGTGGTGATTACTTCTAACTGTTCAATAAAAACTTTATCCAGAGCCATCTTATGTCCTTCTTTTACAGAGGTCGGATACCCGATTTGGGCAAATTGATCGTACTATTCTATACCCAAGCAACCTACTATGACCTTTCACTCTGTAAATTGGCTGAAAAAGTCGCTTGGGTATAAACTGCGAAGACTCTTTATATACAAGAAATCCCATAATGCAAGCTCTATCGCAGAGAGTATTTTTGCTCAAAGCCGAATCGCGGTATGATAGCAATTACTCAGGAACTGAGCATTAAATTCCAATCCATCAAGGACTTCTATGGACGCACTGGCACTAATAATGACAATGGCAGCCTATTTGCTGGGTTCTATCTCCAGCGCGGTGCTAATTTGTCGTTTATTAAGACTGCCGGATCCGCGTAAAGTGGGCTCTAACAATCCTGGAGCCACCAATGTCCTGCGTATCGGAGGCAAAGGTGCAGCGGCGGCAGTGTTGCTGTTCGACATGCTCAAAGGAACAATTCCGGTTTGGAGCGGCTACTTTCTTGGTATCGACCCAATCATCCTTGGCGTTATTGCCATTGCAGCGTGCCTTGGTCACATGTACCCAATATTTTTCCACTTTAAGGGGGGGAAAGGTGTCGCAACAGCACTTGGTGCAATAGCCCCTATTGGATTGGATCTGACTGGGCTGGTCATGCTGACTTGGTTATCGGTCGCTTTGTTGTTTCGCTACTCTTCTCTAGCTGCGCTTGTTACGGTACTCGTTACGCCCTTCTATGCTTGGATGTTCAAACCGCAGTACACCTTACCTGTCGCGATGCTTTGTTGTTTGATCGTGTTTAAACATCATCAGAATATTCGCCGCTTATTGTCAGGGGAAGAACCCAAGATTGGTGAAAAGAAATTGGTAGAAAAAAACTCGGCGTAATGCCGAGTTTTTTGTTTATTCAATCGTTACTTGAAAAAATTAAGACGCATGCACTTTATTCAAGAAATCCAACAACATCTGGTTGACGATTTCTGGCTGTTCCAATGAACTGATATGACCCGCTTCAGGGATCTCAACCAACTCACTGCCAGTGATGCAATCGTTCATTAAGTAAGATTCAAATACTGGACGAGGCTTATCCTCGCGACCAACCGCAATCAAGGTTGGCAATGCAAACATCTCTGCATCTTCGATAACGTCACGACGCCCAAACACCATACGTCCAATACGAGCTACTTCGACCGCGCGCTCACCTTGCAATGCTTCAAGACTTTGCTTGAATGATGCCACAAGTTCAGGATTGGCTTGCTCTGCGTTGTTGGCAAAGAACAGCGGTGTGACAGCCTCAACGATCGGTGCTGGTACGGCTTGAACTTGGCTTATCGCATCCAGCATCGCAAAGTATTTCTTATGTGTAACTTCAGGTTCCAAACCGATGAATGTATCCATAAGAACCAGAGATTTAACACGTTGAGGAGCTTGTGACGTCAGCTCTGCTCCCCACATCCCACCAACCGATAAACCAACAATAGAGAATTGTTCGATCTCCAAATGATCCATGAGTGCCAGCATATGTTGAGCGTAATCGACTAAAGATCGTGTCGAAGCAGGCGCGGCGTCCGACTCACCATGCGCCCATAGATCAGGCACGATACAACGATATGATTGGCTCAACACTTCAATCTGTGGAGCCCACATTTGGTTATCCCACAAGTAGCTGTGACCAAACAGCAATACAGGACCTTCGCCCTTATCTAGGTAAGCAAGCTGCTGACCTTCAATTTCAAACTTATTCATTGTTATATCCATTTATTATTCTTCGGCACAATCCTATCACTGAAACGAAACAAAACTGCTCGCATCAGTTAGGCTCTTACAATCAATTACACAAGGTCTTTCAATTAGCTAGTTAAAAATAAAGGCCTCTGATGAGCAGAGACCTTTATCGTGTTGAATATATTTCAAACCTTCAGTAGAAGTTTGATTACGCGATTGGCGTAAGCTGGTCGATAGGCCAACGCGGACGCGCTTCTACCGACATATCTGCCACTTCACCGTTTTTCAGGCGTTGCATACCTGCGTATGCGATCATCGCGCCATTGTCCGTACAGAACTCAGTGCGTGGGTAGTAAACTTCACCACCAACTTTCTTCGCCAGTTTTTCAAGCTCAGCACGCAGACGACGGTTAGCACTTACACCGCCAGCAATAACAATGCGCTTCATACCTGTTTGCTCAAGTGCGCGCTTACATTTAATTGCCAGCGTAGCACATACCGCTTCTTCGAATGCGTAAGCGATATCAGCGCGAGTTTGTTCATCATCACCGTTTGCAGCAATCGTGTTTGCCGTGAAAGTTTTTAAACCTGAGAAGCTCATGTCCAAACCTGGCACATTCGTCATTGGACGTGGGAATTTAAAGCGACCCGGAGTACCTTTTTCAGCCAACTTAGATAGCAGTGGACCACCAGGGTAATCCAAGCCCATTAGCTTCGCAGTCTTATCGAATGCTTCACCCGCCGCATCATCAATAGATTCGCCTAGGATTTTGTACTCGCCGATGCCTTTAACTTCAACCATCATTGAGTGACCACCCGATACCAATACCGCCACAAATGGGAACGGTGGTGGGTTATCTTCTAGCATAGGCGCCAGTAGGTGACCTTCCATATGGTGAACAGGCACCGCAGGCACACCCCAAGCATAAGCAATACTGCGACCGATAGTGGCACCGACAAGCAATGCACCTACCAAACCCGGACCTGCCGTGTATGCAACACCGTCGATGTCTTTGGAAGTCAGATTCGCTTCTTTCAGAGCCTCTTTAATAAGAGGAATGGTTTTCTTAACATGGTCACGTGAAGCCAACTCAGGCACCACGCCGCCGTAATCTGCGTGAAGTTTTACTTGGCTGTAAAGCTTGTGTGATAAAAGACCTTTCTCATCGTCATAAATCGCGATGCCAGTCTCGTCACAAGAGGTTTCAATACCAATAATGCGCATGGTTTTCTCAGTGTGCTTTCTATATAGAGGAAATTTGGGCGTCATATTACCCTGCCTTGGTGCTTCAAACAAATTTTGTACAGACAATAGGCGATAAAACGCTTTACAAAGCTGTGTTGATCGGATTAAAATTCCGCACCATTTTTGATCAAGCTGGTAACTGACCAAACAATTGTGATTTGGTTCATTAAATTCCAGCGTTAACGAATAACCCCTGAGGTGAAAGGCATATGCCAGTAGTTAAAGTACGTGAAAACGAACCGTTCGACGTTGCTCTACGTCGTTTCAAGCGCTCTTGCGAAAAAGCAGGTATCCTTTCTGAAGTGCGTCGTCGTGAGCACTACGAAAAACCAACTACAGTTCGCAAACGCGCTAAAGCAGCAGCTCAAAAGCGTCACGCTAAGAAGCTAGCTCGCGAAAACGCTCGTCGCGTTCGCCTGTACTAATAACTGAGCTCCGGAAAGGAATTTAGTTATGGCTCTGATTGATAAACTCAAAGAAGAGCAAAAATTAGCGATGAAAGCCAAGGACAAATTGCGCCTTGGTACTATTCGTTTAGCTCTATCTGCAATTAAGCAACGTGAAGTTGACGAACAGATTACTCTGGGTGACGACGACATTCTTGCTGTGTTGACCAAGATGGTTAAACAACGTCGCGACTCTGTAACGCAATTTGAAGCAGCAGGTCGTCAAGATCTTGCTGATGCGGAACAAGCTGAAATTACCGTTCTTGAGGACTTTATGCCTCAACCACTGACAGACGAAGAAGTTGCAGCTCTTATTGAGAGCGCAGTTGCTGAATCTGGCGCAGCTGGCATGCAAGACATGGGCAAAGTAATGGGCGCTCTGAAACCGCAAATTCAAGGGCGTGCAGATATGGGTAAAGTAAGCGGTTTAGTTCGCGCTAAATTGGCTTAATACCCCACCCAATTGCAGCAAGCCGTGCTATCCTTTGGAACGCACGGCTTGTTTGTATCTGGCAGAATGGAATAACAAAAAGCCGCACACATGCTTTTCTCTGTAACCCATTCACACCAATCATGATTTTCTTTTTTTGTTAGGTTTTATGGCTGGACACATCCCTCGCAGTTTTATTGATGACCTCCTAGCTCGACTCGATATTGTCGATATCATCGACGCGCGCGTGAAACTTAAGAAAAAAGGCAAAAACTACGGCGCTTGCTGCCCTTTCCATAACGAAAAGACACCGTCATTCAGCGTTAGCCAAGAAAAGCAGTTTTATCACTGTTTTGGTTGTGGCGTGCATGGCAATGCCATCGACTTCATTATGGAGTTCGAACGCCTAGACTTTGTCGAAGCCATTGAAGAACTGGCATCCTATCTTGGATTAGATGTACCACGCGAACAACGCAGTGGTGGTGGCGGTCAATTTAGCTCAGGACCACAAGCCAGCAGCAGCGAAAAGCGTAGTCTCTACGATATCATGGGCAGCATTGCTCAGTTCTATCGTAACCAACTCAAGCAGCCAACAAGTAAAGTGGCGATTGAGTACCTAAAAGACCGCGGTTTGTCGGGTGAAATCGTACAGAAGTTTGGCATCGGCTATGTGGCGGATGAATGGGACTTGGTCCGTAAAAACTTTGGTCAGAACAAAGACAACCAAGACATGCTTGTGACTGGCGGCATGTTGATCGAGAACGACAAAGGTAACCGCTATGACCGCTTCCGTGGTCGTATCATGTTCCCCATTCGTGATCGCCGTGGTCGAGTGATTGGATTTGGCGGTCGCGTACTTGGTGACGGCACACCAAAATATCTGAACTCACCAGAAACGCCTATCTTCCATAAAGGTAAAGAGCTTTATGGTCTTTACGAAGTACTACAAGCATATCGTGAACCACCACGAATTTTGGTGGTTGAAGGTTATATGGATGTTGTCGCGTTGGCGCAATATGGCGTAGATTACTCTGTCGCCTCTTTGGGCACGTCAACCACTGGCGACCACATTCAAATGCTGTTTAGGCAAACGAATACCGTCGTATGTTGTTACGATGGTGACCGAGCAGGTAAAGAAGCCGCATGGCGCGCGCTAGAAAATGCACTTCAGTACCTTAAAACGGGTAATACATTGAAGTTCCTGTTCTTACCTGACGGTGAAGACCCTGACAGCTACGTTCGAAAATATGGCAAGCAAGCCTTCGAACAGCAAATAGAACAAGCCACACCGCTTTCGAGCTATCTCTTTGATAACCTGATTGAATTACACCAAATCAACTTGGGTAATAATGAAGGTAAATCAGCACTACGAGCCTATGCGAGTGCATTGATTGACAAGATTCCTGATCCCTATTTTCAGGAGTTACTCGAAAAGCTGCTTGATGAACGCACGGGTTTTGATAACCGCTTACGTCAACCACGTAAAAAGACGGGTGAAAGTCGACCTCAGCCGCACAAAGAGATCAAACGAACTCCGATGCGCGAGGTAATCGCTCTACTTATTCAGAATCCGAGCTATGCTCAAATGGTACCAGATCTTTCCTCAGTGAGAGATTTATCCATACCAGGCCTAAGTTTATTTGTTGATGTACTTGATAAATGTCAGGCGCATCCCCATATCAACACTGGCCAATTATTAGAGCATTGGCGAAACAGCCAAAATGAGACCCTTCTGTCTCGTCTCGCGAGCTGGGATATTCCCCTCGATGAAGACAACCAAGAAGAAATATTTTTAGACTCACTGGATAAAATTATTGCCCAGTGCGTAGAAAAACAAATTGAAAACCTGCAGGCCAAAGCAAGAAGTGTCGGTTTATCAGCCGAAGAGAAAAGGGAGCTGCTAGCTTTGATGCTAGATTTAAAAGCGTAACCCTGTTTAATTAGTCAGCAACAATTTAATTTGTTATAGTAAGTGGTTTGCATTTCGCATACTGATTCCTTCACCAGATTACGAAGTTGGATACCGTCTATGGATCAAAATCCGCAGTCACAGCTAAAGTTACTTGTTATTAAAGGCAAGGAACAAGGCTATCTGACCTACGCCGAAGTAAACGACCACCTACCTGCTGAAATCGTAGATTCAGAACAGGTAGAAGACATCATTCAGATGATCAACGACATGGGTATCAAGGTAGTAGAAACTGCTCCTGATGCTGATGATCTTGCACTGAACGATGACACAAACATCACCGATGAAGATGCAGCTGAAGCTGCAGCAGCAGCACTTTCTAGCGTAGAAAGTGAAATTGGTCGTACAACAGACCCAGTGCGCATGTACATGCGTGAAATGGGTACTGTAGAGCTGCTGACTCGCGAAGGCGAAATCGACATCGCAAAACGTATTGAAGAAGGTATTAACCAAGTTCAATCGTCTGTTGCTGAATACCCTGGCACTATCCCATACATTCTTGAGCAGTTTGACAAAGTTCAAGCAGAAGAACTTCGTCTAACTGACCTAATCTCTGGATTTGTTGACCCTGATGCAGACGACACAGCTGCACCAACAGCGACGCACATCGGTTCTGAACTAACTGAATCTCAGCTAGAAGAAGAAGACGAAGAAGACGTTGATGAAGACGAAGAAAGTGATGACGATTCAGATGACTCTGAAGAAGATGTAGGTATCGACCCAGAGCTTGCGCTTGAGAAATTCAACCAGCTACGCAGCACATACCAAAACCTTCAGCTTGCAATCAACGAGCACGGTTACGAAAGCCCGAAAGCAACAGTAGCTAACGAGTTGATGCTAGACGTATTCAAAGAATTCCGTCTAACACCAAAACAGTTCGACCACTTAGTGAATGAACTGCGCACAGCAATGGATCGCGTTCGTACTCAAGAACGTCTGATCATGAAGTCTGCAGTTGAATACGGCAAAATGCCGAAGAAGTCGTTCATCGCGCTGTTCACAGGTAACGAATCAAGCGAAGCATGGTTAGATGAAATCCTATCATCTGACAAGCCATACGCTGAGAAGATCAAACGTAACGAAGAAGAAATCCGTCGTTCAATCGCTAAACTAAAAATGATTGAAGAAGAGACTTCTCTGAACGTTCAAAACATTAAAGACATCAGCCGTCGTATGTCTATCGGTGAAGCGAAAGCTCGCCGTGCGAAGAAAGAGATGGTTGAGGCGAACTTACGTCTAGTAATTTCTATCGCTAAAAAGTACACCAACCGTGGTCTACAGTTCTTGGACCTAATCCAAGAAGGTAACATCGGTCTGATGAAAGCGGTAGATAAGTTCGAATACCGTCGTGGTTACAAGTTCTCGACTTACGCAACGTGGTGGATCCGTCAGGCAATCACTCGTTCAATCGCGGACCAAGCACGTACGATTCGTATTCCGGTACACATGATCGAAACGATCAACAAACTAAACCGTATCTCTCGTCAAATGCTACAAGAGATGGGTCGTGAGCCGTTACCGGAAGAACTGGCAGAACGTATGCAAATGCCAGAAGACAAGATTCGTAAAGTACTGAAGATCGCTAAAGAGCCAATCTCTATGGAGACACCAATCGGTGACGACGAAGATTCGCATCTAGGTGATTTCATCGAAGATACTACGCTAGAGCTACCACTAGATTCTGCTACGGCAACGAGCCTGAAAATGGCAACGAAAGACGTACTTGCAGGTCTAACACCACGTGAAGCAAAAGTACTTCGTATGCGCTTTGGTATCGACATGAACACTGACCATACTCTAGAAGAAGTAGGTAAGCAGTTCGACGTTACTCGTGAACGTATCCGTCAGATCGAAGCGAAAGCACTACGTAAACTACGTCACCCAAGCCGCTCAGAAACACTGCGCAGCTTCCTAGACGAGTAATCGAAGCGATTAAAATCAAAAAAGGTGACCAATGGGTCGCCTTTTTTATTATCTGTGAAGCTAAGTGAATAAAAACTAAGCGCAATTGCCCCACCTAGTGGCTAGACACCTCGCAACGCTTCCCCTATAATCGTTGACCTATTAAGGCCCCTTAGCTCAGTGGTTAGAGCAGTCGACTCATAATCGATTGGTCCCCAGTTCAAGTCTGGGAGGGGCCACCATATTTCGAAAGGCGTAGCAGGTTAGTACCTACTACGCCTTTTTTGCATTTGATGATTTTGGGTGTAATTGTGGGTGTAGTTAGGAAGAGACTTAACGCACATTTCGAGTCCTCTCTTGTTAATCAAAATTAGTTTTGCCATCAAGAGCAGAAAACTCAGAGAATCCTTATTGCGTACAACAAAAAAGCGCCCCTTTCTCAAGGGGCGCTTTTTTTGTAGATTCGCACTTTATTCAATTCCATGTTTGTGGTCATACCAAGTTGCAAACAGAATCAAACATGTCGTCCCGAAGACGATAAGAGATAAAAACAAGAACTGCGCTAAAGTCATATCGGCAGCATCTAGAATTTGCGTCAACATAGTAAAGCTCCACTCTCATTCTTACTGATTACTTTTTAATCTACTGAAGAATTAGTGAGCTGTCTAGGTTATCGTCCCAGATAAATTACCGTAACTTCTTCTCTTTCATGTCCCAGCTCCTTGCTGATAATCAAACGAGCTTCCTTATCTACCATTTTCTGGTTTACGCTAAGCTCTCTGCTCGTCAAACCACCAGCCTTTGGGGCCTTCATGCCTGTAAGTTCAATATAACGTGTCTGGGCGTACTGATGTCGCAAGCCGTGATTCTTACATAACCCAGCTTGCTTGCAGGTGCTCTCATAATGTTTTAGTTGTTGGATGTATGTTTTACCAGCCGGAATCATAGAACCTTTAGGAGCTATTGCGATGACATGTTCTAAGACCCGCTTCTGGTAGTCATTTCGAATTGGAACCTCTCGTTCCTTACCACCCTTAGTCCAAGAACCCTTTAAAAAAATTCTATCGTTTTTAATAGCTATACTGGGTGAGAACTTTAGCGCTTCTTCTCGTCTCAAACCAAACGTAGATTGTAGTTCTAATGCTGTTTTGATGTACGGGTCTGAGATTGTGTTAAGCTTTTCCACATCAAGTGTTTTTGCCTTATTCATTGTATTGTCGCTAAACACTCGCTTTCCGATACCTAGTTCTTCATTCGATTTCGGCAATAAATGCTCACGCCCCGTTTTTTCAAATACCCAACGAACATGAGCCATGCGATTTTTGATCGTTCCTATGCTCAAGCCTTGGCTCTGCCAATGCTCAACAAGGAATTTTACGTGCTTTAGCTTAAGCGTATGAGGAGTTAAGTGCCTATAGCCTCCCCCTTTTAACTGTTTCTCAATTTGAATAAGAATATTGCTGCGTGCAGCTTGGGATGCATAACTTCCGTCTGTATTACGTCTCATCAACAAAACAAGTCCGTGCCTTAAGCTCGGCTTAGGCATACCTCTACTCCTAATCAAATGAGAGCCATATAGCCCATATGGCTCTGTTTATTTGAAACATATCGAAGAGAAACATAATCAAACCACTGTGACCTGTTGGTTAGTGATAAGCCCAATTCCAACTTATGGTTAGTAAGCAGAATGCCTCAGAGGCGATGAGGGCAAGATTTATGGTTTGTATGTCGAAGTGACGACTGTCGTACATGGTCTACTTGAAGAAGCTTGAGCACCTACGAGAAAAGCATTATGAAGAACAATGCTGGTTACGTTTCTTTCTCCTATTTATATGATTTACGATTTCTGAAGTGTCTTTAGAGCGACGGCTACTTGTATTTACATTGTTAAGCTAGCAAGTCGTCACTTGGCTGTCACCAAGCGAGCCCGCTTTAAAAAAGAGTGGAATGCAGAAAGCGTAAGCTTTGGTGGTTGAGGCATGCCTCCTGTCACTACCTATTTCATAGCTAGTGGCAGGAGGCACTACATTGGCAGCTTGGTAGATTTGAGTAAAGGCTCGTTGATATCGTCAATACATAAAACCAATTCTTGCAAAGGCAAGTCGAAACGTGGCTCAAAGTAACCATACTTGATGAATATCTGACACTTGATCGCATCAGTAGATTTTAGGTAGACCAGTATATTCTCATCCGATAGTTCAAACAGAGACTATAGATATTGTTCATTTTGTACCAATACCTGATGGGTGATGATGCCTATCATGACCAACCAATAACAAACATAATGCACTACAAACAATAGCTATGCTACCATCATAAAAAATCTAACTTACACATATCAGAATGAACCGTGAATCAGATAAAATCATAGCAGCTATAAAGCTACTCGACTTAGATACAGCCATAACTTGGTTTCTAAAAGATGCCAGAGATGACTTCTACCCAGACGTATTAGGCTATAGAGATTACAAAGCTTACTTAAAAGATATAAAGTTAAAAGTAAAATCCATCGATAGCTACGAGACCTACTTTGATAAAGTACCGAAGAAAGGTGGCATGTTAAGAGATGCTATTTGGATTCACCCCGAACTAAGAATTATCTATACTGCTATTTTACATTATTTATTACCTAAAATAGATCACAAAGTTCCAGATCAAATATACTCTTACAGAAGAGACTCTGAAGACAATGATCAATACCCTTTCAATAATTCAATAATGAGGTGGAAAGGATTCCATAACGATGCTATATCTGCATGTCTAGATGAAAAAATTGAATCCATACTAGTTACAGATTTAACTTCATATTATGATCATATTAACGTAGATAACTTAATATCAATTATTGAAGACATCTTGGGTCCATCGATTTCAAAAGAAGACAGGCTAATTTTATTTTTGCTAAAAAAACTACTATTATCATGGTCGACTAAGGGATTTGGTATACCACAGAATATTGATACCAGTAGTTTTCTTGGAAGCATTTACTTGTATCACGTTGATAAAAGCGTTCTAGACAATAGATTTCGTTACTTTAGGTGGGTTGATGACATCAAGATATGTGCACAAAATGAAAGACAGGCGCATCGTGCATTACACCACCTTCAAGATACTCTTCTAAATAATAGGCTTTTTATATCTGGAGCAAAAACCAGTATTTACAACAAATCTAATGCGGAAGATTGGAATGATATTGTTGATGTTACTGATGATAAGTTAATATCGGATTTTGAAATTGCAATAGATGAACAAGATCATGCTAAAATACAGTATCTAATGGATGACGCTAAAAATTTATTAGAAAAGCATAGTGCTCCTGGAGGAAATGATAAAATATTCAGAGCTATTGCAAATAGACTTTTAGATTGTTGTAGCATGTATAGTGCACTCACTCATGCTTATAACCTTAACAATAAAATAATAGAAAAAGTCATAGATAGGATTGATACACACCCAGAAAAAATGAATGTTTGGTGTGATATGCTATCCTGCTGTGATGATAAAAGAATCATTGATAAAATAACCTATCATCTGATTAAGAGACCTTCACTATATAACTGGCATAGATATCATACAATCAGACTCCTTACCTCCCTTCCGATTAAGTTAAGCGAAGAAATACAATCAACTTTATGGTCATCGGCACGAGGAGAAATATCTAGACACGAAGCGTATATATCCATAATTTGCTTAGGAAAACACTTAGACAATAATTCTAGAGAAAAGATTTTTGATGTATTCTTCAAAAGTCAGTCAAGTATTTTAATAAAAAGATCTGTATTAATTTCAATACAAGAACTACCTCATGAAACTAGAAATAAAAAATATAATGAAGCAATTAGTATAAACCCTCAACTAAAGCCACTAGTAGATTACTTATCTTCACTTGAAAAGCCAAACTATGGAATAAAAACTTGGACAAAGAAAAAGGTAAGGGAACATGTGTATAAGAAAAATTACTCTAGAAAAGGGGTTGGCATAGTAAAAGGAAAGACAGTTTCTTATAGTTTATCTAAATCGGATTTCTCTTATGACTGATACTATCATAAATGATTTATTAAAAAGAACCAAGACAACAAAAGATGCATGCTTTAATGCAAGTAGAAGATTAGCAAAAATAAGCAACCTATCACTATTATCACTATCGTTTATTGCTATATCTCTAATTGTACTATCTTTAATATCTCTAGTTTTTAAAGATAGCAAATATGTTATAGATAATAATTTCAAGATACAAATAATACAAATAACGATATCAATTGTTGCTTTATGCATATCGATTTTGGTTCATAAGCAAGATTACTCAATGAAAGCTGAGAAATATAGAAACCAAGGCATGGATATAAACCATCTTAGATTTATAATAAAAAACTATAAGGAATGTAATGATACATATGATAATAATGTACTATTAAAGCTAGGCGAAGACTATAATAACATTTTGAATCGATATATAACTCATAAAGATATCGATCATAAAATCACATCTACTACTGGCATAGAGTGGCTATATCATAAACTATCTCTAATAATAACTTATTATTCTCCTTGGTATCTTTTAGTTTTTCTGAACATCATGTTATTAATTGAAGTAACGACTGGGGTCTTTGATTAAGATCTATTTCCTACAATACATTTAAGTTGTAGCAAGTAGAATGTTTAATTAATATATTTCATTTCCAAATCCGAAGGCTAAATATGACGTTCGCTGTGCGAACATTCTAACTCGATTCTGTAGAACCTCCCTCATTTCCCTCACTTAAAGTGGAGTAAGTGAGGGAATGTTATAAAAGCATTACTTTCAGAGCCGTTGATGCTAGCTGATTGAAAACAAATACAGTCTGTAGCCATCTTTGTAACGAGTTTCAATTTTTCCCTCATCAGCTAATCGCTGTAGAGCTCTGCCGACATGAGCAACATAGTTACATGGTATGCCTAAGATTTGGCTAATTTGGCCTGGTGCAAGCCATTCAGTCTGGCTTCGATTATCATCAGACCCCATTGATATCCGCTCTTGAAGCATTTTATACCAACGCCCTTTATCCAAATATTGATCAGATACCGTATCAACCAGAGCCTGCTCGTCGATTGACAGAACCCAAGGCTCACCAGCTTTATACATATACTTAACCTCCAACCAAAACTGCCGCAATGACTCGGGATCTTCTTGGCGAAGGCTGCCAGTTCCGTTGTATTGCCACCCGAGAATCCGATTCACAGTAGTCATATCAATAGGTTCATTTAGTTCAATCACACCAAACCGAGTATTACCCGTTCTGTCCTTCAAGAAGTCTTGGCCGTATACCGTCGCTATCAAAAGCGTTTGCCTCGGTTTTTGAGGTCGGTACGCGCATAGGGCAACCTGATTGTGTCTGCCTCTTGGGATATAAATGCTTTCAGCTGACCTTGACTGTACTTTGTTGAAGACTCCAGTTCACCGAGTTCAACAATCCATGACTTAATAATAGGTAACACGCTATCTTTGCAGCGGGGATCTAATGCCCGACCTCCAAGAAATGCCCCTTGTACGATGTCACCTATTCTTGATAAGAAAGCGGTTTTTCTAAAAGACTGCTTACTCTGAAGCACTGGAACTAACTTACTGCTAAATCGAGGCTCGTATAGCTCCGCAATGCAACCAACAAGCCACCTCCGCATAATTAGCTCTGTAACTTCAGGTATCTTAGAACGGATGCACCCAATAACTTTTTTCACTCGTTCGACACCATCCCATTTAGAGGCAGACAAATGCAAAACAATAGGATGATATGAATGCTCCTTTGCCAATACATGCAGATGATCACCAATTGCTGCTTTTGGTACATCGAATCTTGCACAGTCGCTTATCAGCTTACTCATTAACACCTCGTATTCCATAACCTTACCATTATGGAGCACTTCTATCTCAGTGTTCATCGCATTTAAGTAAGGGACATATCCTTTGTGATCTAACAGTACCCTTAGGTTGTCATCCGTATTGAGAATAAGCTTCTTAAACCCTTCTTTTTTCTTGTCTGGAAAATCGAGTTGAGGCTCGCTCGGCTGACTTTTAGCACTTGCTGTTGTCACTTTTACCCCCTTGACTTTCTATCCAGTTATCTAGCTCAGACTCTCGCCACCCAAGGCAGCGTCCATTAATCAGAATGGGTTTCGGAAATGTTTTCTCTTTTGCCCACCATCGCCAAATAGTTTTGGGAGTTCGTCCTAAGGCTTCTGAGACCTCTTTCAAGGACATGATTCGGTTATGTGTCATTAACTTTCTCCTTATCTCATCAAGTGACTGGAGTTAGTATCTTAGAAAATAGAGGAGGGAGCGGTTTTAGGAGAGCGATTGTGTTTAATTCTGATGGTAATTCAATAGAATTCTGATGTTCCTATCCCATGAACACGGCCCAACAGTACGATAAAGAAGAATGAGGAGTAAAGCCGCTCTTATTACGGCTTTACTTATTAGGTATAGCGGCAACTACATCTTATAAGGTGAAGAAGCTACAACCCTTGGTGCCAGAAAGTCCCCAATCTTACACCACTGTTCGTACAATGCCTTACAGTTTGGAGCAACCTTGACTTGAGAATGAAACTCTCTAATCGAATGTGGAACTAAACTCGATAGTTTACAGGTTATTTTATCATTACCATTTATCAAAGCTAGCTTATCTTCATATTCGCTATCTTTTATAATTTCATTCCAATAATTACCACAATCGGTTCCAGAAACGATTAAATCTTTTTTTATACTATCCTTGAAGTCATAGTAAAGATAAGACTCACAACATTTAGAATGTGCATTTTTAATAAAAACAATTGCAGGAACTTGCGTTGGGAGAGCTTTCTCTTCATGTATATATAATGGAACTAAATTTTCAACTTCATGGGCTTCAATACAAAAAAAACTTGAAGAAATACCTTTATCTTCAAATGCTCTTTTTGCGTTCCTTGCTGTACTACCTATCGGAGCATGAGGAGATATTTTGTCACTATCACACAGTGCATATACACCCAACCTCTTGTCAATTGCACTTTTCGAGATATCTGCAGTAGTATTGCCGCCACCGTGTATAACCTCATATGATATTTGTAGTTCAGAAGAAAGCTTCTTCTCATCAAAATACCAATTTAAAATTTTACGATAAACTATATCATCATTTTCGTTTTCAAATATTACAGCAGGTTTCGATATTGGAAATAGTTCTTTTTCCTGAACCCTGCTTTGATAATCAGAAACATCATAATTACCAGTTCCAGTTCCATATTGAGAGTTATAGAATTTTACACTATGCCCAAACCCTCTCAATCTCTGATTAATAAATGTAGAATTTTCCTTATCAAAATTTAGTATTGACAACTGACGACTATTTAAATCTAACATTTTAGTAAGAGTTAATATTTCTTTTTTTGTCAGTAACAAAGATAAAAAACCATTCCTTCTAGCTAATAATAAGTCATCTAAAAAGCAAATTGTATCACTATTGTCATCTTCAACAGCTTTAAATATTGTTTCACAAAGTTCAACTATCATGATTAATACGTAAAGAATCCATCTGGCCAGTTTTCCAACTCACCATCATCATTAAAGTGAGAGTAAGAAATTTTAGTTTTTCTTTCTTTTTTATCCTGCTCAAACATTATAATATTTATATCATCAGCAGTTATATCTTCCATAGCCACAGAGTCACCAAATTTAGAAATCATAGATGAGCTATGTGTTTCAATTATTAATCTAATATCAATTGAGTTATCATTAGCCAATTTAATTACACTAGAAAAAACTTCAGCTAAGTTTGCTTGCATTCTAGGGTGGAGATGAAGCTCTGGCTGTTCAATTGCAAATATATACTGCTCACTACCAGTCCCTTTTAGGCTGCGTTCATAGCCTGAAGAAACGGACCAAAGTTGCACAATAATTGGTAGTATTTGAGAAAAACCAAAACCCATGTCAGCAATATTAGTTGAATAATCATCATACTTTAAATTTATTGCGATATGACTTGAAGATGTATTTTCATCGATAACAAAACCAAAATGAACCCTCGTCCATTTATCAAGTTTATCTCTCCACTTTTTAGGTATGTTAGTTAGAAACATACCTATGTTCTCTCCTCTATGATCTATTTCATCAATGCTTAAATCTTGATATCGATAATACCTTTCTGTAGATGCACGTAAAGGAGCCACATATCTAACATTTCTAAAAGTCGACGTAATTTGTGAATTAATACCCATACTATTGTTTGTAACTGTATACAAGTCAGCCAAAGCAGATAAGAAAACGAACTCTGAAGAGTTTACAGTCCAATTTTCAACTAACCCTTTCCACTTATTAGTCGATCTAGCCGACTGCAAAGTTTTAAGCTTGTCTTCATCAGACATTATATACTTAACTAGACTTGAGGTAATTTCATCAATTCTGTTCTTACTTTGACTTCCTGTGTATTTTTGTATTAAGTTACTAATCTGGTTAAAGACGTTCCCCATAATGGTTTTTCTTTCTTTACTAATATCTCTAGACCAATATCCATAGTGATATTCAGGACTACCAAGTATAGGAATTATTGTATTTGTATTACTGAGTTGATATTTTATTTTTTTCTAATTGCCATGTTATTCGACTTGAATAAATATTTTTTATTATTCCATCCGGTTCAAAATCAAAATTTATTTCATGACCACATATATTTACTGAGAGCTTCTTTGTATAACAAGAGTTATCAAGCTCCTCTAAACATATTGTCGTTTTAAGGTCTATACTTGGGGCGTTTCTATATGGATTTACACGCCCTTGGTTATATATAAAGTTAAAAGAAAAACTAATAAAATCTGAACTAGTTTCGTCAGAGCAACCTTTATGCTTAGAGGTTTTAAATGATTCAAAATCTGTATATTCACCATTCCATAGAATGGGGCCTCTTGTTTTTCTTTCCGCACTCTGCCTTAATAATGGAAAAACCCTTAGAAATGAACTTTTACCGGAACTATTTGTTCCCAACAAAACGTTGATTGATTTTATATCAACAAATCCAGTATCAACTAGCGATCTTAATCCACGAACTTTTATGGAATCCACAATTAAACCTTATCAATTAATTGGTCACACGATAATAAAACACCCTTAAAACAAAGGCAACCTGTTGAATATAAAGACAACACCATTAATCTTGCTACTCTTCACAAATGTATAAATATCAATGTATTTACTGCGATAACTAGAGGTTTGAGTGCATTCAAAAATATACAACATTTGTGATATTAGACATGAAGTTAAGAAGCCTACTTTCCCACAGCTTCAAAGCATGACGCTTCTCACTTAGGTACTCATACCTATCATAGTGTTTTGAGCTCACATCATTCAGTGCATGGTTTTGTAGCCTGTCTCTCAATGCCTTACTTATGCCAATCTCTCCCATCAGGGTTTTACATGTGCGGCGTAAATCTCTAGGGATAAAATGCTCTAGGTGTGGATGATCATCTCGATAACGAGCAATAATTTGGCTCAATGAATCTAAGCGAACGTGGTCATTTTCGTCTTTATAATGAGGGAAGATAAAGGGACTGGTTGACTCTCTTTCTTTAAGATCGACATAGCTGAGTAAGTTAGAGGAACTAAGTGGCTACGCTTATTTTTCGAAAGATCTGGTGTGATAAGCAAGGTTCGTTCATCCCAGTTGATTGCCGTCCATTTTGATGCTGCAATCTCGTAAGGTCTCTGCCCTCCAGTATGAATACAAAGAAGAATAAGACATCGCATCATTTCTGAGGCTCGAACCCCTTCAATGTCAAACTCAATATCTTGCATAAACTGGTGTAGTTCTGTGAACGTGAGGTAGCGCTCTCCCACTCGTTCTGCGTCTTTTTGTTTTGGTATAGAGGATACTGGGTTAAAAGCGAGACCAAACTTAGCATCTCTCAAGTAATTCGCAGGGTCATTATCATGTGAAAGACCGTAGTTAAATGCGGCATGAAGGTAGCTTCTGACCCGATTGCTCTGTGTTGCGGCACCACGTTGTATCATGTGAGCAAGAATCGTAACAATGTCAGCAGTAGTTACATCGCAAGCTTTCGTTTCTCTAGAAATAAATGGATAAACCTCCTTCTCCAGCGAGCGATAAACATTTTGATAAGTTCTTTTCCCCTCTTTTTTCATCTGGTTCACGTAACTTTGAAACAATAGCTCTATGCTACCCTTACGTTCTTCTTCACGTCGGGCAGCTTCACGCTTTTTCTCTGCGTTGGCTAATTCAAATTTAGGATCGAGTCCCTGCTTAAGCATTAAGCCCAGTTTGTGCGCCTCTTTCCGTGCATCAACAAGGCTCAGCGCCGGAAATCGACCTAACTGAATAAAGAGACGCTTGCTCTGACGGTAGTAACGGAAGACAAAACCTTTATTGCCACTGGTGAAAACCTTTACTCCGAGACGCCCAGAGCCTTTTGTTCTGTCATCATCCCAAACATAGTAAGCACTACTTTTAGGCTTGAGCCCCACAATCTCTTTTTGCGTAATTGCCATGGCAGATACTTTGTTGCGCAACTACACCCAGCGCTAAATTGGGTGTAGTTGTGGGTGTAGTTAGGAAGTCGCTTAAAATTCAATGACTTTGACAAGCTGTGAGATGATTCGAGATTCCATGAAACGAGATATTTTACGACTCATAATCGATTGGTCCCCAGTTCAAGTCTGGGAGGGGCCACCATATTTCGAAAGGCTCGTAGAGAAATCTACGGGCCTTTGTTGTATCTGGAAGATAGAGATTCCATCCAATATCCTCATCGCAAGCCAAGCACTTACGTTTAGGTTTATTTCCAGCTAAGGGCGCTCTAACTCAAGCTTGCTGACCTGATACTCTTCTGTTGCTGAAACTAAGCCGGGACGGTTAATCACTTTCCATAAGAAATAAGGCGGGATCAGGAATGCGATAAAGTAGAACGATTCATGGAAAAAAATATGGGCAATATTCTCTTGATGTTCGCACAGCGCTACAAGAGCGCAGAAGTCCAGTAAGATACTCAATACTCCGAATACCACAGAGACAACAATAGTTAAACCTAACAACTCTCTGAGGTAATGTTTAAAGGCCATTCTAGTAATTCCTTCTAGCTAATAAGTGCGGTCAAAATTACGCCTCTAACTCCTTCTGTGAATTGACTTTTATCAACTTCATTGCCAAACAAATAAGAACTTAGTTTTATAAAAGATCACTTGCATAAACGAAAAAACCTACAGCACTTATAATGCAATCGGTTGAACATAAAAAAGCCAGTCAAATGACTGGCTTGTGAGATTAGGTTGAAACTTGAGATAATCTTGCTTAGTCCGATAGGTAATACTGAACAGTTGAAACAACGCGTACCTTCTTGATGTAAGGCGTATTGCTATCTCGGTCATAAATTGAGAACTGACCTTGTGTCGCTCGCTTAATTTTACCGAGCGAGCTCTGTGAGTCTTTAGCAAATTTTTCTGCTACTTCTCGTGCATTCTTCGTCGCTTCCTCAATCATATCAGGCTTAATCTCGTTAAGCTTAGTAAAGCTGTACTCCACACGATTCGAGTAAGGATCTTGGTTTAATAAAACGCCCTGTTTGCCTAGTTCGCCAATTTCATTGATTGCCGCTCTCACCAAATCAATGTTCTGGCTGTAAACCGTCACAGTTCGGTTTGCGAGGTAGCGATATTCGATATCTTGCTCACTACCATATTGCTGAGCTTTACGGTCAATGACAGCTGGTGATGACAGAGAGAAGTTTGATTCATTCAGTCCTTTTGCCACAAGAAAATCAATGACCAGCTTAGTCTGCTGATCAATGTCATCAAACATTGCGGTCATATCATTACTCGCCACAGTAAATTGAATAGGCCAAATTACTGTATCCGCTGGGTACTCTCGCTCAGACAAGCCTTTCACCGTAACCACACGTTCATACGCTTTGTATTTCACCGCTGTCTGCTGGATAAAGAAACCCAACACTCCCAAACCAATAATTAGACACAGCCCTAACCATATTGACGCTTTGTTGGAAACGTTCTCCATTCATCCTCCTGATTTCGTTAAACCAATCAATTTGTTATGCAGATAAGATAGCCTACGAATGGCAACAAAATAGCGACCAAAAGCTAAATTTCTGTCATATCACTCGAAATGATGAAGACAATAACATAAAATCGAACAGTGTTTTATTATTGAGTTTATCATCATGTTGAAAACAAAGTTAATGCTTATTATTAGTGGTGTCTTCATCTCAACTTCTTGTTTTAGTGCCAACAATATGACCTCTGAAGACCCAACGATTGATAAGCAAATCACCGAAGAAAATACGCATGAAGAGCGAACATTGGCCTGCGAAGAAGAGCCTTGTGGAACCAAGGGGTTTGATGGTCGTCTACTATTGGAAAATGAACCAACCAAACAGGTATTAAGCTCTATAGAGTCAATCAGTAAAACGCTTAACACCATGAGCGTCCTGATGTTTGCCGGTGATAAATCATAAACAAACTCCCCTCATAAATCTGGGTGAATAGCCTTTGTTCAATAAAGCTTCACGGCTTTGTCATCAAAGGCTCATGCTTTTGCCTCTGAACTGTCATCTGTAATTTCTACCATCCAATCAGCAACTTGTACGCTGAGGTAAATATGGATAGTTCGACCCCCTTTCGTCTCCCTCGTAAAACGCCATTTGGCATTGGTGAAAATGTTACTGAATGGGCAACGGGTTTAAACCAACTTGATAAGTTCTACGCCCGACGACCTATCAATGCCGACACCAAAACCTTTCTCCGCTTTACCCTAGATATCTTGGGCATCGATTATCGTATCACTCATGGTTCACTCGACTCTGTTCCTAAGCAAGGTGCAACCGTCATTGTGGCGAACCACCCTCTAGGGTGTGTGGAAGGTGTGATCTTGGCGGAGCTGCTATTGATGGTCAGGGGTGATATTCAAATTTTAGCCAATCAATACCTTAAGACCGTTCCTGAGCTGGATCAGCTCTTCATTGGCGTCGATGTATTTGAAGGCAAAGACGCTGTCAAATCCAACATGAAAGCGCTTAGAGCAGCCAACAAGCATCTGGCTAATGGTGGCTTATTACTCGTCTTTCCTGCCGGTGAAGTATCGCAATTAGTCGATGCGAAACCACAACGTATAGAAGACAAAGAGTGGAGCCGCAGTGTCAGTAGCCTTATCCGCAAAAACAAAGCGACTACGGTTCCAGTCTTTATCAGTGGTCAAAATTCCAAACGCTTTTACATGGCGGGGAAAATCCACCCACTTTTGCGCACCTTAATGCTTGGTCGAGAGCTATTGAACAAACACGCACAAACCATCAAGCTTTCGTTTGGGCAAGCCATAAAATTTAAAGAGCTCAACACACTTAACGATGATCAGGTCGTTAACTATTTGCGCCTCAATACTTATTTACTTAATCGTGACACCCAACCAATCAAGCCCTCGTCCTCTTCGGAAATGCTCTCTCCAATTGCGGCAGGGTTACCCATAGGCGAATTGCTTGAAGAACTGAACAACCTACCAGAAGAAACAAAGCTACTCGAAAGTGGAGAGTTCGATGTCTATTGTGCTGAGGCGAAGAGCATTCCTTCTCTACTGCATGAAATTGGTCGTCTACGTGAATTCAATTTTCGTCAAGTTGGTGAAGGCACTGGATTAGCGATAGATATTGATCACTTCGATCATGACTATCTGCACCTATTTGTGTGGGACAGAGAAAACCAATGCTTGGTCGGCGCTTATCGCTTAGGTCTGGTTGATCAACTGATTGAGAAGCATGGTGTAGAAGGTCTGTATTCACGTACGCTGTTTAACTATGACCAATGCTTTTTAGATCAGATGGGAAAATCGATCGAGATGGGGCGTTCGGTGATCGCTCAGCAATATCAAAAGAGCATGAGTGCATTATTGCTACTGTGGAAAGGCATTGCGACCTTCGTACATCAAAACCCAGATTACACACACCTATTTGGTCCAGTCAGTATCAGCAATGACTACAGCGATACAGCACGCCAGTTGTTGGCTCAATCAATGACACTGCACCACTATGACAAAGACTGTGCAGAATACGTCACGCCATCTAACCCTCTGCCAGAGAACCATCGTGGTTGGAATACCAGCATGCTTACGGCATTAGGCGATTTACAACTGCTGTCTCGAGTGATTGCCAGAATTGACGAAGGGAAAGGCGTGCCAGTGTTGCTACGTCAGTATTTAAGTCTCAACGGCAAGCTGGTTTGCTTCAATGTAGATCCAGCATTCAACAACGCTTTGGATGGATTGATCATGGTTGACTTGCGTAATGTCCAAGAAAAAACATTAGCACGGTACATGGGGGGCGAGCAGGCTCACCGTTACTTAGGTCAACACCGCTGAGTATTGAAATATCAATGAAAAGTGCGTTGTCATGGATAGAATGAAGCCCTAGAGCAATGCACTTCTAATCTTTCTATCACTAATGACATATCACTGCGTGAAGTGGCTCGAAAAGACATTCATCAACGCAATTTATCAAAACCTTAGCGATGACATTGGTCACGCTAATTACGTCAAAAACTTTCACAAATTACCAAACCAGACATAGATCACACTTACAAGACCAAGCAACACAACACAAAGTGTGACATTGATCGCTCGCGGTATTTAATTCGGATTTCAAAAGAAATAAAAAGTGATCTAAATCACAAAGTATTTTGGATTTAAATTTGTCAGAAGATCGAATTGATCACTAGTATTTTTATTGACAGATTTGAAAGTGGCTTTTTGTTATTTATTTACAGGTCAATAAGTCGATCCAAGTCACTTAAAAACCGTTTCT
The DNA here is from genome assembly GCF_027587135.1 of Vibrio sp. MM46. Lineage (NCBI taxonomy): Bacteria > Pseudomonadati > Pseudomonadota > Gammaproteobacteria > Vibrionales > Vibrionaceae > Vibrio > Vibrio sp. MM46. The sequence goes on from NZ_JAPPTO010000007.1 coordinate 91,252, forward strand.
CAGCCTAGGAAATGCAGGCGTAGATCACGAAAAACCCGTTGTCAGTTCCAATTGGAAAATGTGTGGTAAATTGATTGGGTACTAAGCAATCAAACAAGCGGTTTTGGCGAACCGTTTACTACAACAATATTCATCAGAACATCGAACGGGGAATTGTTATGATATCACCAGATGCCAAGATCAAGATACAAAATTTTGGTCGTTTTCTGTCAAACATGGTAATGCCAAACATCGGCGCGTTTATCGCGTGGGGCTTTATCACTGCTCTATTCATCCCAACTGGATGGCTACCTAACGAAACGTTAGCCTCTATGGTTGGTCCTATGATTACCTACTTGCTACCACTGCTTATCGGTTATACCGGTGGTAAATTAGTTGGTGGCGATCGCGGTGCGGTAGTCGGCGCAATCACAACAATGGGTGTGATTGTCGGTACAGACATCCCAATGTTTATGGGTGCAATGATGGTCGGTCCGATGGGTGGCTGGGCGATCAAAAAATTCGATAACTACATCGACGGTAAAGTAAAAAGTGGCTTTGAGATGTTGGTTAACAACTTCTCTGCAGGCATCATCGGCATGCTATGTGCGATTCTTGCTTTTATCTTTATCGGTCCATTCGTAAAAATTCTATCTGGTGGCTTAGCAGCTGGCGTTAACTTCCTAGTATCTGCTCACCTGTTACCACTGACTTCAATCTTCGTTGAACCTGCGAAGATCCTGTTCCTAAACAACGCGATCAACCACGGTATCTTCTCTCCACTAGGTATCCAACAAGCGTCTGAGACAGGTCAATCTATCTTCTTCCTAATCGAAGCGAACCCAGGTCCTGGTCTAGGTATCTTGCTGGCTTACATGGTGTTTGGTAAAGGAACGGCTCGTCAAACTGCCGGTGGTGCATCAATCATCCACTTCTTCGGCGGTATCCACGAAATTTACTTCCCATACATTTTAATGAACCCTCGCCTAATCCTAGCAGCTATTGCAGGTGGTATGACTGGCGTATTCGTTCTAACAATGTTTAACGCAGGTATCGTTTCTCCAGCATCACCAGGTTCAATCTTCGCTATCTTGTTGATGACTCAGAAAGGTTCAATCGTAGGTGTACTCGCATCTATCGCAGCAGCAACAGGTGTGTCATTCGCAGTAGCGGCACTACTAATGAAGACGCAAACGTCAACAGAAGAAGACGGTGATGAAGCTGCACTAGAGAAAGCAACATCACAAATGAAAGACATGAAATCTGCATCTAAAAACGATGCGGTGGTAAACAGCCAAAGCAAAGGTGACGTAGACCTAGCGACAGTACAAAGCATCATTGTCGCTTGCGATGCGGGCATGGGTTCAAGCGCAATGGGTGCAAGCATGCTGCGCAAAAAGGTTCAAGACGCCGGTCTGAGCATCCATGTAACCAACCTTGCTATTAACAGCTTACCAGAGAGTGCAGATATCGTGATTACTCATAAAGACTTAACGGCTCGTGCACGTAAGCATGCTCCGAACGCACACCACATTTCATTGACGAACTTCCTAGACAGCGAAATGTACAACCAGCTAGTCACCAAACTACTAGCAGCACAAAACCAATCCGCAGCCAATGACGACCAAATGGTAAAAGTGTCGGTAATGGCGGCGAACGACGACAGCTTTGAGCCACAGCAACCATCTGTATTCCAAATTCAACGTGAGAACATTCACCTAGGTTTGAAAGCAGCCAACAAAGAAGAAGCCATTCGCTTTGCAGGCAACAAATTGGTTGAACTTGGCTACGCAGAACCAGAATACGTAGACGCGATGTTTGAGCGTGAAGCGTTGGTTCCAACTTACCTAGGCGAATCTATCGCAGTACCTCACGGTACGGTAGAAGCGAAAGACCGCGTGAAGAAAACCGGCATTGTAATCTGCCAATACCCATCGGGTATCCAATTTACTGAAGACGACGATGATGTAGCGAAACTGGTTATCGGCATTGCCGCTAAGAACGATGAGCACATCCAGGTGATTACCACCATTACAAACGCGCTCGATGAGCCGGAGGCAATTGAGAAGCTAACTAGCACCAACGATGTAGAAGAGATTCTGAACATCCTTGGTGGTCAGCAAGCGGCTTAAACACTCCCTTTAATTTGCTCCTGAGCAAACCGAGGTCAGCTGTCACCCCCTATGCGGTTGACCTCACCCTAGATTCGTTTTAGTCAACATTTCAGACATTGGTAGGTAAGAATTATGAAAAACGCAGTTCATTTTGGCGCAGGTAACATTGGTCGTGGCTTCATCGGAAAACTATTGGCAGATGCAGAAGTCGAGGTCACATTTGCAGACGTTGATGCTCCACTGGTTGATCAACTTAGCCACAAACAAGAATACAAAGTAAAAGTGGTCGGTACGGAATGCCAGATTGACACCGTAACCCACGTCACCGCTGTTAACTCCGCCAGCGAAGATGTCATCGATCGCATTGTAAAAACTGACTTGGTAACCACTGCCGTAGGTCCCAACGTACTGGACATCATTGCAAAAACCATCGCGACCGGCATTGCAAAGCGCTTTGCGGCAGGCAACGAAAAACCGTTGAACATCATCGCGTGCGAAAACATGGTTCGTGGCACGACTCACCTAAAAGGTGAAGTGTACAAACATTTGGATGAATCATTACACGCGAAAGCAGACGAGCTAGTTGGCTTCGTCGACTCCGCAGTGGACCGCATCGTACCACCAGCAGAAGCCGCGAACGATGACCCACTAGAAGTCACGGTAGAGAGTTTTAGTGAATGGATTGTGGATGAACAGCAATTCAAAGGTGAAATCCCTGAAATCGCTGGCATGGAAAGAACCAATAATCTAATGGCGTTTGTCGAGCGTAAGCTGTTCACCCTAAATACGGGTCACTGCATTACCGCTTACTTAGGTTGCTTGAAAGGACATCGCACTATTCGCGAAGCAATTGAAGACCCAAGCATTCACGCAGAAGTAAAACAAGCAATGCAAGAAAGCGGAGAAGTACTGATCAAACGCTACGGTTTTGACCGCGACATGCACAACGCTTACATCGAAAAGATCCTAGGTCGCTTTGCCAACCCTTATTTAGTTGATGAAGTTGATCGTGTTGGTCGCCAACCAATTCGTAAATTGGGGGCGAACGATAGATTAGTGAAGCCTTTACTCGGTACAATTGAGTATGGCACTGAAAATAAAACTCTTTTGAAAGGCATTGCTGCTGCGTTGAAGTACACTAACGACACCGACCCACAAGCAGTAGAACTGCAAACTTCATTAAAAGAAGTGGGTGTGAAGAAGACGCTAGCGACATACACAGGTCTTGCAGAAGACAGTGCTGAAGTGGCTCAAATCGAGACACTTTACAACCAACTTTGATTTACCTAGGGGAGCTTGGCTCCCCTTCTATATCCTTATCCACTTAAAGAGATGGGGATACTAATAATTAGAAATGTATTCAGTATATGGCAGATAACATCAACGAAACCGAGATCATTGAGCGATTAAACAGCGCACCTTCGGTACGAGGCTTTTTTATTGCAACCGTCGACGTATTTAACGATTCGATCGATGGGCTAGTGCAAAGAATTTTTCGTAAAGATAACTTCGCTGTCCAATCTGTGGTCGGTCCGCTGCTACAAGACTCAGGACCGCTGGGCGATCTATCTGTTCGTTTGAAGTTATTGTTTGGCTTAGGTGTGCTTCCCGATGACATTTATCACGACATCGAAGACATCATCAAACTCAAAAACCAACTCAATAGTGACGCTTCTGATTACGAGTTCACAGACCCCAATATTCTAGAGCCAATCAAAAAACTGCACTTGGTGAAGAAGATGGGTATGGTACAACTCGAAGTCAGCGAACCAGATGACGATATCGACCTTGAGTTTTATCAGCTTCAACTGCAACGTCAACAACAAATCATTAAGTCAGGGCTCTCGCTTGCTATTGTCGAAATCTGTAATGAACTCGGCAAAGAGAGCCCATTCTGACGCTATTTATACCCAAGTTACCTTCAAAAGGATTCGAGGTTGCTTGGGTATAACAACATAATCAATGTCAGCCGCTCTACACCCTACGTAGGAGCTCTACCAATGTTAAAAGCTGTACTTTTTGATATGGATGGACTGATTTTCGACACCGAGTCTATCTACAAACAGAGTTGGCAGTACGCCGCCACCGAGCAAGGCTTAGCCATCACTGATGATTTCTATCAACAATTTATCGGCGTCCAAGACCCTGAATGTGAAAGAATACTCGCCGAGCATTTTCAACAAGCCATCGATATGCCGCGCTACAAGGCTGTGCGAGATGAGCATTTCCATCACCTCAGAGACCAAGGTATTGCGCTCAAACCTGGCTTCGATTCGTTGTTACGAGCCATTAAACAACGTGGTTTGCTCACTGCTATTGTGACCTCTTCTCATCTCCCAGAAGTAAAACATAACTTCAATAATACTGAGTACCTTACCCAGTTCGATTTAGTGATTACCGCTGAAGATGTAGAACGTGGTAAGCCCAACCCCGACTGCTATCAAATGGCTTATCACCACCTCGGCATGGCTGCAAAAGAAAGCCTTGTATTGGAAGATTCGAACAATGGCATTAAAGCTGCTCTCGCTGCTGAATGCCACGCCGTGATGATTCCAGATTTACTGCCACCACTGCAGGAATTTAAAGATAAAGTGATAATTAAAGCATCTCTTGAGGAAGTGATTCCGCTTCTGGATACGCTTTAGCTGCGGGCAATATTAAACAGAACTGGGTTTGGTGTTCTTCTGAAGTCACGGTGATCTTGCCATCATAAGCGTGAACGATCGACTGTGTGATCGACAACCCTAGCCCAGCTCCAACGCTGCCAGAATGTTGGCGTGACTTGTCGACTCGATAAAAGCGATCAAAGAGATACGGTAGATTTTGCTTAGGTATCGTCTCACCGACGTTATGAACGGTAATGGTGACAAACTCATCACTCTGCTCGACATCAACACGAATCGTTGTTTCATCATAAGCATGGCGAATGGCATTAGAGAGCAAATTCCCTACCGCTCTCTCAAACATATTTCGATCCATGTACAACATCGCTTGCCCCGAAGTGATGATGCTCAAAGCAGAATCTTCCGCCAGTATGTCAAAGTACTCGATTAAGTGAGCAAGCTGTTCATGAACAGCGAAGTGCTCATTGTGTCGATGGATAAGCTTATTCTCCGCTTTTGCGATATACAGCAAATCATTGATGGTCTTGGTAATTCGGTTTAACTCTTCAAGCGTAGAAGCAATCGCTTCTTGGTATTCCTCCGATGTACGGCACGCGCCTAATATCACTTGGTTTTGGGTCGTAATATTGGTCAAAGGCGTTTTGAGCTCATGAGCAATATCAGAAGAAAACTCACTCAAACGATGAAAACCAGTTTGTAACCGATCCAGCATGGCATTGTGCTTAGTAGCAAGTTCACGTAGCTCTACTGGTAAGGTTTCTGGGGCAATGCGGATATCCAACTGTTCTGGTGTGATGTGTTGAATGTGCTTATTTAAGGTCAAAATGGGCTTTAAACCGCGATTAACGATCACCCGGCTAAATAGCGTCGATGCAATAAATGCGAAGCCTAAAGACCAAAATAAGATCCAACCAAGCTTATTTAAGAATAATCGATGATGGTTGATGCTCACGCCAATAACAACAGTGACATCTTTGGTTTTAAAAGCGAACGCTCGAATATCTAACGAGTTTTCACGCCACTCAATCGCATTGTTTTGATTTAAGATCTGTGGAGAGCTCAGCGTCAACGACAAATCCTTAGGGATAGAGAGCGTCGAGTTTTTGTAAGTCAGTGCTTCTTCTTTAAATGCCCACATATAGACAGAGCTATTGTCGATAAGTAGATAAGCCGACTCCGGCGAGACCAGCATCGTCTTTTCTATCGAGTTATATTTGGTCACTGTGTCGTTGTAATCTTGGGTGAAGAAATGACGTTCGATGGTGTAATACAGAATGAATGCTAAAGCGAGATATACCACCAATGTCGTGCCAACAAACATCAAAACGAGCTTGTTTTGCATAGAGAGGTTGGCTGGTAACTTACGCATCAAGAGCTTCCAACTTGTAGCCCATCCCTCTAACGGTGTGGATCAAAGGTACCTCAAACGGCTTGTCGACCTTTTGGCGCAATCGCTTAACGGCAACATCGATAACATTGGTGTCGCTATCAAAGTTCATATCCCACACCAGTGAAGCAATGGTCGTTCGTGATAGGACTTGTCCCTCTTTTCGCATCAAAAGCTCAAGTAGCGCGTATTCTTTGGCAGTTAAAGTGATGGTTTGCCCGTTCCGCGTCGCAACTCGCTTCATCATGTCCAGCTTTAGGTCGGCTATTTGCAGCGTCTGCGAAGAAGTTAAAACTCGCGAGGAAGTATGATGGCGAAACACATTTTGAATTCTCGCCAGAAGCTCGGCAAAGGCATAAGGTTTGACGACGTAATCATTGGCTCCTAATTCAAAACCACGAACACGATCCTCAATTTGTTCTTTAGCCGTAAGCATAATGACCGGGGTATGGATATCACTGCTACGCAGGGTGTTAAGGACTTGCCAACCGTCGAGCTTTGGTAACATGATATCGAGAAGAATAAGATCATAAGACTCACTTGTTGCATGATACAGCCCGTCTACACCATCGCGCACCCAGTCAACAACATAACCCGATTCTACCAACCCTTTTTGCAAGTATTCTCCGGCTTTCAATTCATCTTCTACAATCAGTAATTTCAACTTCTATCCTCTACCTCAGCCATCAAAAAAAGAGTACGACGCAACAACATCATACTCTTTTCACGCTTCACTTTTATCGATTACTGTCGCGCTCTGCATAGTGCACTTTGACATTCACTGTACCGACATATTCCAGCTGCCCATCTGCGTTCATGCGCTCTTGAACCGTGATGAACCCACTGTCTTTCAGATGAGTGCTCTTAGATGCAATATTGAAGTTAGAGATATTCAGCTCTTTATTAAGCTCACGAGCCGACATGCTTTTCAAAGCATTCAGTTCAGCGAAAGCTTGTTGGTATGCGGCATCTGACGTTGCGGTAGGTTCCACAGAGAGAGTCTTCATCTCTTCTCTGCTCACATAATTACCGCTAGTGAAGATAGGGTTGGCAAACGCGGATGCGCTAGTGATTGCCATAGCTGCGACAAGGAGAGCGGTTTTCATTGCTTTCATGTTGATGACCTTTTCAGTGTGTTTGTTTTCAATGACTTCATTATTCAACAAGACACCTGACACCAACCTATCCCAAAGATGACATTTTTGTCATAAATCCAACAATCATCTTCGCCTCACAAGGAGCATAATCAAATCTCGTAAGTTAAACCAAAGTGGAATTTGTAGTCGTCTTTCTCTGGTACTACCCCCTCCGAGTCGGCTTTGGTGTCAGAGACATGATCCCAAACGGCTTTAATGCTAAGTTCAAGATCATCAACAAGATCGATATCGAAACCTAGCTCATTGGTATGACGGGCGCCGCCCGCGTCGTTACTTGCCCAATTCAGGTTATAGGTATGGCTTAAATCGATGTCATCGGTCAGTTCATACTCAAAGTTAGATTCAAACGCCAGCGTGTTACTGGTCGCGTCACCCGATTCCCCCTCTTCTACCGTCTTAAAATCGGTGTACTGATAACCGGGACCAATAGAGACATCCCACTCTGTTTGTGAATTGGCAATGATAAAGTAACCCATCTGCATTGAAGCATTAACCTGGTATTCAATGTTTTGAAACTCATCACTGAGTACAGAGAGTTTGAGCGGTCGAAAGAACAGACGATTGCTCAAATAGATGTCGTAGGAGCCATCAAACGAACTATTGTTTGCCGTCGTTTTATCATTCGTCTTGGAGTTTTCGTGCTTCGCTTTTAACTTGGTGCGTGAACCAACGGTATTTCTTTCCGCTTCCACTTCACCGAGCAGTGAAAACTCATCGGTGTTGCCTTTGCTAATGTCTAAACCAAAGAAAATCTCGGTCGTCCAATGATCAGAGTCTTTCTCTGCCCCGCGATAAATCGATACAACATCCGTAATAGGAAACGCCATCTCTTCACCGTCATTAGTCAAGTACAGCTGCTCATCACGAATCGACAGGTAACCATCGAAAACATCACCGCTTGCGGTTCGAATGGTAAAAAAGCTCGCTGTTTCTAATATCGCGATATCTTCCAGTTCAATCTCTTGATCACCAAGATCATCACTATCAAATTCAATCTCTTGATCGAACGAGTTCGTTTCTTCTTTGATTGTCCCCGTTAACTCGCCTTTGATCACCTCGCCAGATTTAAGTTGTAGCCAATCATCGTTTTCATCAATAAATACTGTTTGGCTTTTGCGTTGCTGCGTTTGTTCTTCATCTGCTAAGGCGTAGTGATGGTAGAACGAAGAAACAATACATACTGCCAAGAGTTTGATTTTCATAGTGACCTTTTCAGTTCAATAGAAACCACATCCGTTGGGCTTACGATAGTAATGCTCGCCGTCCGACGTGTCAGAAAGTAAACAAGTGAATGTCAACGTATTGCGCATCATAACCATGTCAACAAGCATAAAAAAAGCGAAGTCATGTGACTTCGCTTTAGGTTCTCGCTACTTACATAAACAAGTGTAATTGTCGGAGGACAATAAAATTTGATCTAAAATCATCTCTAGTGAGACTAAATTCAAGCGTTCTAAAGCAAAAGTTTGATCACTTTCAACTCAAAACAAACAATAGAAAAGAAAATAGCAACAATAAAGTTTGTCATTTTTTATTGGTCTTCATATGACTCTATCGTCTACTCTTTGCCCAACTTCAGTACTGACCTCTTCGAAGTCGAGGACTTATATGAAATTCTAGAATCTGTTCGAGCGTCGAGGTTCCAATCTGGGTCCAATAAATCTTGTAATAGTGCCTTTTTGGGCCAAGATGCTTTAAGTTTAGAGCTATTACCTAGTCGTTCTTTTAATATCCCCTCCAACAAGTTTAGTCGTTCAACATCTATAGTTGCGTAACCAATAGGAACAGAAACCCCACTGTTGGCATTTGGATACCCGTGATACTGGACAACTCCGAAAATCCCAGGAATCAGGAATATCTCCATGCGATCTAAGTTGTTTGATGTCATTACTCCATTAGGAACATGTTTACTATGGAAGCCCCTAAATACGTTTCCATCCCAGATGTTTTCACCATGGTGAATGGCAACAAATTTACTCAGTTCATTATGATTTACCAGGGCTTTTTGAACTTTGTCACAAAAATCGCTCAATGACTGATTATTAGCTCCCCAAAGCCCAACATCACTAGGTAGCCAATATGCGTTAAGAGAGGCTACAGACTTAGATTCATCCATATCATGCAATGCTTCATTAAGCATCTTCATAATGGTAACTTGATTCTTATCAAGATAAATCGGTCCAAAGATTGAGCGAGTAACCTGACTTCCGTAACCAGTCTTGCGTAAATTTCTGGCATTCAACCAGCTTGAATAATCAATATCGAACCCTTCAGCAAATGGCTCTAGGACTTCGTCTTTAACTAAACGACTGTATTCCTCTGCATCAATGCCACCTTCAAAGCGCGGTATACTTCCTAAGTAATCGGCTATATGTGCTTCTAAAGAAACACTTAAAGGGAGCTCTAGGCCATTATTTATGAACTCACTCGCACGAAAAATTCGTTTGACTTCCTGTTGGTTTAATTCACTAGGTACATAGTGAAACTCGATGTCAACAGGAAACTGAATTGTCCCTCTGTTGATTCCAGATACAACTTTGTACAGTTTGGTTCTATTTCTCTCTCGTTCTGTTCTTCTGCTTAAATTTAAATGCATTTTATATTGAGCACTAAAATTACTGATAGCATCTTCCAGTTTTAAAGGTTTGCTAGAGTCAATCGATAGCTCTGGTAATCCTATGAGTCTGTAATTGAACCCTCTATCTTTACGAATAGAATGTGTCAGTGAGTCGAATATCACTGTTTCATTGCGCTCAACATAACTTGTTAGAATTACATCATCACCTTTAGTTGACTGTTGCTTTAATACACTAGTAGGCACCAACAATCCTTCCGAATCCAAAGAGATCAGTTTATTAGACATCAGATTGCTAATTAATTGTTCAGTCTCTCTCGTGTTTAGACCAAAATACCCTGACACTTCACTAGCTGATATCTTTTCCAGTACTAACAGTAACTTGCAAGTAAAAAGCTCCAGAGCAGGAAGAAGTTTCTCTTCTGTCCATGCACAATTGAGCTCATATTTATTAGCAGGTACAAGAACAGTGATTTTGTTGCCCAATCTCATTTCCGAATTACTCACAACTACCTCCTAATAGCTCTGAGGCACTAATCAACTGATAGTCACTAGAGTTAGACTCAACTTGTTTTTCAACGAAATTCAACACATCACACAAAGAAGAGTTACTTTTGTCCTTTTTCCACATGTTCTGAGCACCGAGTATAACTAGTCTTTCCTGAGCTCTAGATATAGCTACATTAATCCGAGAACCATCCTTCAAAAATCCTTGGATCTTACTTCTATTGTCTCGAACCAAACTTAATAAGATTATTTGATTCTCCTGACCTTGGTAAGAGTCAACAGTATCAATCTTGATCAAGTGTCTCAAAGGAGCCATCCACTCTTCCTTACTGAGAGATGCTTCAATGAGATCTCTTTGTGCACGATACATAGCAATAATTCCAATAGGGAATGGAGATTCCGTACTAACTAAAGACTCTAAGTTCGAAATAACGTCTTTTGCTGTGAGTTTTTTCAATAGGCAAAGAATAGAGTCTACTTCTATTTGGTTTACATAACCTGTTTTATCTTTTCTTTCTCCAGCATCGGAGCTCGAGTTAACCCAAGTTACCCCGGTATTCCAAGGACTAGGCAAGTCTTGATACCAGTTAGGAGCCTCCCCTCTTCCTGTATGGAGCTTCCCCATATCGCTTGCATAGAAACATTCAGATACCAAATTACCAATAGGTTCTATCATTCGGTATTGAGTATTCAACGTTACTCCATCACACGCCTTAAAGCATTTTTCAAAGTCACTTTCGTCAAAGATATCTGCGTTGACATCTAGTTGTTTACTGGCAAATTTCAAATGTTCCTGATGATAAAACGGTGGCAATTGTTTGTGATCACCAACGAGCAAAACTCTTCTAGCTGATTGCATTGCGACCATAAGTTCACTAGCTTGCGCTCTTCCTGCTTCATCAATAATAACCCAATCAAATTGAGCTGATTCGATAGAAAGTGACGGCTTACCAACACCAACTAATGTTCCACATACCAGCTGCTTTGTTTGCAGCATAAACTTCTCATAGCCTGCTTCACCACCACCTAAAACATCAATCCACTCTTTACTTATGATTAACACATCCTTTAGGCGGGAAATTTTCTCTGGATTATTTACTCCATAACGAGCTGATATAATTTGGTTGAGTTTGTTAAATAACTGACTCGTATCCTTTGGAAGATCACCAATAGTGCTATCAAATAATTTAGCAGTTACCTTTTTAATTTTCTCCCAAGTGTCCTCTCGCTCTGAGTAAATAGCTTCAAGTTCTTCATTATCAACAACTGTTACTCCAAGCTTCCTTGCTTTATCTTCATACTTCAATGTTAACTGATCAAACAATGATGTTAAGGGGCTTAGTGCTCTATAAGTTCTAGTCGCTTCAGAAATTAACCCTTCGGGTAAGTGTAAACGTTGAGCAAGACTTTTTACTCTAAGATCATACTCTCGATGAAATTTATGCATTGACTTACGTTGAAGTGACCTTGAATGAGATACAAGCATTCTCTCGTCAATTAAAGTTTCATTACCAACACGAATCGTATCTAAATCATTACCCTTTTGAGCACATAACTCCTGTACTTTAATCGCTACATTGTCAACAGCGCTATGTTGCTGACCCACTAGCAACACATTTTTAACCCCCTCAAATTCATAAAGATAATGAATGAACTTAGCTATAAATGTAGTTTTACCTGTACCTGGTGGTCCTTGCAGGACACCTATAGGACCATACTTAATGAGCTCTTGAAAAGCTTCAAGCTGTCTTTCATTAGTTTTTTTACCCGGTTCATCATAAGTACTTCTTAGGAATTCGATGCTTGGCTCACACGAAAGCTCAGCGCGCTCAATGCGAGAATGTGGGTCAAAATAATCTTTTAAATTAGAAATTAATGCTTTGTTGCTGAGAACACGATCAAGTGCTTTTTTCCGAAGTTCACGAGAAGATTTGTTTCTTATTGACTCAATTTTCAGTAGGCTTCCTAGTTTTAGTTTCCTTACTGCAGAATCAAACCTTACTTTAATTGAAAGATAATTAGCGTTTGATTCAAATGAGTTGATCTCTCCAAAAGGCTCACTAAAGTTACCTGAGTAAACTAATAATTTATCATCAAAATCAAACTCAATTTGCTCATTCCCTACCACAGAGTAGGGTATTAGTATCCCATTAGATCCCTCTTTAAATTCACCAGACTCAACAGAAACCGTTGTTCTCATATCAGTTTCAGTCTCACTAAGTGATTTCCAGATATCAACTGGTTTTATAGATAGTTTTTCTTCTTCGGTTAGGGGAGGTAGTTCTTCCGAATTGTCGCTAAATTTCTCAACAATAAGGTCAATTACAGGTTCTAATCCCATAATAACATCGACGATAGGATGCTGTTCACACAGCGATCCTTGTTTTACAGAAATACACTCTTGAATATAAGCTGTCGATTTACTTGATGCTGAAATTACCGAGCTTAGCGGTATATTTTCATCAAGCTTCACTCTTGTAATCGCCCTTTTCTCAACATCAATTTGTAACTGAAGAGTATCTTTAGCTCCGGTGATATAACAATCTAACACCTCTTCTTTTGCTCTATTATTCCATTTTACATTGAAGTAAAAGCCTTCTTCCAATGACTCTAAGATCTTAGGCTCTACTGGGAACTGATGACTTCCCCAACATAGCTCCAAGAGCGAATCAAGCTCCTCTTCATCTTCATGCTGAACTACCGTAGTTTGAGGTTTAAGAGCTTCCTCTATACTCTTCAATATAGGAGTAAGAGAAATAGGAACAATATCTCCTTTTCCTAATCCTCTGTTTATTTCTTCTTGGATAATTTCCGAATTTTCATCTCCTAAGATGTATTCGGTCATCTTGTACACTGAGTACCTGTCTCGGCCAAAGGCATCAGTTGATGAAGGGTTACTTGGGCTATAATCAGCATTAAATGCTGGACTTTCTGTACCAAAATCAAGTAAATCTATCAGCGCTAGATTTAATCCTTCTTCCTTTTTATCAATTAATATATTTTCAGGGTGAAGATCACCATGATATATACTTTTGTTATGAAAAAGATCTACAAGCTCTATGATTCCTTTACATAATTGAGCTTTTGCCAACATATCTAAATCAGTAATATCAACATAACTATATAAAGTTTCTCCCGGAATATAATCAGTAACTAAAAATATCCCTCCCCCTTGCATAACACCAGAGTCAAGAATACTTTGAGTTGGTAGCATTGCTGACTTCACATCTTCTAATCTAGAGAAGAACTGTTTAATTCTTCTATTCATAGCTGGATCAGACTTATCAACCTGAACGTTTGACCACACCTTAACGAGTACTTTCGAGCCCTCACACTGCGCTAGATATACCTTTTTACTATTTGGGCTTCCTAGCTGTGAATATGCTTCAGCCTCTGTTCCTGGATAAGCTGGATAGACATTTAAAAGGTTAAATGGATTGATGTCATGACGAATTAAAGAGCTATTCATTAGCTCCTCAAAAATTTTACTATCTTCTAATCCAATCTCTTGCTCTGAAGATGTAAGTTTATTGAACTCACTTAACATCTCGCCAGCATTTGAATATCTTTCTTTTGGGTCCCACTGTAGCGCTTTTTCAAACCAGGTGTTAAGAGCCCCTCCAAAAAGGTCTTCTTCTGGCTTAATCCACTCTGGCGTATCGCTAGAATCCAGTTTTTTAGAAAAGCAAATTTCATAAGCCACAAGAGCTAATAGAAATACATCAATTCGAAAAGGATCAATTAACTCACTCTGATCAAAAAGTTCATCTTCAGGAAGTTTTATATCACTGCTTTGTAACAGTTTACGGTGCTCAGAAATAGTTCCTTTGTGCTCAAAGTATGAGGCAGCAAAACCAGAGACTAGAACAGTTGAACTCTCAGAGGCGTACCAGAGATTATGTAAAGCAATATCTCTATGCGCGATGTTTAGATTATGAAGCTCATCAAAAGGTGACAGAGCGGCTCTAACAACATCAATTCTTTTATTTTTCGGCCAGCTCTCAAGATCTATAGCCATATATTCATCAAGCCTAGAGTGCGTTTTCCTTAACTCATAGACTTCGCACGTATCTTCCGTTACATCATCTTCAGAGAGAGAGTTTAAAGAGCGAAGCAAATAATCAGGCAATACTGTTTGATTCCTAACATACTGACCTATGTTAGATTCTCGCAATGCTATATTTGCCCACGTTGTTTGTAATGCTGACTTAGTGCCTAACTGAGAAAAGTCCCACCTTCTTATGAGCCCCCCCAAAGTGGGCATTTTTTCATCGTGAGCTTTAAACTCATTGTATAAACTTTCTCTATGAGTAAACCACGCGACATCTTTCGATGCGGTGTAACGACCAACCTTTAAGTTCTTAGGTTCGACATTTGGCCCATCAAAAAAACGATGAATATATGAAAGGTTACGCTCTGTATTCGGTCGCTCTTTACCAGACTTGATAAAAAAATTGGCAACACCATTCTGTCCAACTATCGACTCATAGTCTTTTCTAATTGCCAAAAACTCATCGAGTGAATGAATGAACTCTTTTTCGCTTGGTGGGAGGTTCTCAGCTGTCGCAGTCCCACATAAAACTACATGAGCCTCCACATGTAAACCATACCCAAGAAAGTTCTCTAGTTCACTATTTAGAAGAGTACGAATACGCTGAGCATGCTCTCGCTTTATTTGATATGGACTTTTTCCACGATTACGACCATTCTGGTACCAGATCCCATTGTTAGAAGTAATTGACCCGTTCCATTCCTTCAGTTCAACAACTAAAATACGGTCATGCGTTATAATCAAGCAGTCTATTTCCATAGAGCCTTGGGAATCAGCTATCACAATACCCGCATATGCTTGCCAACTATCCTGCAAGCTTTTTTCCATCTTATCGACAGCTCTTAATTCACTTTTATGTAAGCCTGCTCCGCCAACTTTAAGTACTCGCATTCTCGTCTCTTACAAATCTTATATGTAGTTCAATGTATGAGCACACTATATCATATGCTGGGTAAATTAAACTGACTTCGAACTGTTTTAGACTACTCTAAGTTGCTCTTTTCACAGCCCTATGGAGTGCTTATATTCATGTAGTTTCATAATTAATTTCGGTTCTCAGAACCGTTTCACCATCGACTTTTTTGATTCTGAATGGGTGCTTAATTTCAATCACTACTGAACAATACTCTTCGTTTACTTTTGCATCCCATCGAACGCCTTTCTCAGAGCAGGCTTTCATTACGTGATCCAGCCCATCTTTACCACTTTCAGAAAACCCAAATAATCTAGAACCCAGACTATGCTTGTCGTTAATATCGCTAATATCCACCTCAATGATCACAAGAGGGGTTTTCCGGTAATAGAAATAGGCACAGTGAAAGGTTCGAGCCTCCTGTGTGAGTTTGTTCTTGTATATCAGAGAGGCGTTGTCGGGCTTTGGCATCGCCAAACACTGTGTACCTTTATGTTCATAATCAGGAAGCTTCATTAGCTACTCGATAACCTTTTCAAAAAGTTGAAAGTTACCTGTGGGAGCGACTTCCTTTGGAGCCTCGGGATTAGTTGGATCATCACAATCATTGCGATTGTTCGCCCAGTCTAGCTCTTGCGCAGATCCGTTTGCTGTTCCATGACCAACTCCAGAGGTATCAGGTGTTGGTTCTTCTGTTGTGTTAACATTAGGCGCTACCCTCGATAGTGCTTTTCCTGGGGACACGGTTACTTCATCTTCAGTATCACAGACAAATCGAAAGCCTTCTTCACTGAAGACATCCCTTTTTCTATGACTACCTGGCGTAGCTTCAAAGTCTAACTGCGAGTCTGGGTCTATCCGGTTAACTTCTGGGCGCTTGCGGTTACTTGGCTCAACAGGAATAACATCGACTTTCTTTGGATGGTATATCGAGACTTTTTTTCCATAGTTAAAATTCGACGAGTAAACTGTCTTGATTTCTTCAACATGGAATAACATTGGGTCGCTTTCATCATACTCACCAGCAAGCTTAAATCGCCAATTTTTTAGTGGTGGTGGTTCAAAGTTAAAGTTCCACTCAGTGCTTTCATCTTGTTGTAACTTGCTATAAATACTGTTGAAACTTCTTGTTGCCTCAGGGTTAAGCAACAACCACCTCAAGTGGTTGCATGCATCCTTTGAGTTCAAGTTCTTTAAGGGGTAATCCGACGACCGGTTGAAACAGATAAAGCACTCTTTTCCAATATCATCCACGACTGCCATCCCTAATAAACCATTTGGTCTTAAGGCTGTGCGTGTTAGATGTACGTTGTGCAAAAAGAGTGCTCGAGCAAGTTCTATACACGAAACAACAAATTTTAAGTTGCCTTCCTTTAAGATGATTGAATGCGATTTGCTTGAAAAGGCTCTTTGAAAATTATCTGATACTTTTATGTCGATGATTTCGCGTTTATGTGGAACCTTGCGTTCTTTGTTTGAGTAGTGAGAGTTCACAACCAACATCGGTGTCAGCTCTGCCGGTACGCGACTTTTGGGGAGACCTGAAAACTGAACGTTGATATAAGACCGGACTTTATTATTGAGGACGCGCTTGGTGTGGATACTTCCAATGTTGATTAGCGGTATGTTTTCAGGAAAGTGCCGCAGCTCTCTGCCAGGCTGGGATGTCCAATCGGAGAATTTCCCGTGCAGGTTTCCTGCATCGCGCACGGCTGAGTCCAGCAAGTCGTTCAATCTCACATACAGGTCTTAAAACACGAACGCTTTCGCTAGAACTGCTGAACTCTCCGGCTTTAATGAAAGGAACGTAGTCCTTTCCCGTCCCTTCGCCTCGTTTTTCATCTAAACGCTTTTGGTCTTTCTTATTGAGTGGCTTATCTGCACCTAACATAAAAAACCTCCGACTAAGCTAAACTTAGCAAGAGGTTAAAAAACGATCAAACTTTATTGTTCGTCGACAGTAATTGTGAGAGGACATTAAAGTTTGAAACTTTTCTACTTCCAAAGTTTGCTTCTATCATGGATACCAAAGACTAAATGTAACAATAAAGATTGAAACTTAGACTAAACCAACATGACTATCCAAAGAAACTGTGACAACAAAGTTCGAAACTAACTACTGAGGATTCTTCGTTAGTTGCTTTCCGCTAGTGATGCAACATATGTTGCATCACTATTCTTTACTTAAAAATTTGAAGACTTATTTTTACCTATTGCATTGCTACAAGCTTCACTCATTATTCGCGCAAACTCACAAGGAAGAGCATTCCCAATAATTTGGCATACACGGTCAACGGAATCAGTTGCAAACTCAAATGTATCAGGAAAAGTTTGAAGCCTTGCAGCTTCTCTTACAGAGATTGTACGAAGCTCACTTGGATGGCCAAACCGACCTTTGCTTAAAACTGTACATCCACCTGTAATTGTAGGAGAAGGGGTATCCCAACTCATTCGACCATAAACATTACCAAATCCACGATCTTTGCCTTGATGGCATTTAGGTCGTAAATGTTCAGGGATATCATATCGTGGTCCCCCAGGTTTCACATGCTTAAGTCTTTCTATATTTATCTGAGAAAGGTTTCTAGTTATATGCCAATTCAAACTTCTTGGACCACCGTACGAGGGAGCCTCATTCAATGGTGTTGGCTTTCCAAGACCATTCAGAGCCTCTTTTACAGTTTTCCACTTTGGAAGGCCATCTTTTCCTGTTCTTGAGTGTGTTGGCTTTGGAATTGCAATTTCAAAACCCAACCCAGCAAGCAATACAAAACGACGTCTCTCCTGTGGGACACCATAATCAGCAACTTGTAGAACATCATAGTTGACGATATAACCCAACCTTTCTAAAACCTCAATAAAGTCAGATAAATATAGATTCCCTTTCGTCATTAAACCGGGGACATTTTCTATCATGACAGCTTTAGGTATTAAATCTTTTACAAGACGAGAAACCTCATTGATTAATGAATTTCGATTATCATTTCGCTTATATTTTGAGGTTAAGGATGAAAAACCTTGGCATGGGGGACACCCAGCTAACAAGTCTAGCTGTCCTTGCTCTATACCTGCTTGTTTTAACAATTCTGAAGACGATACATGCTGGATATCTCTTTCTATAACCTTTGCACCTTCATGATTGACTCGAAATGTTTCAGCGGCAACAGGGTCTATTTCAACAGCCGCATTAATAGTAAAACCAGCTTGTCTCATCCCTTCAGACAAACCTCCCCCGCCGGAAAATAAATCAATCGAATTATACATTTTCTTGTTTTCCTAACTTGCGATCAATTACATTAAACAAATCGTTTAATGGAGAATCTGCTTCCGCCATTCTCTGTAAAAGCTCTCTAGTCTGAGGGCCACCAAAGTTGACCGCATCGATAATGCGAGAGTCATCGTAGTGTTCAGAAACCCCCACAAGCATAGATGCAAGCAACTCTAAGTAGTCTTTTCTTGATTGAAGGCATATATCCTCCCAAGTTAGGACATTAACTTGAGGATCACGAGATGTAATAGAGTTATTCGGGTTTTTACCAATCAGCACACCATAAACGGTAGCACTTGGATACATATCCTCTAACCAACCAACATAAGTAGTTAATTGATTCAAATGTTTCCGAATTAAAGGGATTTGCGGATTTTTTAATTCAACTGCAATAATTGTGGAATGGTTCGTATCGCTCAAAAAAGTAAAATCAGGTCTCGTACCAGAGTCAGGTTGCAACATTAGCTCTTTTCTCGCTTCCCCATGTCCTCCTAAGGTATCTTCAAGTGCTGCCTTCTTAGCTATCTCTTTCAACGACTCATCAGCGCTAACCTTACCCTTATCAGAACCAAGTATCCAAGGGAACTTTTCAAGAAGAGCCTGCAATTGCCTCTCTGTACCTGTTTTGCTCAATTCATAGAGCTTTGAAAGTGCATAGATTCGTTGAGCTACTGTTACAGAAAGCGACAGGGACTCAGGTACTAAATATTTATGTATATCATTGAGCGTATCGACGAACTGCTCTTCATTCTTCTCAGAAGTCTCAATCTTATCCCAAAGAGACTTTATGATATTTCTTGTAGGCCTATGTGTCCACGCTGAAGTTAATTTTGAGATAACTTCCGATTGCAAGTCTTCGTCTTTATATATTTTGGGACTCATGCTACAGACCATATCTTTGATAGCAGTTTTCTCTTCAAATGTAATCTTAGGTATGTCTGGCAGGGTTTCTAGTTTTGTAAGAACCTTATCTTCATTGGTTACCTTTTGATGCTTTCTGTATGTAGTAATCCATTGAGAAACTAACTTTTTCCCCCATTCATACATAGGTTCAGTTGCATCATTCTCCCAGTTAACACTTGTTCGATCAGTTGATACTACATCATCATCTAGTTCATCCAGCCAATCTGCTTCTATCACACCATACATGTAACGCGTAGATATTTCTCGCCCTTTTAACCCAAATACAAACGGCCTATCTTGCGCAATTTTACCGTGTGCATATACGCCGACACCAGCTTGATCTTGTGGCCACTCAGCTTGTTCAACAAAACCAACCCAATATTTTACAAAACGTTCTTCCCCATTTAAATTGATAGTTTCCTCATCAAATCCAGATTCCGGCACACGCAGAGAAAAATGAGGTAAGGCTTGCTCTTCGGTAACAATTTCTTTATCAACATATACATTAAAGTCATCTCGGAGTAGAGTTACTGTAAAGCGCTGACCAATAGATTCTCGTAATTTATTTTTAGATAAAGCACGCTTCAAAGATAAATTGTCCATAACAACAAGCGTACCACTATCATCTATTGACTCAAGAAATCGAGCTATGTAACCGTGCGTATCATAATGTAAAGGCAGCTCTTTAATCTCAACGCCATCACATATAACATTAGGCTTATAGCTAAATTGTTGCTCCGAGTTTTCCCCCGACTCAGATAACAAGCCTTGAAGATCAATTTCTATCCAATAACATAATTTAGTTTCACGACTCACTGTAAGCAAAGATAGCTTTTGTGCTATACCAAATGGGGCTAATTTACCTATTCCTTTGCGGCCCATCATTCTACGGCCTTTTTCAGTAAGTTCCTCAACATTATCAGCTGTTCTTTTTCGCTTACCAATTACAAGGTAATTATCAGATAGAACCTCTCGTGTCATTCCTGCGCCATCATCATACACAGCGAGGTGCTCTGATCCTATATCCAACCAGACATTGGTTGCGTCAGCATCCCATGAATTAGATACCAACTCAGCTAAAACATTTGTTGGTCGATTTTGATACAATTTTAAGCCTAAATGTTCAATTACATTGTGACTGTATCTTAGCTCAAGCACCTTGCGCTCAGACATCATAGCCATCCTTATTATTTTTTAATGAAAGTTGGGGATTACCACCAAACTTGCCAACTTCGGCAGCACCGCGTGATTTTCTTTTAATTAACTCTAGTTGGCTAATAACACTTTTAAAATCAACGTTTTTTTCAGCCATTTCGCCTATCAGAGCGGCAATAACACCCAATTCGTTTGGTATCCGACCACTACTAGCATTATTCGTTACCGAATTGGGATGTTTTTTCAGTAAAACAGCAAACTCCTTAGCAGAAACTCCGGCCTTACCTAGGTGCCTAGAAAACTCATCATAGGTCATAATATATCACATATTTTAATGTATTTTACACATTAAAATATGTGATATATGCAGTCTTTTCAAGCCCAAAGAGCAAAAAAGTAACCTAGCTCAGGGGCTACCTAGACTTCTGTTTTTTGGGTTCAGTGTGTCAATAGAAGGAACAAAATGCGATTGTCAGGCTTTAGCATCACCAAGTAACATATTGAGCAACGCTATAGCTGATCTGCAACTCTTCCTGCCCAATCTAAAATTGATTCGGTTGGAATACCTGTCGGGTGTCCCTCTACTGATTTAGGATGAGAAATGCCAATGTGCTTTTTGAAGCCAAACATGGCATCCATTTCTTGTGTGGGCCATCCCAAAGACTTTGTCACCACACCTTTTTTGATTCGAGAAAACTGCTCTTTCCAATTGCGAGTATCAACCTGCCGTATACATTTTGTGGAGATCCATTTACTCAGGCCTGTTACATCAACTTCGAGCAAGTAATTCACATGACCATTTCGCTCCACGACAACGCAACGAATCGTTCTCTTTGTACCAGAGTCAATCAAGTGGCACTTACTACGTCCAACCTGATCCAGTTCATGAGTGTAAGAATCAATGATTGTGCAGGCGTATTTTTCCTCTAGCATTTGCACCATCATGTTAAAGGCCGTAAAGCGAGAGGCATACTCCTCTGACCTATCAGTACAATCTTGCATACCTCCGCCTATGTCTGCCGAAGGTATCCCACCATTACTGCCAGGCTCATGGGTACTTACCTTATCACCAGCTTTCTTAGCTGCATCTTTGCTTCTATCTGGCCGATGACTCCTTTTGGGCGTTGTTGCTTTCGACGTTGAAAAACGATTTTTAAACCTTATAGAGCAGGTATTTTCACCTAGTAAGAAGGCATGGTTAGCATCGGAAGCCTCACGATCATCATCGATAATATGTTCTTCTGGTCGCTCGTATGGTTCAGGGCATTTTCCACCAGTGGTTGGCTCTTGGCCTTCATCTGGATGCGTAAAAGAAGGGTTATGGAAATAGACCCTAGACGGCATTTGAGCATTAATTTCAATATCCGTGATCTTTTCAACCAAAAAGTAGCAACCACTCGTATCAAGTCTGCCGCCATATGAGAAAGACCACCCAGACATTTGTGGCGGGTCAAAGTGAAATAGCCAACGCTTATACCCCGCAGACACATCTCGTTCCTTTTCGACGTTGAAATATCTAAAAATCGACTCAAATGAACGCTTTACATTGCTATCAATAAGCAACCAGCTCAACATTGCTCTCGTTGCTGAATCATTGAATGCCGAAGGAGGAAAGTTTGATGTTTGCAACACTTCGATATTGGCATAGTCCTCCTTGGTATTTACTTCGACCTTGAAGTCAGTAAGCAAACGAGAAGACATTAATGACGCTCGCGATAAGTACGAGCTGGCATAAAATAGAACCCTTGCCAGCTCAAGCTGAGGAATAACCAGTGTAGGGACAGCGCCTCGGTCTAATATAAATGCATGTTGCTCTGACTCTTTCTTTCTCAAAGACTCTGCTGACTCTGAGTCAGGGAACTCACTCAAACTACTGTGTCGAAGGAACTCATTACTTCTAAATTTGTGATGTCCTCGTTTAGCGTAACTTTCTGATAACCCTCTTTGGTTAATTATCCTTCCTCGATACAAAGCAGGAACGTTAGAAAATGCAGTCGCATGAAAATTATTTTTCTGCTGTGGTGGATAGCACCAAACTTCAATTGAAGGCCGGTAAGACGAATCACTTGTTCGTACTAATACTTTACCTGTATGGACTATACGTACATCATCGTCACACTTGTAAAACCTAGCTCCCATACCATTTCCTTATTTGTAATCTGATCCTGTAGTTACCCAGCCAAGTAAATCTGCGATAACTGGCATTATTCTTTCGTTGGAAAGGTTTGCTGAACGCATCAATTGCCAGCGACTCATTCCTGAGCCTGTTTTTGATTTTGCGATTACCGCCATGACTAGCCGACGAGCTTGAAACTCAAAGATGCTTTCTTGATACCGATTCAAAGCAAGAGATAGCAAGGGTAATAAGTTCAGTTTTTTGCTTACCGAGCCGTAATCATCTAGCTGCTTAAGTAAGAAATTTTTACTTCTTCGAGGGCCATCAATAACGGTATCTAATCGCTCGACAATCCTAATAAGCTGCTTAGTTAGTGATCGGTCTCTTGCGCTCCAGTCTACCTTTTTCTGCCTTACATGAGATTGGGATTGATGGACTCGATTGAAAGCTAATAGCCAATCTCTATCATTTCGGTACAGCCAAGCATACAGTGCACCACCACCTGGAAGTTTGCGTGCTTTCTTAATAGGGGTCTTACGTATTAAGTTACGCCACAGCTTACGTTTTTCTGCACTTGGATTTGGCACAAGATGAGCATCGCCCTTCGGGAGAGATACTGTCACTTTATCTTTTGATTTTACTTTTTTATGATTTCACTAGCCGACATTTCAGGAATAAAGGCAGACCAAACGGTTAAGTGCTGTAGATAGCTAAAAGCTTTACGATGATGGCGAAATATCGTTCGAAGCCAGTTAGTATCTCTATCAGAATTGATAGTTAACTCAGGGGTAACGATTTTACTTACAACTAAGTCTGCAATCTTATCGTGTGCTATCTGTTTAGTACCTTTTCTACACCCAAAGTCGAGTGCTAGATGATTGTAGAAAAGACTCCATTGACGCTGAGTCGGAGAGTCTTGGGCTGGTAAGCACATTACCTCTTTAGCTTTGTTGGCCAAATAAGCAACCTGCTGCTCCGCTTTATCCGTGGTATTACTTAAAAGGGGCTGACATTGTATTCGGCCACATGCATGGTACGTGTGTCTACTATCATGGTAAGAGGCTGTCGATTGACTTCGAAGTCCATGCTTAGGGCAGTGAGGTAAAGATGGCAAAAACCACAATCTAGACCAATAACTTTCCCCATATTTTTGCTTTTGTTCCGCGACACAAGCTGGGCAAACACAAAAGTTATCCGACGTTTTTACAATAGAAGCTGGGGCTCCTAGCATTAGATGAACAGAGCCCTTAGCGCAATGTTCCATTCGCTCCATCGCTCTAATCCTAATGCTTTCATCAACAAAAGGAGCGTAAATCGGGAACATTGTATGTTCATAAATAAGCTGTTGGACGTCAAATCGTCCCGTGTTAACTAGCTGCTCTGATATCGAAGACAAATGACTAGGCAGGTCAATTGTCGCAATCACTTTTCTGTCACCATACACTTCATCTAGTAGCTGTTTAGAACTTGTAATCGCACTGCGAATTCCAGCTCTAGCCACCAAGCTATAGATTAATTCATCTGGATAAGGGACAGGGAAGCAGTGCAATATTAAACCGCCTTTTCTAACAGTGACTGAATGTCTAGAATCAAACCCGACTTTGACATTGCTGTGTACACTTCATTATCAGAATCAGATTGAGAGTGAACAAACCTCAAATCCTCACTATCAAGGGTATGCCACTGAGTCTGTTTGATTGCGGATGCCCTCTTGCCCTTACTTGGCTTAGCCTCTTTTTTAGATTTTAACAGCTCAGGATTGGCAAGTTGCTCATGTACCAATGGGAGTAAGCTTATCCATGTCAAATCAGGATGTTGATCAAATAGCTGTCGTATTACAGGAGCTAAAAGCGTTGAGTCAAACTCATCTTTTAGGGCCATATATACACGTCGCTCTTCATCGGTTCTGAGCCGTTGATATGCAAACTCCTCTGGTGTCTGTTGAACAGTTGTTGCTACCTGTTTTTGCAACTCAAGTAACCGTTTATCAGTGTTGCTTAGTTTAAGGTCTGAAAACTTAATCATTTCTTCGACATCACCCGAGCGAAGAGCAGCTAGCATTGGGTGAACAGGTTTTAATTCATCCTCGTAAACCTGTTGCATTAATTTAGGTGTGATCCTTTCTACTTTTGTCGCGATTGCTCTCAGCTGACACAAGACATATAGCTTAACCACAATATCCAAGACACCTTGGCTTAGCTCATACCATAGAGAACGAATGTCATCCGACAACACCTCATCACGTTTTTGTAGCCATTGAAGAGTCCATAACTTATCCGTGAGCGCTTTCCATTCTCTTCCTTCTTCCATTGGATCCCAAAAAATCGCTCCAAGACCAGAGCCTCGCCTTGCAGATCTCATATCAGCCTCAAATATCTCGCGGGCTCGTGGTGTTCCAACCAAAATCACAGGAAGGCCAATGGTATTTACTAATGTCACAAAGAAGTTAAGCATTTTCTCAGAGCCACCAGAGCGAGAACGGCTAAGGTGCTGTATTTCATCAATAATAAGAACACCTACTGCATGAGCATTTGCAACCTGAGCCATTGCAGCTAAAAGTGTTTCAATACTCGGTCTTTTGCTCATCGAGTATTGTCTTTCGTAGTTGGATGTCCCTAATGCTCTATCCATCGCACGAAAAAAGTTCAAGCACAGCTCTTTCAGTGATCCATCATGGGAGCAGTCAATTTTTAGATAAACGACTTGCTCAAGATTTCTGTCAGGGTGGTAAATAACTTGAGGGTATAACGACAAAAGCTGCTTGATCGCTGTTGTTTTGCCATTACCGCTACATCCAATCAATGTCATACTTTGGGCTGTAGAACTAACTTCCGTGAACTTTATCGCCTTTAAATCACCAGTTAATACACGTTCGTAACCATTTTGTATATGTCTTGCCCAATCACCTGTTTCGGGGTTTCTTCCAACATAACCACGCCGTATCATCAGTGACAGTCGTTCGTGCAACTGTATGTGCTGACTGAGGGGTTGAAAAAAATCATCAATAACACGACAGATACTATGCGCTCTTTCAATACCATTTCGATGGATATCTTCTGCGGTACACCTCAACGAGCCCTTTAGAGCACTCGAGTCGTCCAAGAAGCTATTTATTGGTGGTAGTGCCTCTATCAGCGGGTTACCTAGATAAGCTGAGAGTGTTGCACCTTGATAGACTGCAACTACACGATGATCTTGATTTCTCTTCATCAGCTATCACCCTCATCATCAAAGAGCTCCGGTATGAAGTCAGGCAGTTGATAACTTTCCTCCTCTCCATGTATAGGTATAACCGGTGCAACTTCTTCTTGTTTTGCCCTCGCGGGCTGTATTGCTAGTTCCTTTCTCTCTTGCTCTCGCGCATTCCGTTTATTGCCTTTGATGTCATTTATCTTTTGCGCGTTGCTCAATGTACTGGTTTTACGATTTTTTGTAGCTTTCTTCAGTTTCTTTTCAAGAAGATCATCAAAATCTCGTTCTACGGGTGCAAATTGATACTTAGCTTCAGCTAAAATCTGCTTTTGATATGCTTGACGCTCCCATACTTGATACCAAGTTAGATCACGGAACTCTCTACTTCGACTAGAAAGATCACAAACCCAAAATGTATTTTTTCCTTCTTCAGGAAACAGATATATGTGATTAGCAGAACCAAGCTCATAGGCTGCAAATAGTTTTTTAGGTCTAGACACTTCCGAAGAACGGTGCATCCAACCTGTCTGAATAATTTCTTTTCCTGTGTAGGTTAATCCCCATAACTTTATGCCCAATTCAGATACAGTGACTTTTTGACGAGGTAACAGCAGTATTTTTGCAATATCCGTATCAATAGCTCGTAAACGCCCAGTACGATTCTGTAGGCCCCACCTCCAAAGCTCAATAGGGATCGATGGAAGGCTTTCTGGCATATCAGGAGCACGATCGTACTTATCCAATGGCTTGTTTAAGTTGTGAGCAAGTATTGAATAGAGCAGTATTTCAATAAAGTCTGATCTCGCCACAGCAGCTTCAACTCTATAGTCTCTTTCACCATGCTTCTTAACCTTGTTACCAGTTACGACACCTGGCATATAGGGCTTGAACTTAGCCTGCAATGTACCAAATGATCTCTCGACAATGCCTTTAGCATCGCCTCTTCGAGGTGGAGCACTTTCAAGGCGAACACCAATAGCATCAACCAAATAATTTGCTTGATGGCTCATCAATTCGCCACGATCAGCCAGCAACACATCGGGAATGCCTATGCATGGCCACTGTTCTTCTGAAATATCGATACCATATTTTGCGCAAGTTTCTATTTTGCTGCTAAAGCTGCATATCAGTGCTTTCATTGCAACGGGGAAAGATGGGTTATCGAAACCAATATAAAACCCTGCAACCATACGGCTAAAAACATCAATGACCATATAAATCGTCGGCCGACCGATAACCTTGTCTGCATCGTCATCATCGACCAAGTAAATATCTGCAATGGTGGCATCAATCTCATATCGACTCCCTGGGCCTAAAGCTTGCTCGGTTGCAGTTCCATGTAGTGGCCTAACATCTTTATTGTAATTGCCTTGAGGTGTTTGAACGGTAAGCTTTGTGACATTGCTATACTCGGTTTTGTAGAAGTATCTAAATTGGCGGAGTGTTGGAATTTCATGCTCTTCAACACCTGGGTTCTTTAACTTATATGCTTTTGAAAACTTTCTATGTGCATAAGCAACGGAGTCCCCTTTATCATTCATCAAATATTTATCACAAATAATTCGGAACTGTTTTCTGATTTCTTCAGTGACTTGTTTGCCATCACCGACACCGTAAACCCTAGACTTACCAGCTTTATTTGTTGTGAAGTTTCTTCTCTTTCCGGCAGCGCCTGAGTTTTTGTAGTCTGGTATTAGGGCATTTTTTATTTGTCCACGCTGCCAATATCTCCGAACTAAACGATAGATGGTCGATTTGGTTTTATTTGAATTGGCAACCGCATGACTAACCCTTTTTGCTCGAACCCTTTTGTCAAATGCTCCTTCACCATCTACGATAGGCTTAATCAAGTCAAAGTCGTTCTGCCTTTTCTGATATGCATTTGACTCTTTGGTCCAAGACTCTCCTTGAAGGTATGAATAAGGGTCCGGAATTTTTTCTATACGCCCTTCATCAACCCAGTTACGGCATTCATCAAAATAGACTCTTTCCGGTAAACCTTTATCCTCATCAATAGCAATCCAATAGAAGTAATTTGTCTCGGTAAAAAGCACGCGGTAAGCCTTACCGTCAAACGCTAGAGTTTCGTTAACTGGCCACATTATGATGCCCCCCGAACAAAGAAACGCTTCTAAACGCAATTTCTTTCGCTTTCAAACTATGAAATGGTAAACGAATATCGAACGTTATAAGCCTTGCTGCACACATTAAACGAATATCATAAAGCGACTGACCAAGATCTTGCTGGTATGCCATGTCATACTCTTTACACAGATCAACGACTTTTCTTTCTGGGTGTTGAACAAAATAAGCACTGATATGCCCAAAAGTAAGCGATAGCTCATCCGTTATTACTTCATCAAAGTACCCCTTAACCCCGTATAACCACTCAATATTCGATACGACTGTTTTGTCTATCTCTTTATCTGTTACGAGGAACCAGGGGATTCTTTTTAGCTGCCAATAACGGCGTTCTATTTCTAGCTTCTCAATAGTTCTCGGATCTTTTAAGTCTTTAGAATATTTTGCTTGAATAGCGAACTTGGGCTGAGTTTTAGAAGCGGTGCTAACCAAAAAGTCAGAGGACATGACAAGATTTACCCCTCCTTGCGAAGGGTGCCAAAGTTGACCGTCCTTGGAAATATTGAGAGTGTCATCTCTGTTGAGTGGAAACTGCTCACGAATGTCTGTTACGGCAGGGTTATGGTCTAGAAGGAGAAAGACTGCGAACTCAAGATCCGATAGTACATGATGAATCCGCCCCGTTAGGTGAGAGTAAACTCTCTGAGATCGACCTTCTGAAGGAACCTCATTGACATACAGCCACGGCTTATAGCCAGAAAGCCTTCCTGCACCTCGGCCTTCACTTATCCGCTTGATGATCTGCTTTTCAGTTAAAACGTACTTTGATTTTGCCATAACAAAAACCCGGTCAACTTTTAATCAGTTTAACCGGGTTTAAAAAGTTTTCAACTTTAGTGGTACAGTTTCAAACTTTAATGTCACAGTTCCAAACTTTAATGTCTACCGACAGTAATCTTAATCACACCATGTGTTGATTATTCTACGGTTACCGCTTTCGCTAGGTTACGTGGTTGATCTACGTCCGTACCTTTGATCAGCGCTACGTAGTAAGAAAGTAGCTGCATTGGAATGGTGTAGTAGATAGCCGCCGTGATTTCACTAACGTGTGGCATTGTGATGATCTTCATTGTCTCATCACCTTCAAAGCCTGCGTCAGCATCGGCAAATACGTAAAGCAGACCACCACGAGCACGTACTTCTTCAACGTTTGATTTCAGCTTCTCTAGAAGATCGTTGCTTGGTGCAACAACCACAACTGGCATATCTGCATCGATCAATGCTAAAGGACCGTGTTTCAATTCACCTGCCGCGTAGGCTTCTGCGTGAATGTAAGAGATCTCTTTTAGTTTTAGAGACGCTTCCATCGCGATTGGGTAGAACTCACCACGACCTAGGAATAGAGTGTGGTGTTTATCGGCAAAGTCTGGTGCTAGTGCTTCAATTTCTTTTTCGAAAGACAGCGCTGCATTGATTTGTTTCGGTAGAGCGTGAAGCGCTTCTACGATCTCTTTTTCTTTCTCTTTGCTAATGCGGTTTTGTTGCTTACCAAGTGCCGTCACTAGCATGAGTAGCGCAGAAAGCTGAGTCGTGAACGCTTTAGTTGATGCCACACCGATTTCCACGCCTGCACGTGTCATGAATGCGAAGTCAGACTCACGAACCAAAGAAGAACCCGCTACGTTACAGATGGTCATTGCCGCCATGTAACCCTTCTCTTTTGCTAGGCGAAGTGCTGCTAGCGTATCGGCGGTTTCACCAGATTGAGAAAGCGTGATCAATAGGCTGTTTGGACGCGTCACAAATTTGCGGTAACGGAATTCAGACGCGATTTCTACATCACAGCTCACGCCCGCAATGTCTTCAAACCAGTAACGTGCTGTCATACCAGCGTTGTACGATGTACCACATGCAACGATTTGTACGTGTTCCACTTTGCTTAGGATTTCTGCCGCGTTAACACCGATTGCTTCAGTGACAACAGAGTCTGCCGTGATACGACCTTCCATTGTGTTGATCAACGCTGTTGGTTGTTCGTAGATCTCTTTCTGCATGAAGTGACGGTATTGACCTTTGTCACCTGCGTCGTGTTCCGCGTTTGATTCTGTGATTTCGCGTTCTACACGCTCACCTGTTGCATCAAATACCGTTACGTCACGACGAGTGATCTCAGCAACATCACCTTCTTCTAGGTACATGAAACGGCGTGTTACGTTAAGTAGCGCAAGTTGGTCAGACGCGAGGAAGTTTTCACCCACACCAAAACCAATAACGATTGGGCTACCTGAGCGCGCCACAACAATACGTGAAGGATCTTTACGATCCAGTGCCACTGTACCGTATGCACCTTCAAGTTGTTTTGCTGTTTTTTGTACTGCTTCAAGCAATGTTTCTGAAGTGCGAAGCTCCCACTCAACCATGTGAGCGATAACTTCAGTATCCGTTTGAGATTCAAATACGTAACCGCGAGATTGAAGTAGCTCACGTAGCTCTTCGTGGTTTTCGATGATGCCGTTGTGTACTACTGCGATGTCACCAGACATGTGTGGGTGTGCGTTCACTTCTGAAGGCTCACCGTGTGTTGCCCAACGAGTGTGTGCGATACCAGTACCACCGATCACTTTTGCTTGATCAACTGCGTCTGCCAGCTCTTGTACCTTACCTAGACGACGAATACGCGTTAGGTTGGTTTCGCCATCAACGATCGCTACGCCCGCTGAGTCATAACCGCGGTATTCCAAGCGACGTAGACCTTCAACCAAAATTTCTGCAACATCTCGTTGTGCTACTGCACCTACGATTCCACACATGTGTTTATCTCCGTTTGTAGTTTTGTTCTTCCCTAGCCATGGTTTCAAATAGAGGCAGCAAGCAAAGGCCTTTATCCAGAGGGAAGTGAAATATGAAACTGTTTACTTAGTTAGATTAGGCGCAAATGACTTTTACGCCATGTTGTTCAATCTGTGCTTTGTGTTCTGGCTGTAACTCTGCGTCGGTAACCAATACATCAATTTGGTCCCAAGCCAACTCTAAGTTCGGAATTTTGCGTCCGACTTTTTCAGACTCGATCATGACAATGACTTCACGAGAGACTTCTGCCATGACTTTGCTTAAGCCAACCAATTCATTGAACGTTGTGGTTCCGCGCTCTAAATCGATACCATCAGCACCGATAAACAGCTGGTCAAAGTCGTAAGCTCTTAGTACAGATTCGGCTACTTTGCCTTGGAAGGATTCTGAGTGCGTATCCCAAGTTCCACCTGTCATTAACAGGGTAGGTTCGCTCTCTAATTCGTTAAGTGCATTTGCGACATGCAACGAGTTGGTCATTACAACCAAACCACGTTTGTCGTTTAATTGCTGAATCAATGCCGCTGTTGTGCTGCCACTGTCGATCACAATTCGGTTATGATCACGAATCAGTGATGCTGCCGCTTTTGCTAGACTTAACTTTCGACTCGAAACAATTGGACTCAATTCTTCATGAATAACTTCGGTTGGAATCGAAATCGCACCACCGTAACGGCGCAAAAGTTGTCCATTTTTCTCTAAAGAAGCTAAGTCCTTTCTAATCGTGACTTCTGAGGTTTCAAATTTCTGCGCCAGTTCATCAACGCTGACTTCCCCAAGCTCATTTACTAGGTTAGAAATGGCGTGTCTTCTTAGTTGAGTGTTTCGTTTCGACATTTATGTTTTGATTTTAAGTTTCGGTTTGAAATTTATTATAGTCAAAACGAAACTTTTAAGTCCATTTATTTCGATCCAAAAAATTAATATTTCTCGATAAAACCTTGTCCTAAGACAATTCTTAAACAGTGATATTGGATTCATTCGGTGGTAGAATTCGCCACCGAAAAGAAAAAAAATTACAGAATTGAAGGTTATTTTTTTGCAACTTTCTGCATATAAAGTGGGATTAGTCACAAAAAGGTAACCAAAATCGCCGATCTTTTAGTCATAAAATGACTAAACTTGGTGAAAGACTTACAGAATCTGAAGTTCCAATAATGCGGCGGAAAATCGGTGGGTGACAGGCACTAAATGTCATCAAAACGCCCTAACTTCAGAGTAAACAACCGACTTTCAAATTGTAACTATACTTACCGGAGAGTATCTTCCATGAAAAAGACCAAAATCGTTTGTACGATTGGCCCTAAAACTGAATCTGTAGAGAAGCTAACTGAACTAGTAAACGCTGGCATGAACGTTATGCGTCTTAACTTCTCTCACGGTGACTACGCAGAGCACGGCACTCGTATCGCGAACTTCCGCCAAGTAATGGAAGCTACAGGCAAACAACTTGCAATCCTTCTAGACACTAAAGGTCCAGAAATCCGCACTATCAAACTAGAAGACGGCAACGACGTTGATCTAGTAGCTGGTCAAGAATTCACTTTCACAACTGACATCTCAGTTGTAGGTAACAAAGACAAAGTTGCAGTAACTTACGCTGGTTTTGCTAACGACCTAAACGTTGGTAACACTATCCTAGTAGACGACGGTCTAATCGAAATGGAAGTGCTTGCAACTTCTGAAACTGAAGTTAAGTGTAAAGTTCTTAACAACGGTGCTCTAGGCGAAAACAAAGGTGTTAACCTTCCAGGCGTTTCTGTAAACCTACCTGCACTATCTGAAAAAGATAAGAACGACCTTAAATTCGGTTGTGAGCAAGGCGTTGATTTCGTAGCTGCTTCTTTCATCCGTAAAGCTTCTGACGTTCAAGAAATCCGTGAAGTACTTGCTGCAAACGGCGGCGAGAACATCCACATCATCTCTAAGATCGAAAACCAAGAAGGTGTTGATAACTTCGACGAGATCCTAGAGCTTTCTGACGGCATCATGGTTGCTCGTGGTGACCTAGGTGTTGAAATCCCAGCTGAAGAAGTAATCTTCGCTCAGAAGATGATGATCGAGAAGTGTAACCGTGCACGTAAGATGGTTATCACTGCAACTCAAATGCTTGATTCTATGATCAACAACCCACGTCCTACTCGTGCGGAAGCTGGCGACGTTGCTAACGCGGTAATGGACGGTACTGACGCAGTTATGCTTTCTGGTGAAACTGCTAAAGGTAAGTACCCAGTTGAAGCGGTAACTATCATGGCTCAAATCGCGAACCGTACTGATTCAGCTCTAAAAGCTGAGCTAGGTTCTCGTCTAGACAGCCCACGTCTTCGCATCACTGAAGCAGTATGTAAAGGCGCGGTAGACACAGCTGAAAAACTAGCTGCTCCACTTATCGTTGTTGCAACTGAAGGTGGTAAGTCGGCACGTTCAGTACGTAAGTACTTCCCAACTGCAAACATCCTAGCACTAACGACTAACACTAAGACTGCTGCACAGCTAGTTCTAACTAAAGGTGTTACTCCAGTAGTTGTTGAGTCTATCCAAAGCACTGACGCGTTCTACGTAGCAGGTAAAGAACTTGCTCTAGAATCAGGTCTAGGTAACAAAGGCGATATCGTTGTTATGGTTTCTGGTGCTCTAGTAGCTTCAGGCACAACGAACACAGCTTCTGTACACGTTCTATAAGACTGAAGAATTCAATCATCAGTTCAATAAAAAAGAGGGCTTCGGCCCTCTTTTTTTATATATTTAATCTTGCCCTCATAATCAGTACGCTGTATTATCAATCACAACCGAACTACGTACTGTTTAGTTGTCGTCACGATAATAAAATTTCATGAGGTTGCTTGTGTCCAGTCCTACTCTTACCGACAAAGTTTCGAAAATGATCTGTCAGGACATCCTGACGGGTGAATTAAAGCCAGGTCAAAAGCTTGTGGTTGCTGACCTGAAAGAGAAATACAACGTTGGTGCATCACCTATCCGCGAAGCACTTGTGCAACTGTCTTGGAGCAAGTATGTAAAGCTTGAGCCACAAAAAGGCTGTTGGGTTGCGCCTGTGTGCAAAAAAGAATTGAACGACCTATACGAAAGCCTTCGTGTGGTTTCTTCTGTACTGCTTAAGAAAGCAATCTTGGCGGGTGATGAAAGCTGGGAATTGGACGTGCTAACGTCATACCATAAGCTATCTCGTCTGAACTTTGACGAAACATTCTGTTGGAAAGAGTGGGAAGAGCGCCACCATCAGTTCCACGTCTCTTTGTTGGAAGGTGCTGATTCAAAGAACATGTTTGAGTTCTTCAGTGATCTGATAAACCAAATCAAACGCTACCGCTACTTTGCGATGCAAACATTGAACTCTGAGCAAGATGCTCTGTTCAACATTGATGAACATGAGATGATCATGAAGCTTGTTCTTGCGAAGAACAGCGAAGAAGCAATGACACTGCTTGATAAGCATTTATTGAGCTCAATGCAGCGTATTGAAACCGTACTAGAGCTAGAAACGGCTTAATCATATCGTCGCCCAATAGATAGCAAAAAATCGGGGTTATCCCGATTTTTTTATTTGCTAGAGAAGCCAATTACTGCTTTTTCTCATCGCCTCTAAGCAATGTCATCAAAACTGTGACAAATCGACACTCGGTTCCGCCCTGCACTTTTTGACTCGTACAGGGCAATATCGGCACATTTGTAACTGCGAGTTCTATCCGCAGTCACATCGCTGTAACCCACACTTACGGTCACTGAACGGTCACTACTTAGCTCTACTGCAACACGCAAGCGATTCAAAACCACTTCCGCCTCTTGCGTAGTAGTGTGCGGCATGATCACCGCGAACTCCTCTCCGCCAACTCGAGCCACGAAGTCGGTGCTTCTCACCCCACGAAGTAAAGTTTCAGCCACCGTACAAATGACTTTGTCGCCTTCATCATGCCCCAGTTCATCGTTGATACGCTTGAAATGGTCGATATCAAACAAGGCTAAACAAGTCGTGGGTGTATTCGGATAGCGTTCAACCAAGTTGGTATATTGTGCAAGCTGCTCTTCAAATTTACGACGATTCCAAAGGCTAGTTAAACCATCTTTCTCACTTAAGTTGCGCAGCTTTTCTTCTAGCTCTTTACGCTCCGAAATATCCACCAGTGAAGAGATGTAATAACTGACCTTACCAGACTTTGCCATAATGGCTTGAATACGCATAATGGCAGTAAACACATGATTAAGTTTAGTACGACAACGCACCTCACCTTCCCATACTTGCTCAACACCCAGTTGATTCCAAATCGCCAGAATATTTTCAATGTCTTCGGGGATAAAAATCAGATTGTGGGCATTCCAGCCTCGTAAGCGAGAATTCGAATAACCCATCATGTTTTCGAACTCTTGGTTAACCATCATAATTCGGTGTGAAGTATCCGATATCATCACTGCGGTCATGCCATCCAGTGCCGCTCGAGCCAGCTTGGACTCAATGCTATGGCGACGATAGTGCAGTGCTAAAGTTGTTATCGGGAGCGCGAAAACCAGCATCAAGCTTAAAACAAAGAGAGCTTCTTGCAATAAGTCATCAATGTCTCGATCAGCTCGCTCTAAGAGCTGTTCTTGCGAAAGATCGATAATTAAATGAAGAGACTCCCCCGGCACAAAGTTAATCGTATTAAAGATCACCAGATGGTTACCATCGTATTCGTAGCCCATCTTTTCTGCCCCCATGTTCTGCCAAACTTTGGGGTGAAGCAAACCAAAGTTGAATCGAGAGCGAGCAGGAATAATATCGCCATACAGCTTGTCATTATGAGAGCTCGCAACGTAGTAACCCGCTTGGTTGATAAGCTCGATGTTAAAATCTCTTACAGGTGAGTAATTTAAACGTGACGATAAATATTGAACGTTGATGTTCAGTACCAGATAGCCTTCGCGCGTGCCATCCATCGCAACAGGCATCATGATACGAATCGATGGACTGTACGGATAAACGAGCTCACTATTTTCTCGTTCTAACTCTATCCCCCAAGAACCGATCTGGTCATTGCTAAGATTCTGAGCGAATTGGAAATAAGCTCGCTCGGACTTATCTTGCAAAACCTGAGCTGGCGCAGCAATGCCCGTTTTGAAGTCGTAATTAATCCGTACGTTCTCTTGCCCTTCAAGGTTTAGGAAACGTATCTGTCGATACCATTTTTGGTTAACGGCGACTGAGCTCCACACCTCTTGTAAAATGGCGAGATTTTTGTCGCTAGGATCACGCAAATAATCGTAAAGGCTTTGGCTATGACCGAGTAGATCACTGATGGAAGAGATTTGATCTTGAACGTTGTTATATTCTCGCTCGGAATACGCGAGTTGATGAAGAGCCTCTTTAGCGGTGCTCTTGACGTTATCCGCTAACAGCGTTTGATATTTCTGATAGTAGTAGATTGAGATGAGCGCGCTAAAAAATAGCGTCGTCGCCAACAAAGCGCTGACTAACTTCCTGACTTTCACGCGTTCTACTACTCACATTGATTACGAAAGCAGCAATTATATCACTGTTTGTTATTTTCTAAACAAAAAGCCATCGAACAACGATGGCTTTTCTTAAATGCATCAGATTTCATTAAGGCTTGAGGCAACGTTCCCCGCGAGCAATGCCTACGACACCGCTTCGAGCCACTTCGACCACTTCCGTAACTTCCGAAATCGCTTGGATGAAAGCGTCCAGTTTCTCACTGGTACCCGCAAGTTGCACCGTGTATTGAGAAGCCGTGACATCAACAATCTGACCACGGAAAATATCCGCGGTACGCTTCACTTCAGCACGAGCAAAACCACTCGCTTTTACCTTGACCATCATCAGTTCGCGCTCGATGTGGTCAAATTCCGTAACTTCTTGCACTTTGAGCACATCGATCAGCTTATGCAGTTGCTTCTGAATCTGCTCCAACTGCATTTCATCAGAGTTAGTCGTGATATTTAGACGCGACAGTGTTTCGTCATCAGTTGGTGATACGTTCAACGATTCAATGTTGTAACCACGCTGAGAAAACAAACCGACAACGCGAGACAAAGCACCTGGCTGGTTTTCCATTAACAAAGAAATAATGTGTCTCATATTAAGTACGCTCCGTTTTGCTTAGCCACATCTTGTCCATACCCTCGCCTTTGATCTGCATTGGGTAAACGTGTTCGGTTTCATCTACGTTGATGTCGACAAACACCAAACGATCTTTCATGTCGAGCGCCTTTTGGAGACCCGCTTCTAGCTGATCTGGCGTTTCGATACGAATACCGACGTGACCATAAGCTTCTGCAATCGCTGCAAAATCAGGAACAGAACTCATGTACGAGTTAGAGTGACGACCTTGATAAATAATGTCTTGCCATTGTTTTACCATGCCTAGGAAACGGTTATTCAAGTTAATGATTTTTACAGGGATGTCGTATTGCATGGCCGTCGACAACTCCTGAATATTCATTTGGATACTGCCATCACCAGTCACAATCACCACTTCTTCTTCTGGCATTGCGAATTTCACACCCATACC
Organism: Vibrio sp. MM46; assembly: GCF_027587135.1. Lineage (NCBI taxonomy): Bacteria > Pseudomonadati > Pseudomonadota > Gammaproteobacteria > Vibrionales > Vibrionaceae > Vibrio > Vibrio sp. MM46. The sequence continues at coordinate 128,649 of NZ_JAPPTO010000007.1, forward strand.
AGCAGGTAGACCGAAGCCCATTGTGCCGAGACCACCCGAGTTAATCCAACGGCGTGGCTTATTAAATGGATAGTACAGCGCCGCAAACATCTGGTGCTGTCCCACATCAGACGCAACGTAAGCGTCTCCCTTGGTTAGCTTGTGCAGTGTTTCGATAACTTGTTGCGGCTTAATGCGCTCAGGAGATGTCTCATACGCCAAGCAGTTGCGATCTCGCCATACTTGAATGTCTTCCCACCACTGACCTATCGCTTCTTGATCGTTGTTATTGCCCTGCTCGTTGAGCAGACCAACCATGGTCGCTAATACTTTTTCAGCAGAACCTACGATAGGCAAATCAACTTTCACATTTTTCGAGATAGAAGATGGGTCAATATCAATGTGCATCACTTTAGCATTCGGACAATACTTCTCTAGATTATTAGTCGTACGGTCATCAAAACGTACCCCAATACCAAAGATAAGATCCGCTTCATGCATCGCCATGTTAGCTTCGTAAGTACCGTGCATACCTAGCATACCAAGCGAGTTTTTATGTGTACCCGGGAAGGCACCTAACCCCATTAGTGTGCTTACAACAGGAAGGTTTAACTGCTCCGATAGCGTTTGAATATGCTCATGCGCACCGGAAATTACCGCCCCACCACCGATGTACAATACTGGTTTCTTCGCTTCAACAAGCGACTTCAACGCTTTTTTGATCTGACCTTTGTGACCAGACGTCGTTGGCTTATATGAACGCATCGAAATGCTTTCTGGGTACTCGTAAGGAAGCTTGATTTGCGGGTTCAAAATATCTTTCGGCAAATCAATCACAACCGGTCCAGGTCGACCTGTTGTCGAGATGTAGAACGCTTTTTTGATCGTTTCAGGAATGTCTTCCGCTTTCTTGACGAGGAAGCTGTGTTTCACAACAGGGCGTGAAACACCCACAATGTCACACTCTTGGAAGGCATCATTACCAATCAGGTTGTTTGGTACGTTACCTGAGATAACAATCATTGGAATTGAATCCATGTATGCAGTCGCAATACCTGTGATGGTATTGGTTGCACCAGGACCAGAACATACCAGTACGACTCCGGGCTTGCCCGTCGCTCGCGCATAGCCATCTGCCATATGGGTAGCGGCTTGTTCGTGTCTTACTAGTACGTGTTTGATTTGATCGGTTTTGGCGTGCAGTGCGTCGTAGATATCTAAAACGGACCCGCCAGGGTAACCAAAGATTTGCTCTACGCTCTCTTCAATCAGAGATTGCACAACCATCTCTGCGCCTGACAACATTGCTGTCATAATTTGCTCTCCTTACCAGTTTTCCTCACCGTAAGGCCAACGGTTTGGTCTGGTTTTACATAGTCTAGGTCTTATTCGTAGCCTAATAGAAATACTTCCACTTTTTCAGCTATGTCTTACGTCTGTCATAACAAAACGCAAGGTAACACAACAAATGTAACGTTTTATTATCAACGGGTCTAATGAGAGTTGAATCAAATTTTAAACAAGATGCTATAAATCAGAACAAAGGCAGGGTTTGACGCTAACTAAGTAGCGCAAAATAGAATCAAGATAAGAAACCAAAAGAAAATAAAGTGAATAATTTCACTAGAAATGGCAACTTTCAGCGAAACTTCCTTCATAAGTCACAACTAAAAGTGTGAAAGACGGTCATAAAAAATCCCCAGCAGCACAATATCAGGCAACTGGGGACATTTTCATCAATCTGAAATCTAAGTTAGCTTAAGTTACTTTTTATCAGACTTTTCAGTGTACATTTCTTCGATTTCGTCTTGGTATTTGTCGTTAATGACTTTACGACGAAGTTTTTGTGTTGGGGTCAACTCACCATCATCCATCGAGAATGCTTTAGGTAAAAGTTTGAATTTCTTAACTTGTTCAAACTTAGCCAGTTCTTTCTGCAGGTCATTAACACGCTTCTCAAGCATCTCAACAATCTGATGATGTTTGATCAATTCAACACGATCGTGGTACTTGATATTTAGTTCTTTCGCATACTCTTCAAGTGAGTCGTAACACGGAACAATCAGAGCCGATACAAATTTACGTGTATCTGCGATGACAGCAATCTGCTCAATGAAGTGGTCTTTACCGATTGCACCTTCTACGACTTGAGGTGCAATGTACTTACCGTTTGAAGTCTTCATCAGTTCTTTGATGCGGTCAGTAATGAACAAGTTGCCATTTTCATCAATGTAGCCTGCATCGCCAGTCTTCAAGAAGCCATGTTCGTCAAACGTCTTCTCAGTTTCCTCTGGCATTTTGTAGTAGCCACGCATCACCATTGGACCGCGCACTAAAATTTCGTTGTTTTCACCAATCTTAACTTGAGCGCCTGGCATTGCCATACCGATAGAGCTCGGATCAAAGCATTGATCATCCCAACAAGATACGGTTGCCGTGGTTTCTGTCATACCGTAGCCAAGCTTAACATTGATGCCAATTGCGTGGAAAAAACGCCCAATGGTTTCATCTAGCTTCGCGCCACCACATGGCATGAAATTAATGCGTCCACCCAATAATGCACGTAGCTTGCTCAACACTAGTTTGTCTGCCAAAGCATAAGATTTACGTAGCATCAGTGATGGCTTGCGGTTTTCTTGATGACAAGCAGCCATCTTCGCACCCATGTTGACCGCCCAAGTAAACATAATTTTGCGATGGAATGGTGCACGTGACACTTTCTCGTGGATCGCAGAGAAGATCTTCTCATAAAAACGAGGAACCGCACTCATCACGGTTGGGCGTACTTCACTCAGGGCATCACGTACTTGCATGGTGTCTTGCAGGTAGCAGTTGGTACCACCTTTATAAAGCACATAGAATGTCCATGCACGCTCAAACACGTGTGATAATGGCAAGAAACACAGCGATACGTCGTCTTCAGTTAAACTCAAGCGCTCATCATGACCTTCAAGTTGGGCAGAGATGTTCGCGTAATCTAGCATTACACCTTTCGGTTGACCTGTGGTACCAGAGGTGTAAATCAGGGTCAGTAGATCTTCTTCTTGCGCATGTTCTAAACGAGTTTCTAGCTCAGCTTGGTGACTAACGTCGCCCTTAGCAACGAAGTCTTTCCATGTCATGGCAAATGCATGATCGCCTAGGTCAATATCATCTGACATCGCAACGATCAGTTCTAGCTGCTTACATTCATCGAAAATGCTAACCGCGGCATCAAACTGTGGCTGCTCACCAACGAACAACACTTTGACGTCTGCGTTATCAATGATGTAAGCCGATTGAGCTGCGGTGTTAGTTGGATAGATAGGTACGGTAACGCCACGCAATTGCAGTGCTGCAAAATCAGCAATGGTCCATTGCGGCATGTTATTTGAGAAAATACCGATCTTATCTTGAACGCCCAATCCCTGAGCCAAAAGCGCAAGTGACAAAGCATCTACTTGCTGACCAAACTGCTCCCAAGTAATACCTTGCCATGTGTCGCCGACTTTATGTTTAAGCGCAACACGAGTACTACCCTTCGCAATTTGTTCACGAATACGTTTTACGATATGAAAATCTAACTTGGCCATTCTTTACATTACCTTTTGGCTTACAGGCGTAAGCTATTTGAGCGCACAAGTGTAACCTCGACGCTTAAAAACGCAACTGACCATTATCAAACTTATCATTATTAAGAGACGACTATCACTAATGAGAGCATAGCAGGTCTTTAACTGCTGAAGGTTTAATCAACTTAAGTCGCTGTTTCGACTATTAAATAGCGGACATAAAAAGCCCCTGAGAGACGGCGTTCTCTCAGGGGCAAGGAATTGTAAAAATTGATGATTACAAGTCCAGTCTGACCAGTTGATCAGGCTAAAAATTCAGCTTATTTAAGCGCAACAACTTCACCACAAGTGATCATAAGTTGGTCACGTAACCAGATGTGGCCTTTGTCCTTCTCACTTGATTCGTGCCAGCTTAGGTAACCACTGATTTCCTTGTTTTCAAATGGGAAATCTAGGATTTGCAACTGGTCGCTGTTCACTGCATTCTCAGCCATCCAGCGAGGAGCGATAGTCACAAGCTCAGATTGGCTTACTACGTATAGCAGGTTGCTTAGGCTTGAACCTTCATAAGCGGCTTGGCAATCAAGTTCGCGGTACGCTTGCTCAGAGAAGCTACGTTGACCATGTACACGTGATAGCTTCGCGTGTTTCTCGTTGATCAGTTGCTCAGCAGATACACCACCTTGGATGCGAGGGTGCGTCTTAGAAGCAATAACCACTAGCTCATCTTTAAAGATTTCAGTACTTGAGAAACCTTGATCATCAAAACGTGCGTAGTCAATTACGAAGTCGATTTCTTGGTAGCGCATACGCTCAGATAGAAGGCGATCAAATTCCGCATCTAGGTGTAGCTGTACGCTTGGTGCTTGCTCGTTAATATTAGCCATGATTCTCGGTGCGAAACGCATATCACATGGGCTACAAATCGCCAGTTTAAACAGACGAGTTGAAGACTCAGGTTGGAAAACTGAGCTTGGAAGTTCGTTACGAATAAGCTGTAGTGCTTGGCGGATAGGACCAAACAGTTGACGAGCACGCTGAGTTGGCTGAATACCACGACCCTGACGCATGAATAGCTCATCATTAAACATTACTTTTAGGCGAGCAACCGCATTACTTACTGCTGGTTGTGACATGCCAAGGTTATGTGCTGCACGAGTAATATTTTGCTCTTGCATCACTGCATCAAATACGGTCAATAGGTTTAAATCTACACCACGCAATGTGCTTTCCATACGGTAGCTAGCAATTGCGCTCATCGCGTCTTTTTTATCTAACATGGAGTGCGCCTCTTATGTAATCGTCAACTTGGTTCAATGAATTCTTAACGAATAGAATCTCTTTGCACACAAACGACCGTGGCTGGATTCAAATCATTTTTTAAGGAATAGAAAACCGAATTTGTATTATATTTATCGTCCAGATATTTCCGGCTCGAACCGTACTATCAACTAATCAATCAAGGTTTCGCAACTAGATTGATATTTAATCATTAAATTTTAGCCAATTAGTTATTTATTCCATATTTATCATATCGTTAAGAAAAACATAAAAAAGTATAAAACGCCTAAATCAGAGGTTTCTTACAACCTATTTAGCACGTTAATGACAATCTACAGGGATCATACAACCCATTTACCCTGCTTATTGTTTGCATTTGCGTTCAAAAACCAGCATCAATAGTTAAGTTCACAAAACATGCAAATCAGTTAAAGAGTCAGCAAAATGACCGTGAATAGAAATGATATAGAAGGCATAAAAATGCAGCCAATCAGCGCGTGAATGACTGCAACTTAGAAGATAAATCGGACGTTAAATATTCGATACGTAACTCGGAAAATCGACTTGTTCCCATAGTTGTTCAGAGAGTTTTTCAGGTGTATCCCAAGCACCTTGTAATACCCAGTTGGCGATCGCTTTTGCAACATCAGGATACTTCACGCTTTCTGCTTGTTGTTCTTTCAACCACTGACGTACCGTCGAAATATCAAGATTTTCCATCGAAGATGCTAGCCCTAAATCTTCCAATGTTGCGACGTTACTTTGCTGTTCAAATTGCCCAGAAAGCGGTTTAAGTAATAGCTTCTTGCCAAGAGAAAGGGCTTCCGATGGCAGTTCAAAACCACCATTGGCAATCACTCCACTACAACGTTGCAAATGAGATTGAAAGTTAGTGTGACACAGAGGTCTTAGTTCAATATTTTCCACTTGCTCACACTCAATCACGTTCGGGTGATAACAGACAAAAGACTGTTGATTAAAATGGAACAACAAATCGCTGATGTCTTCTATTGATTCAAACGGAAGATAGACGAGAACAAAGTCATCATTACCACTCGTTTGCTCAAGCGTATGAACGATAGGTGGTAAGATCGGCTGATCAAAGTGATACCAATGCAAGCCTAGGTGGTGTTGCGAAGGAGCAAAATGCTCTATGACGGATTTATCCAACCAACTCGCCCCCTTAAGAGGTACTGGGTAGCGGAATGCATTTTGATGACTGATACCAATACAAGGTTTGTTCTGCTTACGAGCAGCCCAAGCCGAGACGGGTTCGAAATCATTGATCACCAGATCATAAGAAGACAAATCCAGCTGGTTTACTTCTTGGATAAACTGAACCAAGTTATTGCGTAATGCCGTTTTAGCATAGCTCACGGCGCCTTTCTCTGTCACAAAGGTAAAGCCACGCCGAGTTTGATAGTTTCCAAAAGACTCCATTGAAAAGTACTTTTCTGGTTCGCGTCCAGAGAAAAGAAAATCAACCTGCACGTCGTGAGTTTGAAAAGCTTTACTCATGGCTCTTGCGCGGGCGATGTGACCATTTCCTGTGCCTTGAACACCATACAGAATTTTCATCCATTAACCTCCAATGAGCCCAATTGCCAAAGAACCACATAGGCTCCCCAACAAAGCACCAATGATAATGTCAGTAAAAAAGTGCACGCCAAGCAGAATACGTGATGTCCCAATCAAGGCTGCCCAAGTGAAAGCAAATATGCCTAAGTCTGGATAAAAATGATGAATGAGCGTCGCCATCAAAAAGCCCGCCGCAGTATGACCTGACGGTAAGCTGTAGCGGTCAGAAGGAGTAATAAAGGCAGGAAGCAACGCGCTCAATTCCTCAGGACGACGGCGCTTAAAGCTGTTTTTCAACACCCAGTAAATGGGTAATTCGATGGCAAATGCGGTTAACCCGGTAATCAAGAACCAATGACCATGTTGCTTATCAAGTAGCCAAGCTAACAACCCTAACACCACATAGAGGTGTCCATCCCCACTATGAGAAACTCCTTTACTGATATTCGCGACTTGCTGATTAAATCGATGTTGTAAACACACACTGGAGAACGCCAAATCAAATTTAGCAATGCTTGCCATTGGCTGGCTAATTGTCTCTAAAGCTCGCATGTAACATTCCTTTACTTTGACCTTTATATGAAAACTAGGCGTGTAAGGTGACAACTACATGACGAGAATTTGGATAATTAATGACACGTTATCATTTGCAGCAGGGCAGAAAAAACGGCGGGAGTTAAGAGTAGCACTAAGCTCGGTAATCGTTACGTTGATCAACCGAGCTCATAAGTACGAAGATATTCACCCAGAAGATCTGAGCATAAAAGATCAAGACTGATTGGAAGCAGAGACTGGTGCATCGATGTACCAGATCTTTCTTTGTTTACGACATGCTCTAAGCGAGCCGGTGGTCATGTGACCATCTTTCGTGAGCTCATAGCTCAAATCACGGCAAGTATAGCTACCGAACAATTCGTTTTTCCCTTGTTCGCTTGGCTCAACATTATGCTTTAATAGTGGATTAGGCTTGATCGACAAAATGTCTCGGTTGACGACATTACTACGAGCGTAGTCTTTGTGTACGTAACCTCTAATCACACCTTTTTGTTCGACCAGCAACCATGGTTCGCCTTCCACTTTAGCAAGAGCATTAAAGACCTCACCTTTGGTTAGCTCTCCCAGCTTCTCTCCTTTTAAGCTCGGTTTTGCTCGCAAATTAAGAGTGGTCTTTGAGCGATATGAAACATCCATAAATTCAAGTGTATTTGACGTATCCACTCCCTCTACAATAGGACGACTTACTTCTGCTTCCTTCCATTGATTTGGCTGGACACGGATCTTCCACCAAGAGTAAGTGTCTGGATCTTTACCTTTAAACTTGTCACGGTTATCCGACTCTAACGCCACCAGCATTTGATTTAGAAAGGATTCACGTCCATCTTCACTCAAGTATTCATCCATTTGGTGGTTGATCATCAAGACACTATGAGCATGATCGCTCGCCACCACTGAAGAGGTCGCCTCTGTCGGTTGCCCAAATTGAAGTAACTGACACCCAGATAAAGAAACCAGAGCTAGAGCCAGCGCAGAACGTCCAAGTTGTTTCGCTAAATCCATTAATCCCTAACCTATTTGCCTCAAAAATTCGGTAGATACAACCGTTCTACTATAAATCGCTCTGCTGAATTTATGCCAACCAATTGCCTCCTTTGTGTGATAGCTCGCAAAGCATGCAGTATCAAAACAATGAGAAGAAGATGGTGAGCGTGATCTTAGTCGCGGCAATAATTGTTGTAGCACAAACATCTCCCCTTTCTTCACATTGAAGACGTCCATCATTGATAGAAGATTAATTCACCTACTGATCCGATATGAATAAAAAATCAACTTTAGGGTTGACGTGCTCCATTGAGTGCGGTACTAATTTGTTAACTTAATTTTGTGGAATGCTTAACAACTATGTCAGCACGTTTTTCTATCCTGCTTAGCCTCCTCCTGATCGTGACCAGTTCGCGCGGGTAGGCTGTGGAAGAAAAATAACCACACCAATTTCTTAGAAACCCGCATGCAAATGCGGGTTTTTTTATATCTAAATACCGGAAGTAAACGATTAACTTGCGCAAAAGTGCAAAAATCATGAAGGAAGCAAACATGAACGATCAGGTCATTATATTCGACACCACATTGCGTGATGGCGAACAAGCGTTGTCAGCAAGCTTGACGGTTAAAGAAAAACTGCAGATTGCCTATGCGCTTGAAAGGCTGGGCGTTGATGTTATCGAAGCGGGTTTTCCTGTCTCTTCACCAGGTGATTTCGAGTCCGTACAAACCATCGCAAAACACATAAAAAATAGTCGAGTTTGTGCCCTTTCGCGTGCCGTTGCGAAAGACATCGATGCCGCCGCTGAAGCACTAAAAGTCGCTGATGCTTTCCGAATTCACACCTTCATCTCCACTTCGACTGTTCACGTTCAGGACAAACTTCGCCGCAGCTACGACGATGTGGTTGAAATGGGTGTTAAAGCAGTAAAACACGCACGCAATTACACCGACGACGTCGAGTTTTCTTGTGAAGACGCAGGGCGCACTCCAATCGACAACCTATGCCGCATGGTTGAAGCCGCTATCGATGCGGGCGCAAGCACCATCAACATTCCAGACACCGTTGGCTACACAGTACCAAGTGAGTTTGGTGGCATCATTGAAACCCTATTCAACCGCGTACCCAACATCGACAAAGCCATCATCTCTGTGCACTGCCACGATGACTTAGGTATGTCAGTCGCAAACTCTATCGCAGCCGTCCAAGCAGGGGCGCGACAAGTAGAAGGCACCATTAACGGTATCGGTGAGCGTGCAGGTAACTGTTCTTTAGAAGAAATCGCGATGATCCTAAAAACACGCCAAGAATTCATGGGTGTGCATACCGGTCTAAAACACGACGAAATCCACCGCACCAGCAAGTTGGTTAGTCAGCTATGTAACATGCCAATTCAGAGCAATAAAGCGATCGTTGGTGCCAACGCATTCAGCCACTCTTCAGGCATTCACCAAGATGGGATGCTAAAGAACAAAAACACTTACGAGATCATGACGCCTGAATCGATCGGTCTTAAAAACCAAGCTCTGAACCTAACCAGCCGAAGTGGTCGTGCAGCCGTGAAAAGCCACATGGATTCAATGGGCTACAAAGAAGAAGAATACAACTTAGATGCGTTGTACGAGGACTTCTTGAAGCTTGCCGACCGTAAGGGTCAAGTATTTGATTACGATCTAGAAGCCCTAATGCACTTCTCAAACTTGCGTGAAGAAGATGATTTCTACAAATTGAACTACCTAAGTGTGCAATCAGGCAGCGTAATGGCGACCACCAGCATCAAGATGCAATGTGGTGATGAGGAAACGTGTGAGGCTGCAGTCGGCAATGGTCCGGTTGATGCGCTATACCAATGTATCTACCGCGTGACAGGTTACGACATCGTTCTAGACAAGTTCGACCTAACGGCAAAAGGTGAAGGTGAAGATGGTCTTGGTCAAGCAGACATCATCGCCAACTACAAAGGTCGTAAGTACCACGGTACCGGCGTTTCTACCGATATCGTAGAAGCATCTGGTCAAGCGCTATTACACGTCATCAACAGCATTCATCGTGCCGATAAGATTGAAGAGATGAAGCAAAAGAAAATCGCGACAGTTTAATGTGATTCATTGGGGTCTGATTTACATCTCAGACTCCAACCAAATTCGTTTAGATAAGCTCAAAAATTTAGAAATATTAAAGGATTAACATGACAGACAAATCATACAAAATTGCCGTTTTACCTGGCGACGGTATCGGCCCAGAAGTGATGGCACAAGCGCATAAAGTGTTGGATGCAATCGAAAAGAAACACGGTATTGCATTTGAGCGTGACGAGCATGATGTTGGTGGTATTGCGATCGACAATCACGGCTGCCCACTTCCAGAAAGTACAGTCAAAGCGTGTGAAGAGTCTGATGCCGTCCTATTCGGTTCAGTAGGTGGACCAAAGTGGGAGCACTTACCACCAAATGACCAACCTGAACGTGGTGCCCTACTTCCGCTACGTAAACACTTCCAATTATTCTGTAATCTTCGTCCAGCACAGATCCACTCTGGTCTAGAAGCCTTCTCACCACTTCGTGCAGACATCTCAGGTCGTGGTTTTGACATCGTGGTAGTACGTGAATTAACTGGTGGTATCTACTTCGGTCAACCGAAAGGTCGTGAAGGTGAAGGCGCAACAGAAAAAGCATTTGATACCGAGGTTTACCACCGCTTTGAGATCGAACGTATCGCAAAAATTGCGTTTGAATCTGCACGTCTACGCCGTAAGAAGGTGTGTTCAATCGATAAAGCGAACGTTCTGCAAAGCTCAATCCTATGGCGTGAAGTGGTAGAAGAAATCGCAAAAGATTACCCAGATGTCGAGCTGTCACACATGTACATTGATAACGCAACAATGCAGTTGATTAAAGACCCAGCTCAGTTTGACGTAATGCTTTGTTCAAACATCTTCGGCGACATCATTTCTGATGAGTGTGCAATGATCACTGGCTCAATGGGTATGCTGCCTTCAGCAAGCCTAAACGAAAGTAAATTTGGTCTGTACGAGCCAGCAGGTGGCAGTGCACCCGATATCGCAGGTAAGAATATTGCTAACCCTGTGGCGCAAATCCTATCAGCAGCACTGATGCTGCGTTACAGCCTAGGTGAAGAAACTGCGGCGCAAGACATTGAAGCCGCAGTATCAAAAGCACTTTCAGCTGGGGAGCTAACGGGCGATCTTGCTGGTGACAACCCTGCGCTTACAACATCTGAGATGGGCGATAAGATCGCTGAGTACATCTTAAACTCATAATACAGAACAGATTCATAATAAATACTAAATCCTCTATCCACCAATGACTTACCTCTCAGTCATTGGTGCTAAAACAAAGCGACAAGGATAACGAGGAAAGGAAGCAAACCAATGGGCAAAACACTATACGAAAAAGTCTACGACGCACACGTTGCCGTCGCAGCAGAAGGGGAAAACCCAATCTTGTACATCGACCGTCATTTGGTACACGAAGTGACGTCTCCGCAGGCATTTGACGGCTTGCGTGAAAAAGGTCGTAAAGTGCGTCAGGTCAGCAAAACTTTTGCGACTATGGACCACAACGTTTCCACGACGACAAAAGACATCAATGCTTCCGGCGAGATGGCTCGTATCCAGATGGAAACGCTATCGAAAAACTGTGAAGAATTTGGCGTTACGCTTTACGACATTAACCACAAATACCAAGGCATTGTGCATGTAATGGGACCAGAACTTGGCATTACGCTACCGGGTATGACCATTGTTTGTGGTGACTCACATACCGCAACTCACGGTGCATTTGGTTCACTTGCATTTGGTATCGGTACTTCAGAAGTGGAGCACGTACTAGCAACTCAAACGTTAAAACAAGCACGTGCAAAAACGATGAAAATCGAAGTGAAAGGCAAAGTAGCCCCGGGCATCACTGCTAAAGACATCGTACTTGCCATTATTGGTGAGACCACCGCTGCTGGCGGTACAGGTTATGTCGTCGAGTTCTGTGGAGAAGCCATCACTGATCTTTCCATGGAAGGTCGTATGACGGTATGTAACATGGCGATTGAGCTAGGCGCAAAAGCAGGCTTGATTGCACCAGATGAAACCACATTCGATTACATTAAAGGTCGTAAGTTCTCGCCACAGGGTGCTGAATTTGATGCGGCAGTGGAATACTGGAAAACCTTAAAAACGGATGATGATGCTCAGTTTGATGCCGTAGTAACGCTGAACGGTGCAGACATCAAGCCACAAGTCACTTGGGGCACAAACCCAGGTCAAGTAATCGCTGTAGACCAGCCAATCCCAACACCAGAGAGCTTTGCAGATCCAGTAGAAAAAGCCTCTGCTGAAAAAGCGTTGGCTTACATGGGACTTGAAGCTGGTAAGTCGTTATCAGATTACAACGTCGATAAAGTCTTTGTTGGTTCTTGTACTAACTCACGAATCGAAGACATGCGTGCAGCAGCAGAAGTAGCGAAAGGTCGTAAAGTCGCAGAGCATGTTCAAGCTCTTATCGTTCCGGGCTCAGAACAAGTAAAAGCCCAAGCTGAAGCGGAAGGCTTGGACGTTATCTTTAAAGAGGCAGGATTTGAATGGCGTCTACCGGGTTGCTCAATGTGTCTGGCCATGAACAACGACCGCTTGGGTCCCCATGAGCGTTGTGCGTCAACATCAAACCGTAACTTTGAAGGTCGCCAAGGTCGTGATGGTCGCACCCACTTGGTTAGCCCTGCTATGGCAGCGGCAGCGGCAATCGCTGGTCACTTTGTTGATATTCGCGAATTGACTTCTTTTGAGAACCAGGACTAGGAGAGAACAGATGTCAGGTTTTAAACAACACACAGGCTTAGTTGTTCCTCTAGATGCAGCGAACGTAGATACCGATGCCATTATTCCTAAGCAGTTCCTACAAAAGGTATCTCGTCTAGGTTTTGGTAAACACTTGTTCCATGACTGGCGTTTCTTAGATGATGCTGGCGAACAGCCAAATCCAGAGTTCGTGATGAACGCTCCGCGCTACCAAGGCGCTTCTATCTTGCTAGCACGAGAAAACTTCGGTTGTGGTTCTTCTCGTGAGCACGCCCCTTGGGCATTAGCCGATTACGGCATCAAAGCGATGATTGCACCTAGCTTTGCCGATATTTTTTACGGCAACTCCATCAACAACCAGATGGTACCTGTTCGCCTTACAGAACAAGAAGTGGATGAAATATTCCAATTTGTTGAGGCTAACGAAGGCGCTGAAGTGGAAGTGGACTTAGAAGCTAATGTCGTTCGTGCTAACGGCAAAGAATATGGTTTTGAAATCGACACCTTCCGTCGTCATTGCTTACTGAACGGTTTAGACAATATCGGTCTGACCCTTCAACACGAAGATAAGATTGCTGAATACGAAGCGAAAATTCCAAGCTTCTTAAGCTAATTCAAATCGAGATTGAAACAAATACAAGGTTGGCTTATGCCAGCCTTTTTTCTTTTATTTTCATTACCTCAGAAAGAAACTACTTCTTCTACAGGTCTACACTATCAACAAGGTTTAACCCAAAGGTTCAATTATGAAGCGTCTATTATTGATATTGTGTGCCCTCGTCTCTTTCTCCGCTTTTTCTGCGCCGAAATCCGATTTGTGGCCGTATTGGAAGCAATCGAATCAAGCCAACAAAACACAAATTTCTCACCAAGAATGGCAACAACTATTAGACCGCTATTTGGTTGAGCAGGATGAAAACACGTTATTTCGCTATAACCAAGTTTCAGCAACGGATAAAGCGAAGTTAAAACAGTACATCCAACGCTTAGCCAAACTCGATCCCCTACAATACAATCAAGCAGAGCAATACGCGTATTGGGTTAACCTTTATAACGCCATCACCGTTGACCTAATTTTGGATAACTACCCTGTTAACTCCATTACGAAACTAGGCGGGCTATTTAGCTTTGGACCTTGGGGAGACGAAGTTGTGGTGGTGAATGGTAAAGATTTGACTTTAAACGACATTGAACATCGTATTTTGCGTCCAATTTGGCAAGATCCGAGAACACACTATGCAGTGAATTGTGCAAGCTTGGGATGTCCAAATTTACAAACTCAAGCTTTCACCGCTGAAAACACGCAGGCGCTACTCGACTCTGCAGCCAAAACATTTATTAACAGTAGTAAAGGTGTATCAATTAAAGGTAATTCAGCGCAGCTTTCTTCCATTTATGACTGGTTTGCTGAAGATTTTGGCGGTGAGGAACAAGTATTTAATCACATTGCTCAATATGCACCGCAATACCAAGGCTTTTCTGGAAAAGTAAAATACGAATACGATTGGAATCTAAATCAAGCCAATTAATGGGGACTGGTAGGTCTATGCGCTTTTGGATCATGCTAACCCGAAAGCTCGAAACCATCACCAAACCAAAGACCAGACAGAAACTAAAAAAGGGCACTAGGTGCCCTTTTTATTGAGATTTGATGAGAATACGCGCTTATTTAAAGCCCTTCACCTTTTTGATCAGATCGTACGCGTTTTGAATTTCCTGCGACTTTTCTTTCGCAACGTTCATCATCTCTGGTGGTAGACCTTTTGCCATCAATTTATCTGGGTGATGCTCGTTCATCAATTTACGGTAAGCGCGCTTAACGGTTTTACCGTCTGCATCTGAAGACACATCCAGAATTTTATAGGCATCTGCCAACTGGTCTGCTTGTGACGCTTGCTGCCACCCAGCACCTGAAGATTGATACTGACCTTGTTGCTGACCATGGAAGCCACCTTGGCTTTGGAAACGGAAAGCCGCTTCTTGCATATTGAGACGTCGCTCTAGCTGTTCGGAAGAGAAACCAAGACCACGAGCAATTTTATGTAGAACACTGCGCTCACTCGGATGAATAGAACCATCGGCAAATGCGGCAGAAATTTGTAACTCTAAAAAGAATTGCAGCAAATCAAAGCGACCGGCTGAAGAAATCTTCACTCGGACCAATACTTCTTCCAGTGGAAAGTCGCTCTCTTTACCTTCTCTGAATGCATCTTGGGCAGCACGGCGTTGCTCACCATGAAGGCTCATGCGGTCCATCATCGTTGAAGCAAGTTGAATCTCTTCTTTCGTTACCTGCCCTTTGGCTTTAGCCACATGTCCCATTACTGCGAATGCTGCTTTAAAAAATTCTTCCTGACGTTGAGCTTGGCTTGGACCTTTACCAAAACCGCCAGTAGAAAACCCCGCTTGACTCAAACGACGTGCTTTATCGAATTGGTGACCGATAAATAGACCAAACAATAAACCGAATGGACCTCCGAGTAACAAGCCAAAAAAGGCACCCAATATTTTGCCAAAAATATGCATTATGTGTTCTCTATCAATGAATTTTTATCGACGACGGCGGTCTTATAGTGCCGGACGCAACGATTTCCTTTATGATAATGGAATTAGTTTTTTTACGGTCAGGCTATTTCGCCTGCTTATCTTTGCAGCTATTTTATATCGGCATTATGCCACAGCGAGTCCATGCTCTGGGATAATTGCAAACTATAGTTGATTCATTTGGCTATAAAGCTAGGGTACAACAAGCCCTATAGCCATCGAGTAGTAGTGACACAGGAAAGTTCAATTCAATGCAACATTTCTCCCGCACATTTTTAGCGGCCTCTATCAGCACCGCCTTGTTTGTACCCACCACTCAAGCTGAAGCGAATATCAATGATAGTGTGCAGGAAATGCCCATCACAGATCAATGTTTGGTCGAGACAAGTGGTGAGGAGGACGCGCTAAATTCCCCAGTCGTAGTACAAGCTGATAGTCTTCAGGCGATCAATGGCGACAAAGCCCAATACTCCGGCAACGTAGAAGTGACGCAAGGACCAAAGAAGATTACTGCGGATAGCGTGACACTTCATCAGCAAGACAATGTAGTGGTAGCGGAAGGTAACGTAACCTTCAATGACGGTAAGGTGAAGGCGCGCTCTGATCGTGTCACCAACGACATCAACCGAGATACCTTCTCGCTAGAAAATACCGACTACCAATTCCTTTGCCAGCAAGGTCGAGGTACCGCAGCGTATATCGCACGTACGGGTCAATCCGTTTATGAGCTGGAAGACGGCTCTATCACATCATGCCCTCAAGGCGATAACTCTTGGCGATTAGTCGCATCAGGTATTGATGTCGACCAAGATGAAGAAACCGCTACACTGCACCACCCTCGTTTTGAAGTATTGGACGTTCCCGTTTTTTACGTACCGTACTTAACAATGCCAATTGGTGATACGCGTAAGACAGGCTTCCTATTCCCTTCTCTGTCGTATGGCTCCAACGATGGTATGGAAGTTGAGATTCCATTCTATTGGAACATCGCGCCTGAGTACGACATGACGATTACCCCGTTATACATGCAGAAGCGTGGTAACAAGCTCGACGCTGATTTTCGTTACCTAACCGATGGTTGGGGACAAGGTGAAATCAAAGGCGAGTACATGAACAGCGACAAGAAGTACAACGACGAGTCGCGTTGGGGTTACCAGTTCAAACATGAAGGCATCATCAACAAGCAATGGTTAGTCAACTTAGACTACTCCAAAGTCAGCGATATTGATTACTTCCGAGATCTCAGCTCTGATATTGGTAACCGAGAAGATGGTCAGTTGCTTCAAGAAGGTGAAGTACAATACCGTTCGAATTTCTGGGATGCATCACTGCGAGTTCGTGATTTCCAAATCCTACTTCAAGACGAGAACCAACCATACCGTCTGCTGCCTCAGTTGGATTTGAACTACTACACACCACTCATGGGCAATTACGTTAACTTTGACGTGAAGAGCCAAATCAGCCGCTTTGATACTGATGATACAGCTAAGCCCGATGCAACTCGTGTTCACGTAGAGCCAGGTCTTACTATCCCGCTTTCGAACTCATGGGCGACATGGACTACAGAAGCTCGTGTCCTATCGACATACTACTCTCAAGACTTAACAGGGCTAACAGATACTAATTTACGCAACCAGCTTGATGAAAACGTATCACGCGTCATCCCAGAGTTCCGTACGCATGCGCGTATGTATCTAGAGCGTGACACTAGCTGGATTGAAGGCTACACACAAACGCTAGAGCCTCAGTTGCAGTACTTGTATGTCCCTGAAGAAGATCAGACGAACATCTACAACTACGATACCACCTTGCTGCAAACTGACTACTATGGTCTATTCCGCAGCCGTAAATACAGTGGCATTGATAAGATCGCATCAGCAAACCAGTTGAGTTACGGTGCAAGTACTCGATTCTTTGATGATGACTATAAAGAGCGCCTCAATATCTCGTTTGGTCAGATCTACTACTTCGATAAGAAAACCAAGATCAGTAACAGTCCTAGCGTGCCAGATGAGACCTCAAACTACTCATCTTGGGCTATTGAAACAGACTTCAACTACAACGATTACCTGTTCTACCACGGCGGTATTCAATACGACATTGATTTGAGCGCAATGCAGCTTGCTAACAGCACGCTGGAATACCAATTCAATGGTGGTTTTGTTCAAGGTAACTACCGTTACGTCACTCGAGAATACATCGAAGATACGATCATTCTCGAAAACCTAGATACGATCACTCGTAAGGGGATTTCACAAGCGGGTATTGTAGCGGCTTACGAGTTCAACCCAAGCTGGTCTGCAAGTGGTCAGTACTACTATGACCTGAATGAAAACATTGATATGGAATGGTTGGCGAGCGTGCGCTACCAATCTGACTGTTGGTACTTTGGTTTGACATATTCCAACCAACTGCTTGGCTGGGATGAAAAAGCCATCGGCAGTGCTGGCGCATCACCAA
This sequence comes from Vibrio sp. MM46, assembly GCF_027587135.1. Classification (NCBI taxonomy): domain Bacteria; kingdom Pseudomonadati; phylum Pseudomonadota; class Gammaproteobacteria; order Vibrionales; family Vibrionaceae; genus Vibrio; species Vibrio sp. MM46. Next base: position 146,392 of record NZ_JAPPTO010000007.1, read on the forward strand.
AATACGAAAACAACATCAGCGTGAACTTTGGTATTCAAGGTTTTGCAACCAACCAACGAGCTGATACTGCGGCGAAAGAGCTTGATGGCTCAGACAACGCAATCAAATACGGTCGTCCATTCTATTTGAACAATTAATCAAATTAGGCGTCTTAAACAATAGCAAGACGCTTAATCTATATTACTGACGGAATTTTTAATGAAAATTTGGAAATCACTCTTATTCACCGCGCTACTTTCTTGTGGTGTAACCGCTGCGCCAATAGAGCTTGATAAGGTTGCGGTTATCGTTAACGACGGCGTAATTCTTCAAAGTGACATCGATACTGCGATGAAGACACTTCAGGCAAATGCTCGTCAAAATGGCAAGAGCCTACCTTCAGCAAGTGTGCTGAAAGACCAAGTGGTAGAAAAACTGATCATCGACACACTACAAGGACAGGAAGCTGATCGTATTGGCGTCCGTATCGATGACAACCGTCTAAACCAAGCAATTGCGGAAATTGCTCGTAATAACAAGCAGACCGTAGAGCAACTTGCAGCATCTGTTCAAGCTGAAGGTCTAAGCTACCCAGAGTTTCGTGAACAGATCCGTAAAGAAATTGCGGCTTCTGAAGCTCGCAATGCGCTAGTGCGTCGTCGTATCAATATTCTTCCTGCTGAAGTAGATAGCCTTGCCGACCAACTGGCAAAAGAAACCAATGCAACCGTTCAGTACAAAATTGGTCATATTCAACTTCGCTTCTCTGATGATAAAGACAAGTCAGAAGTAGAAGCCGAAGCAAAAGCCTTGGTTAAGAAACTAAAAGACGGTGCTGACTTCTCGGAAATGGCATACACCTATTCAAAAGGTCCAAAAGCCCTACAGGGTGGTGATTGGGGTTGGATGCGTAAAGAAGAAATGCCGACCATCTTTGCAGACCAGATCAAAATGCAAAACAAAGGTAGCATCATTGGTCCATTCCGCAGCGGCGTAGGCTTCCACATCCTAAAAATTGAAGATGTAAAAGGTCTTGAAACCGTGGCAGTAACAGAAGTAAATGCTCGCCATATCCTAATCAAACCGACGGTAATCCTAAGTGATGATGGTGCGAAGAAAGAGCTAAATGACTTTATTCGTCGTATCAAGGCAGGCGAAGCGACCTTTGCTCAGTTGGCGACACAATACAGCCAAGACCCTGGTTCAGCAGCGCAAAATGGTGAGCTAGGTTACCAAACTCCTGACCTATACGTGCCAGAATTTAAACACCAAGTAGAAACACTACCGATCGGCTCAATCAGTGAACCATTTAAAACGGTACACGGTTGGCACATTGTTGAAGTTCTAGACCGTCGCCAGGTAGACCGCACGGATTCAGCGATGAAGAACAAAGCATACCGAATTCTATTTAACCGTAAGTTTAATGAAGAAGCTGGCGCATGGATGCAAGAGCTACGCGCAAGCGCATTCGTTGAAATCGTGGATGATAATGATGGCAACTAATTCGATTCGCAGAATCGTCGTAACCGCAGGGGAACCTGCGGGTATCGGTCCCGATTTGGTGCTCGCCTTGTCTAAGGAAGACTGGGCACACCAAATCGTCGTCTGCGCAGACAAAAACATGCTGTTGGAACGTGCCGCACTACTCGGCATTGATGTTCAACTGACTGATTACAATCCAGAAGAAGCACCCAAAGCCCAAAAAGCGGGTACCTTGATCGTTGACCATATCGAAATGGCAGAGAATGTCATCGCTGGTCAACTCAATGAAGCTAACGGTCACTACGTATTAAAAACACTAGAAAGAGCCGCTTTGGGCTGTATGAATGATGAATTTGATGCTATTGTCACCGGCCCTGTACATAAGGGGGTGATCAATCGCTCAGGCGTTGCTTTCAGTGGTCATACTGAATTCTTCGCCGAGAAGTCCAACACACCGTTGGTCGTGATGATGCTGGCAACTGAAGGACTGAGAGTAGCACTTGTCACTACGCACATTCCTTTGGCTTACGTATCAAAAGCCGTCACGGAAGAGCGATTAGAAAAAATCATCGATATTCTTCATAAAGATCTTGTAGAAAAATTTGCCATCTCGCAGCCAAACATCTATGTTTGCGGGTTAAATCCACATGCGGGAGAAGATGGCTGTTTGGGTCGCGAAGAGATCGAGACCATCACTCCGACATTGGAAAAGATTCGACAAGAAAAAGGAATCAATCTGATCGGTCCATTACCGGCAGATACCATTTTCAATGAAAAGTATTTAAACGATGCTGATGCTGTTTTAGGCATGTACCACGACCAAGTGTTGCCAGTATTAAAGTACAAAGGCTTTGGTCGTTCAGTAAACATTACTCTTGGTCTACCTTTTATTAGAACCTCGGTGGATCACGGTACTGCATTAGAACTGGCAGGGACAGGTCAAGCGGATACAGGGAGCTTCCGAACAGCGCTCACGCATGCGATAGAATTGGTAGAGAAGAAACAATGAGAAATGATGTCCATTTAGGACACAAAGCGCGTAAACGTTTTGGTCAAAACTTCCTGAACGATCCGTACATTATTGACGGTATCGTATCAGCAATTAACCCAAGACCAGGTCAAAACCTGGTTGAGATCGGCCCGGGTCTAGGTGCAATCACCGAACCTGTTGGTCGCGAAGTCGACAAGTTCACGGTGATCGAATTGGACCGTGACCTAGCAGAACGTCTACGCAACCATCCTGAATTGGCAGATAAGCTTACTATCCATGAAGGCGACGCGATGCGTTTCGACTTCACTCAACTGGTGAAGCCAAACAACAAGCTGCGTATCTTTGGTAACTTGCCATACAACATCTCTACACCATTGATGTTCCACCTATTTGAATTCCATAAAGACATTCAAGATATGCACTTTATGCTTCAAAAAGAAGTAGTAAACCGCTTGGCAGCAGGTCCGGGTAGCAAGGCTTATGGTCGTCTAACGGTCATGGCGCAGTACTACTGTAAAGTAGTACCAGTGCTAGAAGTGCCACCAACCGCTTTTGTTCCGCCACCGAAAGTAGACTCAGCTGTTGTTCGTCTAGTACCTTACGAAGAACTTCCATGCCCAGCTAAAGATCTACGTTTGCTGGAGCGAGTATGTCGTGAAGGCTTTAACCAACGCCGTAAAACAGTACGTAACTGTTATAAATCTCTGCTCAGTACAGAGGTGTTGGAAGAGCTTGGTATCAACCCAGGCATGCGTCCAGAAAACTTGACACTACAACAATTCGTCGCCATGGCGAACTGGCTCGCGGATAACCCGCAGCACTAAGAACTCAAACGATAAGCCAAACCCTTGCCGGTTTGGCTTATTATTATTGGGATATTACGTTTCTGAGGAGTGCACATGGACGTCATTCAACCTTGCATTAAGATTCAAGTTCATACCAAATACATCGAAGAACAGTCCAATCCAGAGCTACAACGCTATGTGTTCGCTTACGTCATCACAATAAAAAACCTCAGCCAACAAACGGTACAATTAGTCAGTCGTCGCTGGTTGATTACCGACTCCAACGGTAAACAAATGACGGTAGAGGGAGAAGGTGTCGTTGGTCAACAACCCTTTATCGCAGGTAATGACGAGTATACTTATAGCAGTGGCACTGCGTTAGAAACACCAGTTGGTGTCATGCAGGGACACTACATGTTACTGGATGAAAAAGGACAGGAATTCATCACTGAGATTGATCCATTCCGCTTGGCTGTTCCTAACGTCTTAAATTAATCAGGAGACTCTGTGGCTAACTACATTGTTGGAGACATCCAAGGCTGTTTTGACGAGCTTCAACAGCTATTAGAGCAAGTTAATTTTTCTGTAGAACATGACCAACTTTGGTTAGCTGGCGACCTTGTCGCTCGAGGTCCTAAATCATTAGAAACACTGCGCTTTGTTCGTTCTCTTGGTGACAGTGCTAAAGTCGTGCTCGGTAATCATGACCTGCACCTTATGGCGGTCTCGCAAGGACTCAAAAAGGTCAAAGATAAAGACAAAACCGCACCCATATTCTCTGCCCCAGACAAAGACAAATTACTGACTTGGCTCGCTCAACAACCACTACTTGCAGAACACGATGAGTTTGTAATGTGCCATGCCGGTATCTCTCCGCTATGGGATCTTGAAACCGCCAGAGCCTGTGCCCGTGAAGTGGAAGCGATCATTCGAAGTGAACAATTACCGTGGCTGCTAGAAAACATGTACAGCAACCAACCTGATCTTTGGGATGAATCCCTATCGGGACTTGATCGCTATCGCTATACCATCAATGCCTTTACCCGTATGCGTTTCTGCTTTCCTGATGGGCGACTGGATATGGATTGTAAATTGCCACCGCAAGAAGTATCAGAGGATGAACTGGTGCCGTGGTTTAAGTTACCGCAAAGAATCCCTCTAGAAAAAGCGGTACTTTTTGGGCATTGGGCGGCACTGCAAGGTCATATCGATGAAAGCATTATTGGACTTGATACGGGCTGCGTTTGGGGGGGCTCACTAACTATGATTCGTTGGGAAGACAAACAAGTCTTCATTCAAGAAGCTCTCAGTTAACGGCTCTGATTGCCGGACTAAAAAACAAAAAGCACCGCGTTTGCGGTGCTTTTCTCATTCTATCCGATTACTTTTCAAGGACAGTAAAACGCATGTTGTAAGCGTTTTTCCCATCTGCTTGGTATGCCTCAGAGTACGTTTCTTTAAACTCAATACCCCAATCAGGGAACTGAGTATCGCCCTCAATTTCAGCTTCGATATGAGTCACATACAACTTGGTTGCCATTGGCAGACAAGCTGCGTAAATCGCACCACCACCAATGATCATCACCTCTTCCACCTCACCCGCAACGTCTAACGCTTGCTCAATCGATGTGACAGTTGTTACACCTTCAATACAAAGTGACTCATCACGACTGATGACAATGTTCAAACGACCAGGTAGAGGACGCCCGATCGATTCATAGGTCTTACGTCCCATCACAACAGGCTTGCCCATAGTGCAGCGCTTAAACCATGCAAAATCTGCAGGAAGATGCCAAGGCATCTGGTTGTCTTTACCGATGATTCGATTGTCTGCCATCGCGGCAATCATGCTGATGATCATATTGGGTCCTTATACTATGGGTCTGCGGCGATAGAATAACAGCCCCGGAACCGCCAAGCCAACCGCTAAGCCTGCAATAATAAACATCGCCTTAAGAAAGTTTTCCATGCACGTCGCAATGAGTTCAGGCGAATAACCTAAGTGGTTTATCTCAACCATGGCTATCATGGCTTTATAAGCGAATACCCCTGGAACCATAGGGATTAAAGCAGCCACAGTGAATACTTTTGGATGAGCCAGAAAGCGATGGGACCAGTGAACACCTATCAAGCCCACTAAAGTCGCCGCGAAAAAGGTCGCCCACTCAATTGGCAAGCCAAAGTGCATCATTAGATAACGGCTACCATGACCGATCGCACCACCTGCCGCACAGTACTTAAGTGCCTTTTGTGGCACGTTAAAGACCATAGCAAAACCAACCGCAGGAATAGCGGCAAAGAACATGTCGTTTAAAAGCCCTAAAATAAGCTCAAATACACTCATTAGCTCATCCATCCCCAAATACCGGTAACTTCCATAGCAGCAACAATACCAAGACAAGTAGCTAGAGTGAGCAAACTCGCCATAGTGAAACGTGCAATGCCCATGTTGATATGACCTTTCAACATATCGGCAACCGAGTTAATCAATGGAAAGCCTGGAACCAGCATTAATACGGAAGACGCCATGGCAACAGTCGGCAAGTTACCAATTTCGAAGATAACCGCTTGAGCTGAAATCAACGTCGTAACAAAGGCAGTAACAGCAAAATTGAGAAGGGGATTAAAGTGTCGATGACCAATTTCTTGTCGCACGATCATACCGCCAGCAGAAGCAAGAAAAGTCATGACAAACACCCCTAAATCACCTCCAGCCAAATGACTGAATGCCGCACAGGAAAGCCCTATCATAAATACAACTAACCAACGGTTATAGCGCTCAGGACTGATACTATTGAGCTTCTTCTGCGCCATTTTCACATCAAGTAAGCCACGCTCCATCATGATACAAATGCGTTGGATCTGAGTTATCACGCGCATATTAATGCCACGATCCGCACAGCTTCTTGTGGTGGTGATACAGTGATCGTCCTTTACGGTCGTCACCACTAAAGCATTGGCTGATAATGCCACCGCAACGTCACTCACACCGCATGCAATGCCAATGCGCTGCATAATGTCACTAACCAGCGTACTTTCTGCCCCATGGGCTAATAACATTTGCCCTGCTTGGGCAACAAGCCGAGAGATGGCTCTTTGATTGGATGCCGTCGTAGTACAAGACGGTATAGCTTCCAGTGTCATAAATACTTCCTAAGTCCATTTATACCCAAGTAACCTCAAGACGTTTGGTTCAGCAAGAATGTCTTGGGTTGTAGACGCACAGCGATTTGAGGATTTAGTGAACCTAAATTAAAAATCGACAACAAAGTGCACAAGCCAAGACAACTCGCCCTTTGTAAGCGTGTCATCGACTCGCTCTGACTCCTTCGCCTTGAAGTCACTTGGGTATAATTTATTATTGTGCCGTAAATCACATCTACTAAACATGATTTAGATACAAAAAAAGCCGCAATACACATTGCGGCTTAGTGAATTAGCTAGCGATTAGTCGCGGACGTAAACAACGTGACCGTCGTCTTCTTCATCGTCCCAGTCATCCCAATCGTCGTCGCCTTCAGTAACAACGTCTTTACCAGCGATCGCGTCTTTATGGTAGTCATCCCACATGAAGTTAACTTTATCTTCTTCAGCAACTTCTTCCTCTTCGCGAGGTAGGTTTTCCATAAAGTCAGCTAACTTGTAGCAAAGCTCTTTTGTGCCGTTACGGTTGATCGCCGAGATCTTAAAGTACTCGTCTTCCCAACCTAGCGCATCCAAGATCTCTTGGATCTTTTCATTCGCTTCTTCTTCAGGCATCAGATCCGTTTTGTTGAAAACTAACCAACGAGGTTTGCCTGCTAGTTTTTCACTGTACTGCTCTAACTCATCAATGATAGTTAGGGCATTTTGGATTGGATCTGACTGATCGATTGGCATGATATCGATCATGTGCAGCAACACACGACAACGTTCTAGGTGCTTAAGGAAGCGAATACCTAGACCAGCACCGTCAGCTGCGCCTTCAATTAGACCTGGAATGTCTGCAACAACAAAGCTTTTCTCAGGTACGACACTCACTACACCCAAGCTTGGGATTAACGTAGTAAATGGGTAATCAGCTACTTTTGGTTTTGCTGCTGATACTGCGCGGATAAAGGTTGATTTACCTGCATTAGGCAGACCAAGCATACCAACATCAGCCAATAGCAATAGTTCTAAACGGATCTCACGGATTTCACCTTTAGTACCCAGCGTTCTCTGACGAGGTGCGCGGTTTACTGAAGATTTGAAACGCGTGTTACCAAGACCGTGCCAGCCGCCTTTAGCGACCATCACTTTCTTACCGTGTTCTGCTACTTCGGCAACGATTTCGTTAGTGTGGATATCAACTGCGCGAGTACCTACTGGCACGCGAAGTGTGATGTCTTTACCACGTTTACCAGTACAGTTACCGCCGCGACCGTTTTCACCGCGTTCTGCTTCGTAAAAGCGTTGGAAACGGTAATCGATCAGGGTATTTAGGTTTTCATCGGCTTGGATGTATACATCACCACCATCACCACCGTCGCCACCATCAGGACCACCTTTAGTGATGAATTTTTCACGCCAGAAACTTACAACGCCGCTACCGCCGTCACCAGCCTGAACTTTTACTACCGCTTCATCTACGAACTTCATCTTTTACTCCGACTACTTCGTGCGTGGATTAAATCTGATTTGCCATCAAACAATTTTAGCAGATGACAGATCTAAGCTCCCAGATTCCAACCGCGATGGGCTAAAACGAGAAACTTGAATATGCCGACTGCTACAAATAAAAAACCCCGCCGAATCGGCAGGGCTTTTGAATTCAGCTATAAAGCTTTAGTAATTAACCTAAAAGGTAAAATTACTCAGCTTCGATGCTTACAAACTTACGGTTCTTAGGACCTTTAACCTCGAACTTCACCTTACCTTCAGTAAGAGCGAATAGAGTGTGGTCTTTACCGATACCTACGTTGTTACCAGCGTGGAACTTAGTACCACGTTGACGAACGATAATGTTACCTGCAAGAACAGATTCACCACCGAAACGCTTAACACCTAGACGTTTGCTTTCTGAATCGCGGCCGTTACGAGTAGAACCACCAGCTTTTTTGTGTGCCATTGTTAAACTCTCCTAATAGATTAAGCGTTGATACCAGTGATCTTCACTTCAGTGAACCACTGACGGTGACCCTGTTGCTTACGAGAGTGCTTACGACGACGGAACTTAACGATTTTAACTTTATCGCCACGACCGTGTTGTACAACTTCAGCAACAACTTTGCCGCCCTCTACAAGAGGAGCACCAACTTTGATGTCTTCGCCGTTAGCAACAAGAAGAACTTTATCAAATTCTACAGTTGCACCAGTTTCAACGTCTAATTTCTCTAAACGAAGAGTTTGACCTTCGCTTACACGGTGTTGTTTACCACCAGATTGGAAAACAGCGTACATATTTTACTCCGCTTTTTCCGCACAGCCTTTTCATGAGGGTGTGCGCTAAACTAATCATCAATAGGGCGCAGATTCTACAGAAGAGATGCCCCTATGACAAGCCATATTTTGAAAAAATTGGCGAAAAGCTAATCGCCAAAGAAAAGTGCGGCAATCATGCCCTTTAGTAATGTATTAATCAACGTTTTTTAGTGTATTATTCGACAATTATATAAATCGAATAAGCCTTGCAGGGTCTAACTTCAGCCGGATATACGATGGATTTTAAAACTATCCAAGCGCTTACTGCCGATGACATGGCAAAAGTGAATGAAACAATTCAAGCCCAACTAAATTCTGATGTCTCTTTAATCAACCAACTCGGTTTCTATATCGTGAGTGGTGGAGGCAAACGCCTGAGACCACTTCTGGCGATATTGTCAGCTCGTGCTCTTGGTTACCAAGGTAACGGTCATACCATGGCTGCGGCGTTTATCGAGTTCATCCATACTGCGACTCTGTTGCACGATGATGTAGTTGATGAATCTGACATGCGCCGTGGTAAAGCGACAGCGAATGCTGCGTTTGGTAATGCCGCGAGCGTGTTAGTTGGGGACTTTATTTATACTCGCTCATTTCAAATGATGACTGAGCTAGGATCAATGAAGATCCTTAAACTGATGAGTGATGCAGTTAATGTGATCGCAGAAGGTGAGGTTCAGCAGTTAATGAACTGTAATGATCCTGACACGACTGAAGAAAGCTACATGCAGGTCATCTACTCAAAAACTGCGCGTCTGTTTGAATCAGCAACGCAGATTGGTGCCATCTTAAATGACGCACCAGAAGAAGTAGAAGTGGCATTGCAAAACTACGGCAAATACCTTGGCACCGCATTCCAACTGATCGATGACGTGATGGACTATACGTCAGACGGTGAGGATATGGGTAAGAATGTTGGTGACGATTTGGCTGAAGGCAAACCAACGCTTCCTCTATTGCATGCGATGCGCAATACCACGCCAGATAACGCAGCGATGATTCGTGAAGCTATCGAGAAAGCTAACGGTATGGATCGACTAGAAGATATCTTAACGGTTATGCAGCAAGCTGGTTCTCTTGAGTACACAACACAAAAAGCGTTAGAAGAAGCCGATAAAGCCATTGCTGAGTTGGCGGTGCTGCCTGAATCCGACTATAAGCAAGCACTAATTACACTCGCTCATATGTCTGTGAAGCGCACTAGCTAACAAAAAAGAAAGACCCAAAAGTAAAAAGGAAGAGCCATGCTCTTCCTTTTTGTTATCTTTTACTGGTAACAGACCTTAGTAATATTGATCGCAGTTACCATGCAACTGTGGGTTGTCTTCTATTTCATCAAAGCTTACCGCAAGCTGCTCTTCTGACCCCTGCTTCGCCAATAGAACGGTTTCAGCTTCTTGATCGACGACCAAGATGGTTCCAACACCTTGCTGACACTCTACAACCATACCTTTACGGATTCGACTCGCTTCCATCATCTTCTCCTTCACAAAGTTGTTTGGTTCTGACTCTGATACGGCAAGCCAAAAGAAAGGATCAAAAAAGCCGATCCTAAGATCGGCTTTCTTTGCTATTTGTCTTGTTTACATGCTTTGCATGTAGAGACGCTTATTTTGCGAATTCAACACCAATGTTGATATCACCATTTAGCGTTTCTAGCATGCCATCAAGTGCCGACTTCTCGTAGTCGCTTAATGCGCCGTAGCTTAGAACTTCTTCTACGCCATCTTTACCTAGCTTCACAGGTTGCGCGAAGTAAGGAGCATGCTCGCTATCGCCTTCAACATATGCACACTCGATCACGCCTTCTTCACCTTGAAGAGCACGAACTAGCGCTAGACCAAAGCGACATGCCGCCTGACCCATAGACAGAGTTGCACTACCGCCACCCGCTTTTGCTTCTACAACTTCTGTACCTGCGTTTTGGATACGCTTCGTCAGAGCTTCTACTTCTTCAGCCGTGAACTCAACACCTTCAACTTGAGAAAGTAGAGGAAGAATCGTTACGCCAGAGTGACCACCGATAACAGGCACGCGGATATCACCTGGATCTTTGTCTTTTAGCTCAGCAACGAATGTTTCTGAACGGATAACATCTAGCGTCGTTACACCAAACAGCTTGCGCTTATCGTAAACGCCTGCTTTTTTCAACACTTCAGCAGCAATTGGCACCGTTGTGTTCACTGGGTTAGTGATGATACCTACACATGCTGTTGGACATACAACGGCAATCTTCTCTGCTAGCGATTTAACGATGCCAGCATTTACGTTAAACAGATCCGCGCGATCCATACCTGGCTTACGAGCCACACCAGCTGAGATTAGCACCACGTCCGCACCTTCAAGTGCAGGCGTTGGATCTTCACCAGCGTAACCTTTGATAGAAACTGGAGTTGGGATATGGCTAAGATCAGCAGCCACACCAGGAGTTACTGGAGCAATATCGTATAGGGCTAAATCAGAACCTGCAGGAAGACGGTTCTTAAGTAGAAGGGCCAGTGCTTGACCGATGCCGCCAGCGGCACCAATAACGGCTACTTTCATGTAGTTCTCCTTGAGAGTATTTCTCTTATAAACGTATTCGTAGGGTATTTTGTAACCAGCTGAAATAAAGCTATCGGAATCACAACTTGATTACAATCAATTAACGCCAGCTTTGCGACCTCGCGCAACTCACTGTTACCGTGCTACAAACAAAGGTCTGATTATTCTTTTATTCTGTTGAAATGACAAGAAATTCAACACAATAAATAGGTCAACGATTTCATACTTAAAGAATCCTATCCTGTTTAGGGTTTACAGTGATGGAATTAACATAATGTCGTGACTTTTTGGCACTGCATGAATATCTATGCGAGAATATGCAAAATTGCTGACCCTTGATAAGAGAATCATAACGACTATGCGCAATTCAGAAAAACAAGATAACTTAGTTCGCGCTTTTAAAGCCTTATTAAAAGAAGAGAGTTTTGGCTCACAGGGCGAAATCGTTGATGCACTAAAACAACAAGGTTTTGAAAGCATCAACCAATCTAAAGTCTCTCGCATGCTAACCAAGTTTGGTGCTGTCCGTACACGCAACGCAAAAATGGAGATGGTTTACTGTCTGCCTGCTGAGCTAGGTGTACCAACAGTGAGCAGCTCTCTACGCGAGTTGGTATTAGATATTGATCATAACGCCGCTTTGGTTGTCATTCATACAGGTCCAGGTGCTGCTCAACTGATCGCACGCTTGCTTGACTCTCTTGGCAAATCTGAGGGTATTCTTGGTGTCGTTGCGGGCGATGACACTATCTTCATTACCCCAACAATGCCAGTATCTACAGAACAACTGTTCAAATCTGTGTGTGAACTTTTCGAATACACAGGCTAAGTAACTGTTTGTGGGCTATGAAATTAATTGAATTTTGTAGCCCATTAAAAATGTAAATTTTTTGATTTTACAGCTTATTTTTCACCCAGTAATTTTGTGATCAACATCACGCTATTGGTTTTTTTAACACCTCTTCTCAAACTCATCATAAGTATTTGTTCTAGAAAGAATTAACTTACAAATTTATCTCCACTCTCAGTCGCAACATTTAGACTTATTCGCTATAACTTTTAACAATCGGATAATTTTCTGCCAATTTTTTGTTATGATTCGCTCGCTTTTTCAAACGATTGGATTGGAAAAGATGCCGTTTCCAAATAGGAAACTCCTGAAGTAATTTATGGTTATTTCCGGGTTAATAATGAATATAAGGAAGGGAAATTCATGGCATTTAACAAACTTCTTAAAGTAGGCGCTATCGCTGCAGCAGTTATGGGCGCAGGCGCAGTTAACGCTCAAGAGTTTATTACTATCGGTACTGGCTCTGTTACAGGTGTTTACTACCCTACTGGTGGTGCTATTTGTAAATTGGTAAACAAAGGTCGTAAAGATCACAACATTCGTTGTTCAGTAGAATCGACTGGCGGCTCAATTTACAACGTCAACACAATCCGTGCTGGCGAGCTAGACTTTGGTATCGTGCAATCGGATTGGCAGTACCACGGCTACAACGGTACGAGCAAGTTTGCTGAACAAGGTCCGTACAAAAAACTACGCGCAATGTTCTCTCTTCACACAGAACCTTTTAACATCATTGCACGTGCAGATTCTGGTATCGAAAACGTTAAAGACCTGAAAGGTAAACGTGTAAACATCGGTAACCCAGGTTCTGGCGACCGCGCAACAATGGGTGTAGTGATGGATGCAATGGGCTGGACTAACGACAGCTTCAAGCTAGCATCAGAGCTTAAAGGCTCAGAGCGTTCACAAGCTCTATGTGACAACAAGATCGACGCGTTCATCTACATGGTTGGTCACCCGAATGGTTCAATCAAAGAAGCAACAACCTCTTGTGACGCGAAACTGATCCCTGCGACAGGCCCAGAGATCGACAAGATCGTTGCTGAAAACCCTTACTACGCGTTTAGCACAGTACCTGCTGGTATGTACCGTGGTACAGACAAAGACGTAAACAGCTTTGGTGTTGCGGCAACAATGGTAACAACATCAGACGTTTCTGATGATGTCGCTTACAACGTGGCAAAAGCGGTGTTTGAAAACTTCGACACATTCAAACGTCTACATCCTGCATTTGCAAACCTGAAGAAAGAAGACATGGTGAAAGCTGGTCTTTCTATCCCTCTTCACCCAGGTGCAGTGAAATACTACAAAGAAGTAGGTCTGCTTAAGTAAGCAACTACTGACTTCAAGCTCAGGCAGAAACGGATCGCTTTCTGCCTGATTGAGTATGCTGGCGGGACAGCCCCATCAGCATACTTTGTTCAATTTGCTTTATGCAATCTGCCGATTTCTTTCGGAAGTCGCGCTCATACCTAAGAAAAAGAAAACGCACCTTTACCACTCTCATCGTTCAATGAGTTTAAGGGTTATCGCGGTTCAATCGAAAGCAAACTTCGCTCTATTCACTACACTGTTATAGCGAAGCGAGGTTCTCGAAACACAAAACAGACAGGACCATCAATAATAAGGAAAAAGTACATGGCGACGAACAACACTCCGTCACAAGATGTGCAAGAGATGGTGGCTCAGGCAGACACAGGTGCGCGTAGCCCAATGGGCTTGCAAGGTCGAATCCTATGGTTCGTACCACTGTGCTGGTCGCTATTTCAATTGTGGTATGCCTCTCCGCTACCATTTATTTTTAATTTTGGCGTACTCAATGACACTGAAGCGCGAGCAATTCATTTAACTTTTGCTACTTTTCTCGCTTTCACTGCTTATCCAGCAATGAAAAACTCTCCGCGTGATCATATCCCTTTGATTGACTGGATATTGGCACTAGCGGGCAGTTTTGCGGCAGCTTACATTTATATTTTCTACACTGAGCTTGCCGGCCGTTCAGGCGCACCAACCACTGTCGATATCGTGGTATCAGTCACTGGTATGGCATTGTTGCTTGAAGCAACACGTCGTGCACTTGGTCCCCCTTTGATGGTCGTTGCAGCCGTATTCCTGACTTACACCTTCGCTGGTCCATACATGCCAGATGTTATTGCTCATAAAGGCGCAAGCCTAAACAAAGCAATGTCGCATCTGTGGTTAACAACAGAGGGTGTATTCGGCGTAGCGCTTGGCGTATCAACGTCTTTCGTATTCTTGTTCGTACTGTTTGGTGCCATGTTAGAGCGCGCAGGTGCTGGTGCTTACTTCATCAAAGTTGCTTTCTCACTGCTTGGTCACATGAAAGGTGGTCCAGCGAAAGCCGCAGTGGTTGCATCAGGTCTATCCGGTCTAGTTTCAGGTTCATCCATCGCTAACGTAGTAACGACAGGTACGTTTACGATTCCATTGATGAAGCGAGTTGGCTTCCCTGGAACAAAAGCGGGTGCTGTTGAAGTTGCAGCCTCTACTAACGGTCAGCTCACACCACCTATCATGGGTGCAGCGGCATTCTTGATGGTAGAGTACGTCGGTATCTCTTACGTTGAAGTCATCAAAGCTGCTCTACTTCCAGCACTGATTTCTTACATCGCCTTGATTTACATTGTTCACCTAGAAGCATGTAAAGCTGGCATGACAGGGCTTCCTCGTCGCCACAACCCAACAATGCTACAAAGCCTATTGTCATTTACTGGCACTATTCTCGGTTTGTGCGTTATCAGTGCCTTGGTTTACTACGGTGTGGGTTGGACTAAAGACGTATTTGGCGATGCTGCTACAACCATCGTAACCATCGCGTTATTAATTGCTTACGTCGGTCTGGTGAAGATTTCAGCCAACCACGCCAAAGATGGTGCAATCGAAATTGATGCGGAACTCACTGAGGTCCCAGATCCAGGTCCAACAATTAAATCTGGCTTACATTTCCTATTGCCTATCGTCGTACTGGTTTGGTGTTTGACCGTTGAACGCTTTTCTCCGGGTCTATCGGCATTCTGGGCAACGGTATTCATGATCTTTATCTTGCTGACGCAACGCCCATTGATCGCATTACTGTCAAAACAAGGTGACTTGGTTGAACAAACTAAAGACGGCTTTGTTGACCTCGCAGAGAGCTTGGTGTCAGGCGCACGTAACATGATCGGTATCGGTGTCGCAACAGCAGCGGCAGGCACTGTAGTTGGTGTGGTCACCCTTACTGGTATTGGCTTGGTGATGACAGACTTCGTCGAGTTCATCTCTGGCGGTAGTGTCATACTCATGCTGCTGTTTACTGCGGTTATCAGTTTGATTCTGGGTATGGGTCTGCCAACAACTGCAAACTACATCGTTGTATCAACACTAATGGCACCGGTTATCGTAACTCTGGGGGCAGCTCATGGCTTGATCATCCCACTGATTGCGGTGCACTTATTCGTGTTCTACTTCGGTATATTGGCTGACGATACCCCTCCAGTAGGTTTGGCTGCATTTGCAGCTGCTGCAATTGCCAAGTCAGATCCGATTCGTACTGGTATTCAAGGCTTTACCTACGATATTCGGACTGCGATCCTGCCATTTATGTTCGTCTTCAACACTCAACTTCTATTGATGGGGATCGACACTTGGTGGCACTTAGCGCTGACCGTAATCTCTTCAATCATTGCCATGTTGATTTTCTCTGCGGCGACGCAAGGTTGGTGGTTCACACGTAACAAATGGTGGGAAACGGTCCTACTATTAGTATTAACGTTCTCTTTCTTCCGCCCTGGTTTCTGGTGGGACATGCTCTACCCAGCGAAAGTTCTTTCCCCTGGTGTTGAGATAGCTCAAATCACAGAAGGGCTAAATGTAGGAGAATCCCTAGAGTTACGTGTCGCTGGTGAAAACTTAGAAGGCGATTACATAGAGAAAACGGTACGTCTTCCGTTCGAAGATAAAGCGGCAACCGCTGAAGAGCGTATTTCTTCAATGGGTCTAATGCTGACCGAGAACGACGGCAAAATGATCGTAGACATGGTTGAATTTGGCAGCCCGGCAGAATCTTCTGGTATCGACTTCGACTGGGAGATCAAATCGGTAGTTCAAGACGCCGATCGACCGATGAAAGAGTGGGTATTTATCCCTTGTTTGATGATTTTGCTGGTACTTGCCCTGAACCAAAAACGTCGTGCTCGTAAGGAACAGTTGAGCGCATAACCGATTTGGCCTCGAGGATACGGGGCCTTAATGAGAGACATTGAATGTACAAACAAATTCTTGTTCCGGTTGATCTAAATGACCAAGGCTTTTCTGACCGCGCCGTTGAATTGGCGGTATGGCAGGCGAAGCAAGCCAATGCTGAAGTGCACCTGCTGACAGTATTGCCAGGCATCCATATGTCAATGGTCGCGAGTTACTTTCCGAAAGATGCCGCTGCAAAAATGAAGCAAGACGTAAAGCAGCAGCTAAAAGCGTTTGCTGATCAGCATATGGACGACGAAGTGATTTACAAAGTGCATGTTGCGGAAGGTAAAGCTTACGCAACCATCTTAGATTACGCAGAACGTTTAGGTGCAGACCTTATCATTATGCCAAGCCACAAACGTTCGAAGATCAACAAAGTGATGCTGGGCTCTGTAGCGAGTAAAGTAGTAGAGAACTCACCAATCAACGTTATGGTGGTGAAGCCTCAAGGCTAACGCGCTCATTCAAACTCAAAATGAAAGAAAAGGTTGATGCTCGCATCAACCTTTTTTCTGTCTTGGGCTAATTATCTCGCTGCTTTGACAAAAGCCTTCAATGCTTCGCTGCAATGTTGAGCATTGAGTTCGCGAATTTTACCCGACGCTTCTACCTGACCACCAGCAACAAAAGCAAAGTGGCTGGCGATGGCTCTGGCATCACTCAAATGGTGCGTGACCATCAATACCGTAATGCCGCGTTCAGCAGCCAACTGTTTAACCAGTGTCAGCATCTCTTCACGCAGCACTGGGTCTAGTGCAGAAAAAGGTTCGTCGAGTAGCCACATTGGATGCGGTTGAACAAAACAACGCGCAAGAGCAACACGCTGGCGTTGACCGCCAGAAAGATGTTCAGGTAAACGGTCCAGATACTCAGCAACACCCACTTGCATTGCTGCTTGCTCCACAAGAAGCTTTTGGTCTGTCGTGAGCTTTAACCCCGGATGCAAACCCAAACCGATGTTGTCTCTTACTGAAAGATGAGCGAACAGATTGTGTTCTTGAAACAACATTGAAAACGGACGCAGATACGGCTCTTTACTCACGATAGACTCACCATCAACCAGAATATCGCCTTGGTCTGGATTGATGAAACCAGCCACTAACGCCAATAAAGTCGATTTGCCTGCACCGCTCGGTCCCATCAGCGACACGATTTGTCCGCGTTTAATCTCTAAATCAAAGCGAAATAGCTCACGTTGATAGGTGTACTGAACATCATCCAACACTAACATTATGCTTTCCCCTTTGTTTTTAATACTTTTTCAATCACAGCAAAGCAGCCTACGCTGAGTAATAGCAAGGTAACCGACACAACCGCTGCTGCATCCATTTGATAACTGCCCAGTAGTTGGAATAAATACAGCGGTAAGGTTCTAAATTCTTGCCCGCCAAACAAGGCGATCGCACTTAAGTCACCAATCGCAAACATAAAGCTGATAGCAAAAGCATGTGCAAACGGCTTACGCAGTGCTTGCCACTCCACGACTTTAAATCGTTGCCAACCACGCATACCTAAGCTGGCACACACGTACTGATATTGCTGCTCAATGTGCAACATGGGTTGAGATAAAGTTTTAATGACATAAGGCAATGCCATCAAGCCGTTAACCAAAATAACGACAAAAAACGCTAAGCTGAATACATCGGTAAACGATCGTAGTAACAGGAACAATCCCGTACTGATCACCAATCCCGGCGTTACTAAGATAATGGTTCCGATAAGCTCGATTTGGTCGGCGCGAGTGTTTTTGCACTGCAATCGCCAACGTCGGCTGGTCAGTAAAATCGACACGCCAGCAGCAACAGCAAGAGAGCTAGCGAGAACAGCGACTTTGATTGAATTAAGCAACGCGGACCAAAAACGCTCATCGGTCAATACCGTCCCAACTTGTTGGTTGATCCCACTGAACACCACCATCAAAAGTGGCGGTATTACTACTAAAAAGGCACCTATGATCCAAAAGCTATCCCAAGCTTTTGACCACCCATGATCCTTCGTTAAATATTGCTGTACTGATGTACTGCCAGCGCTTACTGATACTGGCTTCGTCAACTTCTGTACGCCAATTGCTAACAAGCCACATAGTAGCATTTGCCACAGTGCCAAAAGTGCCCCTGCCTGCAGATCAAAATCGAACTTAATTGCCTGATAAATGGCAAGCTCAATAGTGGTCGATTTCGGTCCGCCACCCAGCGCCATCACGGTGGCAAAGCTGGTAAAGCAAAGCATGAACACTAAGCCGCTTACGTGTGGTAATTGCTGCCTTAGGCGTGACCATTCTACCCAGCGGAATTTGTCCCAATGGCTCATTCCAAGGTGCGCACACAGTTTATGTTGCTCTGCGGGGATCGACTCTAATGCTTGCAAAAGTAGGCGCGCCGCATAGGGCATATTGAAGAACACATGCGCAAGTAAAATTCCGTTCAGACCATAGATGGAAAACGGCAGCTCAGCGTCGATACTTTTTAGCCATTGAGCCAATAAGCCGCTATTACCGTAAATCGCCAATAAGCCAAATACACCGACCAACACAGGCAGAACTAAGGTAGACGCAAACAACTTTAATAGTAGAGACTTACCATAGAACTCACGTCGAGAAAGCGCGTGCGCCACAGGGATCGCCAAACCGACACTCAAAATCGTAGAGAGGAAAGCTTGGTAGAAACTGAACTTGGTGACGTGCTGATAGTATGGTTCTCCCCACACTATAGACACATCAAGAGAAGGCGCTTGGACAATCAAAGCACCTAGGGCAGAAATAACAAAGGTCGCGATAATCATCGCGACCCCTAACCCTATTTTCGAAACAGAATTCAAAAGTAGAACCTATCTTAGAACGTCAATGCGCTTTGCCATTCACGAATCCAAGTCTTGCGCATTTTTGCTACTTCGTCTGCACTGAAGCTCAATGGTTTACTTGGTACGCTTAAGGTTTCAAAGCCTTTTGGTAATTCAACGTCAGTCACTGGGTACATCCAGTTGCCTGTTGGCATTGCCGATTGGAACTCATCACTCAAGATGAAATTCATAAACTCATCAGCAAGTTCCGCATTCTTTGAGCCTTTAACCTTAGCCGCTACTTCTACTTGCATGTAGTGACCTTCAGAAAAATCTGCGCTCGCATATTTCGCATCATCTTCTGCAATCAAATGGTACGCGGGAGAAGTCGTGTAAGACAGCACGAGATCGGACTCACCGTTCAAAAACATCGAGTAAGCTTCTGACCAGCCTTTCGTAACCGTAACTGTTTTCGTTGCCAGTTGCTTCCACGCTTGAGTCGCATCATCGCCGTAGATGGACTTCATCCACAGCATCAAACCTTGACCCGGCGTCGAAGTACGAGGGTCTTGGTAAATCACTTTCAGATCATCACGCTCTTCCACTAGCTCTTTCATGCTTTTTGGAGGATTCGCCAACTTCTCCTTGTTGTACACAAACGCAAAGTAGCCGTAATCGTACGGTACGAAGGTCTTATCATCCCAACCATTAGGCAAGGTCGTCTTCGATGTATCAACATTGTGCTCAGCCAGAAGCCCAGTCTTTTTCGCTTCCGCCATCAGGTTGTTATCCAAACCTAACACGATATCCGCTTTGCTATTGTTTCCTTCCAAGCGAAGTCGGTTAAGGATTGAAACACCGTCATCCAGAGCAACGAAATTAACGTCGCAACCGCATTTGGCTTCGAACGCTTTTTCAACTTTAGGACCAGGTCCCCAATCGGCAGCGAAAGAGTCGTAAGTGTAGACAGTTAGGGTGTTTTCAGCGGCAAACGCTGAAGTAGAAGTGATGGCTGCAAGGGCAATCAGACTAAGAGTGGTTTTCACTGCTCGCTCTCCATTTGCATTAGTAAACATGAGTTGAGCGGCACAGGGTTGAGGCGGTATCTAGGACTTCCAATATCCAGACTCAATTCCTACGCCAGCATTATCTGGTTCAGGTAATACGGGTCCCTGTTTGCTCAACAACGTTAAGCGATTAGGTCTCAGCACCCAATGGTATTGATAAGGTCAATGCCAAATGGGTTTGCTCCCCGATGAGTTGGATGGATTGTAAAGGTCTTTTATTGATTACACAATCAACGTTGGTCATAACCCCAACGTGGCACCAAGCCTTGCTCAATGCCCAAGTGATCAAGAATTCTTGCCACCATAAAATCCACTAAGTCTTCAATACTCTTTGGTTGATGATAAAAACCAGGAGCCGCAGGCATAATGGTGACGCCCATCTGAGAGAGCTTGTGCATGTTTTCAAGATGCAGTGTAGAGAAAGGCGTTTCACGCACCACAAGTAATAACTGTCCGCGCTCTTTCATTACCACATCCGCAGCGCGTTCAATCAAGTTATCCGACATGCCGTGTGCAATGGCCGCGACACTCCCCGCAGAACATGGGCACACTACCATTTGCTTTGGTGCAGCAGAGCCCGATGCTACCGGAGAGAACCAATCGTCTTTGCCACAAACGGTGATGTTATCTGGATTGCAGTTGAGATGCTCAACTAAAGCCTTTTGCGCCGCTTCAGGGCCGCTTGGTAATTTCAGATCGTGCTCGGTCGCCATTACCACTCGCGCAGCTGAAGAGATCAGCACATACACGTGGTAATCTGCGGCAACCAAGCATTCAAGAAGACGAAGCCCATATGGAGCACCAGAGGCGCCCGTTAGTGCTAATGTGATGGATTTTTTAGGGGTTACTTTTTGCTGCATAGATGTCATTAAGCTTTTTGTTTAAGTTGTTGCAGAAGCTTGCCGTGGATACCACCAAAGCCACCGTTACTCATCACGAGGATTTGGTCACCCGGCTGCGCTTGCTCTACGATTTTTGCGACAAAGCTGTCCATCTCTGCATCCACAAAAGCAGGTTGTTTACACTGGTCTGCAATCTCTTGTACCGACCAATCAATGTTGTCTGGTTGGAAGAGGAACACCTCATCAGCACTGTGCAATGAAGCCGCCAAAGTATTTTTATGAACGCCGCGCTTCATCGTCGCAGAGCGAGGCTCTAAAACGGCAAGGATACGTTTTTCGCCAACCTTGTTACGTAAACCACCCAATGTCAGTTCAATCGCCGTTGGATGATGAGCAAAATCATCATAAACCGTCACGCCTTGCTCTTCTCCTTTGAGCTCCAAGCGACGTTTAGTGTTAATAAAGCGACCGAGAGCCTGACAAGCCAGTTCTGGTGCCACACCGACATGGCGAGCAGCAGCGATGGCCATCAAAGCGTTATCCACGTTGTGGTCACCAACAAGCTCCCAATCTACGACGCCTACTTTCTCACCTTGCAGCGACACTTCAAATTTCGAGCCATCAACAACCAGTTTGTGTGCTTGCCAATCACCATCGACACCAGAGAACTGCTTTTCTGTCCAACAACCACGCTCGATCACATCTTGCAACGACTGATCTTGCTTCGGTGCCAAGATCAAACCGTTCCCCGGAACAGTACGCACCAAATGATGGAATTGACGCTTTATCGCCTCTAGATCGTCAAAGATGTCTGCATGATCGAACTCAAGATTATTCATGATCAGTGTGCGTGGGTGGTAATGAACAAACTTAGATCGTTTGTCGAAAAAAGCACTGTCATATTCGTCAGCTTCGACGACGAAGAACATACTTTCACCCAAGCGAGCTGACACACCGAAGTTACCTAACACACCACCAACAAGAAAACCTGGTTGGTAACCGCAATCTTCTAAGATCCACGCCAACATACTTGAAGTGGTGGTTTTACCATGGGTACCCGATACCGCTAGAACCCAGCGATCGTGCAATAAGAACTCTTGTAACCATTGTGGGCCAGAGGTGTAACGCATATTGGTATTCAGCACATGCTCAACACATGGGTTACCACGGCTCATCGCGTTACCAATCACCACAAGATCTGGTTGAGGGTCAAGTTGAGAAGGGTCAAAGCCTTCAATAATTTCAATACCTTGAGACTCCAACAGGGTACTCATTGGTGGATAAACATTGGCATCCGAACCCGTCACTTTATGACCTAGCTGACGCGCTAAAATTGCCGCACCGCCCATAAACGTGCCGCAGATACCCAAGATATGAATGTGCATAAACTTAACCTTGTAATGCGTTCTTTAATCCTTTCATTATCGTGATAACCACCAGAAAAGCGAGAGCCTTTCGCTGTGTTCTTGCAGTCTCTTTCACAAATCTGACAGGGCTTAGCACTGACTGACCAAGCATTAACCAAGTGACAGACTTCTTATGCAATAAGACAAATAAATTGAGATCTCAGTCGGTTACTTCATTACCATTAATAAGATCCACGTCATAAACTTACATCTAGCGCAATCGTTTAACATCCATAAAGAGATGACCCCATTGCGCGACACCCCCAACGAAATGAAAAATGTAAGGATAAACCATGTCAGGACTGCGCACCCTAGGCGAATTCATTGTTGAGAAACAAGCGGATTTCCCCCACGCTAGCGGTGATCTTTCATCTCTCTTAGCTTCCATTCGTTTAGCTGCAAAAATTGTTAACCGTGAAATTAACGCGGCAGGTCTTGGTGATATCACCGGCGCTGTAGGTACGGAAAACGTACAAGGCGAAGATCAGCAAAAGCTTGATGTATACGCGAACGACAAGTTCAAAGCAGCACTCGAAGCACGTGACCAAGTGTGTGGCGTTGCAAGTGAAGAAGAAGATGAAGCGGTTGCGTTCAACAAAGAACTCAACCAAAACGCAAAGTACGTTGTACTAATGGACCCACTCGATGGCTCATCAAACATCGATGTGAACGTATCAGTCGGTACGATTTTCTCTATTTACCGCCGAGTTTCTCCTATTGGTACCCCGCCAACAGAAGAAGACTTCCTGCAGCCTGGTCACAAACAAGTGGCTGCGGGCTACGTGATTTACGGCTCATCTACTATGTTGGTTTACACCACAGGTAATGGCGTAAACGGCTTCACTTACGATCCATCGATTGGCAGCTTCTGTCTTTCTCATGAAAACATGATGATCCCAGAAGACGGCAACATCTACTCGATCAACGAAGGTAACTACATCCGCTTCCCGCAGGGCGTGAAGAAGTACATCAAGTACTGTCAGGAGAATGTGCCTGAAGATGGTCGCCCATACACTTCTCGCTACATCGGCTCACTGGTTGCGGACTTCCATCGTAACCTGCTTAAAGGCGGCATTTACTTGTACCCAAGCACGCAAAGCCACCCTCAAGGCAAACTGCGTCTGTTGTACGAGTGCAACCCAATGGCATTCTTGATTGAGCAAGCTGGCGGTCTGGCATCTGACGGTGTAAACCGCATTATGGATTTGAAACCAACCGAACTGCACCAGCGTGTGCCTTTCTTTGTGGGTTCAAAGAACATGGTGAACAAAGTCGAAGAGTTTCTTGAGCTGAATCGCGAAGAAGACTAATTTCAGACCTTTGTCCAACGCGGCAGGTGTTTACCTGCCGCGTTTTTGTCGTTAAAGTGAACTGCGTAAATGTTAGCCAGATTAAGCCTCTCAGCGCTTAATCCTCAATGAAAAGGAATATTCAAATGAGCTTAAACAACGTACCAGCAGGTAAATCTTTGCCTGAAGATATCTATGTCGTTATTGAAATCCCAGCTAATGCGGATCCAATCAAATACGAAGTAGATAAAGACACTGGTGCTGTATTTGTCGACCGTTTCATGTCTGCGCCAATGTTCTACCCATGTAACTACGGCTATGTGAACAACACCCTTTCTCTAGATGGCGACCCAGTGGACGTACTGGTTCCGACCCCTTACCCATTAATGCCAGGTTCTGTGATTCGCTGCCGTCCAGTCGGTGTATTGAAGATGACGGATGAATCCGGTGAAGATGCGAAAGTCTTCGCTGTACCGCACTCTAAAATCTCAAAAGAGTACGAAGGCATTCAAGATGTTGACGATATTCCAGAGCTACTCAAAGCCCAAATCACACAGTTTTTTGAACGTTACAAAGAGCTTGAAGCCGGTAAGTGGGTGAAAGTGGATGGTTGGGCAGATGTGGCTGCCGCAAAAGCAGAAATCCTAGAATCTTACGAGCGTGCGCAAAACAAGTAATTGCGAACGCCAGAAAGCAAAAGAGCTGCAAATTAGCAGCTCTTTTTTGTTATATCATTTTGACTAATACTCGCCAGCGGTAGAAGTTCGACCCGATTCATAATTTTGTTTGAAAAACGGGTCAATATCATCACAAATGCCAAAGTAAGGCATATCTCGTACGCCAAGCATATAAGCACTTTGCTCACAGTACTCTTTTTTACCTTCTTGGTAACCAGATTGATAAGCCATGATCAATTCCGGTGTAGCACGATTTGTATCATCAAGCTTGACGATACGGTCTTCCGATAATTCAATCAGACCATCGAGAGCAGATTGCTTACCGAAGTCCTGCCAATCTGTTACGTTCACTGAATCTGGTAACCTTGTTTGCGCACAAGCGGTGAGAAAAAGCAGCATGGCGCCGATGATGATGGATCTCATAAGTTCTCCTTGGGCTTATACAAAAGACCGTCGGAAACTCACTTTCATACCCCTTTATCGAGTACTCATTCGACAGTCATACACTTTCACTACAAATGCTTACGCGTACTCGCGGAGTATGGTTCACACTCTCTGACACCAATCACCAGATGCAATCTCTTCACTCAACTGCTCAGTGTCTTGATACAAGTAGATCCAAGCTTGGCCAAAAGGTGTAGTAATGCTTTCTCGACGATACTCAACCGGTACGTCTTCTAACTTATCAAGTTCCTGCAGCGTGTCATTATCAATCAAATAAACTTCGCCCTGTATCGCATTTTGTCCGACCGACAAAGCCGGGTAAGGACCTAAATCATACAGAGCGAATTGGGCATCTGTTTCATGATGACCAAGAAACTCAGCAGTGCTTAAAAAGTGATGATTGCACTCTCCTTTGCGCAAAGTTCCATACACAAACACTAAATGTTGCATAGCCGCTCCTTCTGCTTACAAGCTAAGTTTAGTTGAATTCGAATTGATAGAGCAGGTCAACAGCACTATCAACACCTGAAACCGCCTCTAGGTACAAGTCTTTCATCAAACGATAACGCACTGTGAACTCACCTAATGAGGTAAAGATACCCACACCATATTTCACCTGTAAACCAGGAAGAATATAGCCGCTCACCGTTACTTGAGAGTCGTCACCTGAACCTGCAGTATCCAGTTGCAGATCTTGTACGCCAAAGGCTTCGCCGATTTCACCTACGACTTTACCGCTCTTCGCTAAACTCAAGCCAATAAGGGTCGTCGTCATCGCATTACCGCCCGATTCTGCATCAATATCTTGACCTCGCAACAGGTAAGAAAGTGCGTTCGCTTGCGGCATTGCCGGATCAGAGAAGATTTCCACCGTAGGATCACTTGCAGGACCAGTCACACGTACACCCGCTGTCACATCATCTTGCGTGTTGTCCGGATTACGAATCGCTTTGATCGAGACATAAGGCTGATCCGCTGGTCCATTCATCATGATCTTACCTTCTTGGATGACCAAGTCTTGCCCAAATGAGCGATAAGAACCGTCAATGATGTTCACCTCACCGACAATAAACGGACCTTTGTCTTTTTGCGTCACGTTGAGGTTACCTTGCAAGTCACCTTTTAGACCAAACGCAGACAACTGGAAATCATCGCCGATTTTGATGTTAATGTTGGTTTCAACGTTAAACGGCAACGCTTGCTCACCATCAACAGGCTGCATGTCTTTGTTCAAAATAACTGTGTCGCTTGAAACACCAACCGCACTTGGTGGCAGTTCATCAATTAAGATACGTCCCCAAGGTAGATTAATACTGCCTTCGACCTTGGCAAGTTGAGGCGTCACATCAATAGTCATATCCGGTTTGACTTTGATTCTCACCATCGGTGGCATATCCACTTTAAGCTCTTCAGCGAACACACGAGCCTTAGTGTGCCAATTTTCTAGGTCACGCCAATCAGCATCGCCTTTAATCTCTAGCTTGCCATCTGGCGTAATGATCCCAGCATCTAAATCAGCTTGATGACCTTTAAAGTTAATCGCCACTTGTCCTGAATTGATATCAATTGGCGTGACTTCACCTTGCAGTTTCATTTGATCAATCAAGAACTGACCATTCACCTTTGGGTGCATCACATCACCAGATAGAGCAAGGTCAGTGTTCATGTTGGCTTTAAACAGGCTGTATTCGCCAATCAGGGGCGCTAAAAAGTCCAAGTGGAATGTCGATAGCGACACCTTACCGTCAATCGTCGGCTTCTCGGAAGACACATCATTCAGGGCGACTTTACCAGACAAATCACCGTTATCCGTTACATCAAGCAACCACTCAGCATCTAGCTTATCTTGTGCCAACTTGGCTTTAAAACTCACGCTTTCCCAACCGACTTTCACTGGTTGTTCTAGCGTTTGTTCTACCTGACCTTTTGGCATATCGACATTCACCGTGACTTCCGGTTTCATGTCTGGCGCCCATTTCGCGAAAGCATTCGCGTTCACAGAACCTTGCAGTTTGGTTTCTGGCGGTAAGAATTGTTTGATTTGGTCGAAGTCAAAGTTAGTGATTGCTAACTTCGCCTCACCGCTTTTACCAACGCTGATGTCTTCACTTAAACACACGCTTGATTTTGACTGTAACCAACAGTGTGCTTGCACATCAGCAATCTGCTTGTCGATGTTCACTTTGACTGCCGTCGACTTTTGCAATGCCCATGGACCTTGAGGCGTGCTCAGCGTTAAGCGGCGTAGCGCACCATCCCAAATCATTTCTGGCTTTTGCTTAAAGGCGCCTTCGATCTCTAAACTGCTCGAAACAATGTCTGAAACCACGTCGAGTGTCAGTTGGTGTAGCTTTTCATCGCCACTCACTTCCAAATCTGCACTGTCAATTTTAATGTCGTCGTAGGTGATGTTCTTCGCAATTAGGCTAACATCAGCTTTTGGCGCAGGCAGTGGTGTAACATCCCCTTTTAGAGTGATGGTTTCCACCTTGGCTTGCTGCTGCCAATTCAGCTGGTTCAGCGCGAGATCTAAATTAATGTCCGGCTGTTTCAAACTGCCACGAAGAGCAACCGTACCATTCATCTTACCAGCAAGATCCGGTACGCTTTTCGCAAAATCAGGGAAATTAACATCAACATCCATCAAGATTTGTTTGTCGATTTTACCCTTTGCTCGCAAAGAGTTGGGACCATGTGACAAAGCTAAACCTTGCGTGTTCAATTGAATATCTTCACCTTTACCGTTCTTATCTGAGGCTTCTAATTGACCTTCGATATGCAAAGGGTAGCCACGTAAAATACCGTCAATATCCAATTTAGGTAAACTCACTTGCCAGCCACCTTGTGCGGTTAATGACCCCGACGTCGACAAGCTACCACTGATATCGCCTTCCGCTTCTTCCCACTGTAAGCCCGGTTGAATATTTTTTAAGTTCAGATCGGCTTGCCAGTTGATAGGTGCAGCCCAATTCGCCATGACTTTACCTGCAAGCTCACCACCCAGCGTTTTGACAACTAAGCTGTCTAAGTCAATCTGTTCTAAAGTACCTTTACCGTTTAACGCCACATCAACTGCTGGAATATCTTTACCAGACGCCTTAGTTTCCAAGGCAACCGTGTAACCTTGTAAAGAGCCTTTCGCTGCAAGACTCGGGACCGATACTTGGTAATCACTCTTACCACTCAATGGCCATTGCGCCTCAACATCTTTCAATTTGATATCAAACGGCAACTCAGACTTAAGAGGTTGAATTTGCCCCTGAATCTTGGCTTTCACCAAATCAGATAACGTGGCATCCAGTGATAAATCACCAACCGAGCCAGATGCCGTCAGTGACAATTTCTGACCTTTTACATCCGCTTGTTTAACCAATGCGTCAATTTGGGCTTGAATTGGGTAGTCACCTGATAATGTCACTTGAGTGCTTAACTGCCCTTTCACTTCTGGCATGTCAAGCTCAAGGGTTTTGACATCAACTTGGTCACCACCCGCTTTGGCTTCTAACCCTAAATGATGAACGATAACCGGTGTGTCGCCAGCCAACTTAAAGTCATGAATATCGAGGCGCTGTGCTTCAATAGTGAGCGGAATCCAGACTTCAGGTAGAGCGATACCATTTGATTCAGGCTTAACGTCTAACTTCTGTTCATCAGGCTTTGAACCTTTGTTAGCAGCAACATTTTCTGCACCTTGCTGCGATGGCTTTTTAGACGCGTCTGAATTGACCGATGTTGACGACTGGACTTCCGCGTCTTGCTCAACTTGAGCTTGATGGTTCGTTTTAGTGTCTTGAACTGGCGGCTGTTCCACACCCTCTTCACTTGGTGCAAGTGCCACATTAATGGTTTTCAATGCCGTAGGGGCAATCACCAAACGATCACCTTGCATTGATAATGCGGTTGAAAAATCTTGCCAATCAATCTTATTCCCCAAGATATTCAGATTGATATCATTAAAGCTGACTTTATTGACAAAAATAGGCACTGGCGTACTGATAGAGCGCAATGGTGGCGTTTCTTCTTCAGGCTCGTCAGATGCCGGAGGGAGCTCTGGCATCTGAAAGTTCACCCCTTTCAGTGCCAACTCATCGACACACACTTTCGGATCGAAGAAGCAACGGAAGTTGATAGCAAGCGTTACGCTTTCAACCTTAGCATCGACATGTAAGGATTCATCGACAAAGCTGACGTTACGTAAAGCAAAACGCGGAAAAAGCGAACCTTGAACTTCTTCCACTTTGAGTTGCGGTAAGGCTTTCTCTGCCCCCCACAGCGCAAGTTTTAAACCCGGATGGGTGAAAAGCAATGTGCCAACAAAAACCGTCAGCAGCAATAATAGACTCAGCAGACCGATTGAGAGCCATTTCGTCCACTTCAGAGTTGTTTTGATCATAGTTCAGGCCCCAACGAGAAGTGAATGCGGAATTCTGGATCAGGCTCGGAGTCGAGCCCCCAGGCAAAGTCAAAGCTCACCGGACCAACCGGTGACGCCCAGCGGATACCAACACCCGCACCAGCCTTCCATTCTGGGGTTTCATTAAATGCATCACCAATATCGTAGAAAGCAGCGCCCCACCAGTTACCGTAGACACGGTATTGATATTCAAGGGTGCTGGTCACCATATACTTAGCACCCGTCAATGCACCACTGGCATCTTTCGGTGAGATAGACTCATAGCCATAACCACGAATGTTGTTATCACCACCAGCAAAGAAACGTAGTGATGGCGATAGTTTTTCAAATTCATCCGTAATGTTGGCACCGCCCTCTAAACGGAACAAACCACGGTGGTTTTGGCCAATACCGCGAATCCAAGATGTGCGTCCTAACAAGCGCAGTACTCGTGTTTCTGACAGCAAAGCAGTATCGCCATATTCAACGGTCACACTCTGCTTATCCCCCCACATTGGCATATTGCCACCACGGGTTCGGGTTCGAGAAAAAGAAGCACCAGGCAAGACAAATTGCACACCATCTTCTTGCAAACCTTGCGAGAAGTTTTCGTACAGGTGGCGAACATACAAAGTCTTATGCCAGCCACCGTCGGTGATCCAGTGGCGTTCTACCGCAAGATTCGATTCCAAACTTTCGGTATCTCGGTTATCAAGATGCTTGAGACCAAACTGCAATTGGTAGTATTCGTGTAGAACGTCATCAAGAGGGATTTTGTAGCCTGCTGTGATAGTTTGTTCAGGCTTGGAAAGAGAAAGAGCAGTATCAAAACTATGACCACGTGCGCTTACCCACGGTTTTTTCCATTTCAGCGTACCGCGAACACCCGTATCGGTCGAATAACCAATACCAGTCTCAAGTTGGTTTTTCGCTGCGGGGGCAAGTGAGACTTTGATTGGCAGCTCGCGACCATCGTCTAGCTTACTTAAATCTGGCTCAACAAATACTGACGAAAACCAATCGGTATTAGACAGGTTTTGGTTGTATTCCCCAACTTCTGAAACCAAATAAGGTTCACCAGTTTTAAATGGACGCAGAGACTCAACACGGTCTTCCCAAATCTGACTTCCAAAAATCTCCACCGAACCAAAGTGATAACGGATACCACTGTCATAATGAAGACGCACATTCGCTTCGTTAAGTTCGGGAACCACCTCAAGACGGCTTAAAGTGAAATCTCCATTAAAGTAACCACGTTGCAACGCTAAGTTACGAATACTTGATTTCAAGCTGTCGTATTCACCTTGATTTAAGATGCGTCCTACCTTCAATGGTGATTTTTCAAGAAGCTTAACGAATGCTTCGTCTTGGTTTGCCTCACCTGAAATCACCACATCCATCAGTTTCACCCTTACAGGCTCACCCGGTTGGACATTGACGATCAATTCATCATTATCTTTCGTAATAGTGTATGAAATTTTCGCATGATAATAGCCGAGCGCATTGAGCGCTTCAGTGATACTTTGTTCCAATCGCGCCTGAAAACGCAGGGACGTGGAATAATCGTCTTCAGGAATGGAAGACAAATAAGCGTTCACATTATCTTCTAGCGCACCATCGATCCCTTTAATTTTTAAGGAAACATCGGCATAAGCGCTATGAGAAAAGGCAAGTAGGCTGACAATGATCGGAGTAGCTTTTCTTATCATGCTTTTTAGCTGGACGAGGTTAAATAAACGTAAACAATAATAACGCCAAATAAAGGCTAAGTCTGTAATATTAATAGGTTTAACACGGTCTATGTCATCACAACATCATATTCAGACTGAATAGATTTTTTCGCAAAATTAAGACACGTATTAAAGGACAAATACCATGCTCAACAAACAGACAATGATCAGTATAGAAGATGCACTGCCCGGTAGAGAGGCATCAATGCAGATCGACGACACTCATTTTGTCAATCAATCGAGTTTAACGGCGCAGCCACAAGCTAACCAGCAACAGATTTTGTTTGGCATGGGATGCTTTTGGGGAGCTGAACGCTTGTTTTGGCAACTCGATGGCGTGATCTCAACATCGGTCGGTTACGCTGGCGGTTATACTCCAAATCCAACTTACGAAGAAGTCTGCTCTGGAAAAACCGGACACACAGAAGTTGTTCGTGTCGTATTCGATGAAGCGGTAATTTCTGTAGAGCAGTTACTTGCGGCATTCTGGGAAAAACACGACCCAACTCAAGGTATGCGTCAAGGCAACGATTTGGGTACTCAATACCGCTCAGCGATCTACACCTACTCTCAAGAACAACAAGATGCCGCTGAAAAATCAAAAGCTCAATATCAACAAGCACTGCAAGAAGATCAACGTTCAGCAATCACTACAGAGATCCAAGCAGCAGGTCCTTATTACTTTGCTGAGACTTACCACCAGCAATACCTAGCGAAGAACCCTAACGGTTATTGTGGTTTAGGCGGTACGGGCGTGTGCTTCCCACCAAGCCTACAAAGTTAACCACAACGAAAAAGAGCGACAAAAGTCGCTCTTTTACAATTCTTGTCATCAAACTGGAAGAGATAAAATCGCTTGGTTTACTTCTCTAAATACAGAGAGTTGCTTGGGATTTTTGACATCAGGTAATAGCACTTTTCCGTTGTCAAAACGGAACTCACCAATACCTGCAATTGAGAATTGACCTTTGAATAAAGTCTTAACGAAACGCGCCACCTGACGTGGACGGTACACAGCAAACTCACGTAGCATAACCAACCTCAACATCCTTTTGAGAAAACACCGATTGCTCTTTCCTTGGCAACCTTTATGCGCAATTTGCGACGAACTTCATTCTATCAAATTCCAACGTGAACGCAACATTATTAGATGGCATACGTTAAATAATTGTTATGTCGGGTTCTACATTTTTATGCACCGTACGTATATACTTGGTGAGTCTCACAACCCATATGGAACATAACAACATGAAAACTAAGACTCTCCTCCCTCTTATACTCGCTCTTGCTCCGGGTCTGGCTCTGGCTCATAACCTATCTGTTGGTGAGAGTGTACCCGCAGCAAAAGTCGATGCTTATGGTGAAATCGTACTGCAAGGCGAAGGTGTCGCTTACCAGCCTTGGGCAACTCAAAACATGCTGGGTAAAGTTCGAGTCATTCATGCAATTGCAGGACGCAGCAGCTCAAAAGCGATGAACGCACCACTAATGACAGCGCTAACTGAAGCGAAATTCCCAGAAGACGCTTACCAAACGACTACCATCATTAACCAAGATGATGCTGTTTGGGGAACAGGTTCATTTGTAAAATCATCGGCGCAAGACAGCAAACAAGAATTCCCTTGGTCTTCAATGGTGCTGGATGAAAACGGTGTTGTGGCAAACACATGGGCACTGCAAGAAGAAAGCTCAGCAATCGTAGTCCAAGATAAGCAAGGTAAGATTTTGTTTGTAAAAGAGGGCGCATTAACCCCTGATGAAATCACTCAAGTGCTTGGCTTAATCAAACAAAATATTTAGAACTGTTGATATATGCCCAAGCAACCTTGAGATGCTTGGGTATACAGCTCTCTGCTCATTGCACTCTTTCAACAAAGAGCCCCCTATTTTCCTGAGCGTAAGCTCTTATTTCACCTAGATAATTTACCCAAAACGAACAAAAGTGTGAACTTTTAACGAAAATGGGTGTTATATTATAACACTAGGTATCGTTTCAGGTTTTAAGATGCATTCTCGTTGGCAAGTCACCACACATCATTGGCGTCGCACTGTCATATTACTCAGTGTTGCGCTGCTGCTTACCTGGAACTTTGCAACCATCGCGCATCAACTTGATCTCATCCCAGAACATCATAGCCATCATCATTGCCAGCTGTTTGCTGGTGCACAACATGGTTTGGTCAAGCAGTTACCGGAGATAATCCCTCCAACCTACCAGCGCGCCGCACACTCTGACGTCATAGAACGGCAGTTCAGCCTTAGCGACGTGCGTTATACTGCGCGTGCACCTCCTATTTTTGCTTAAACTTAAGAAGTCCCCTTATAAGAAATTAAGGTTGCTAGTCGCACGATTTGAACTGCAACCACATCAGAAAATTAAGCAAAATTAGGATAAGAAAATGCCATCTAAACACGCTCTAGCTCTTGTTATCGGTCTATCACTAACCGCTACTGCTAACGCTGAAGAATACCGTCAACATGAAGCACACGTACACGGTCACGTAGAATTCAATATTGCTCAAGACGGTAAAGACCTATTGATCGAAATCACATCTCCAGGTGCTGACGTAGTGGGCTTTGAGCATGCACCAGAAAACGCAGAACAAGAAAATGCACTGAATAATGCTATTGCTGCTCTAAAAGACACGAACAAACTGTTTGCTATCAACCAGCAAGCAAAGTGTGTAATTGAAGATGTACATGTAGCTCACACGCTAGGAGAAGAGTCACACGAAGGTCATGATCACCACGACCATGGAGGTCACGATCATGATAAACATGACCACGAAGGGCATGATCACGATAAACATGACCATGACCATGACAAGCATAAAGACCATGATCATGATGAGCATGATGACCACCACGATCATGACGGTCACGAGCATCACGAAGGTCATGACCATGAACACGGTGGTCATGGTGAATTCACCGTAGAGTACCGCTACCACTGTGATTCAGTTGCAGACCTAAACAGCATCGATACGACTTGGTTTAAGCAATTCCCAGCAACGGAATCTATCAGTGTGAACCTGTTCACTGACACCACTCAGTCTGCGACTAACCTAAGCAAAGACAACGCAAAGATCGCAATTAAATAACTCATATGGCGTGTAAGTACCCACTTACACGCCATTGCTTTGGTGATTTACTATGACTGAAACCACGTCAAACGTTGTTGAGCTATCTAACGCCCAGTTTGTCTGGCCCGGCTCAGAAAACGCGACCATTAACATCCCGCAACTTCACATTGCTCAAGGCGAGCATGTCTTTATCAAAGGTCCTAGCGGCTGTGGTAAATCGACTCTGCTTGCTTTGTTAACTGGCATCAACACACTCACATCTGGCTCACTGTCGGTATTGGACACTGATATCGCCAGCCTAAGAGCAAGCCAAAGAGACAAATTTCGTGCCGATCACATTGGCTATATCTTCCAACAATTCAATTTGTTGCCTTACCTAAATGTGATTGAGAATGTCCTAATTCCATGCCAATTCAGCAGAATTCGCCGCGACCGCGTTGCTCCAAATGCTTCTACGGCATCACTGGAGCAACAAGCAACGACGTTATTGGAGCGCTTACGTTTACCAAAAGCACTGCATGACAAGCCAGTATCAGAACTCAGCATTGGTCAGCAACAACGTGTCGCAGCCGCACGCGCTTTGATCGGTCAGCCTGAATTGGTGATTGCCGATGAACCGACATCTGCATTGGATCATGACAACCGTAAGGCTTTTATTGAACTATTAATGGAGCAAGCCAACCTTGCTAACGCGACACTGGTTTTTGTCAGCCATGACCCGACGCTAGAGTCCTTGTTTGACCGAACACTCAATCTGCCTGAAATCAATCAAGTGCAAACCCTAGGAGCCGCATCATGAGTGCAGTTGTAAAGCTCGCTTGGAAAAGCCTGATGAACCGCAAGGCGACTGCTATTCTCACCATCATGACAGTCGCAATTTCTGTTGTCCTACTATTGGGTGTAGAACGCATTCGAACCCAAGCAAAAGACAGCTTCGCTAACACCATTTCTGGTACAGACTTAATTGTCGGAGGTCGCTCAGGGCAAGTGAACCTGTTGTTGTACTCGGTATTCAGAATTGGTAATGCCACAAACAACATTGACTGGAAGAGCTACCAAGAGTTTGCTAACCACCGCGCTGTAGATTGGGCGATTCCAATCTCGCTGGGTGATTCACACAAAGGCTTTCGAGTCATGGGGACCAACCACAGCTATTTCGAACATTATAAGTACGGAAGTAAGCAACCACTAACCTTCTCTGAAGGTAGAGAATTCAATGGCTTGTTTGAAACCGTACTTGGCTCTGATGTAGCGAAACAACTTGGCTATAAGATTGGTAGCGAGATCATCATTGCTCATGGCATCAGTGATGTCGGCTTCAGTCGACACGATAACTTGCCATTTAAAGTGGTGGGGATTCTTGCGCCTACTGGCACTCCGGTGGACAAAACTGTCCATGTTTCTCTAGAAGCAATTGAAGCGATTCATGTCGGTTGGGAAAGCGGAGCTCGATTAGGTCCGACACCAAGTGCGGCTGAGCTCAAAGCCAGAGACTTCCAACCTAAACAGATCACTGCCATGTTGGTTGGCTTGAAATCACGCATTCAGACTTTTGCTCTGCAAAGACAAATTAATACTTACCCGAAAGAGCCGCTTAGCGCCATCATGCCGGGCGTCGCTCTGCATGAATTATGGGGCATGATGTCGGTTGCAGAACAAGCACTGATGGCAGTCTCAGGCTTCGTAGTCGTTGCAGGTTTATTGGGTATGTTGAGTAGCTTGCTAACCAGCTTACAAGAACGCCGCCGTGAAATGGCAATTCTGCGTGCGATGGGGGCAAGACCTAAACACGTCTTCTCATTACTGATCAGTGAAGCGAGTTTACTGACGTTTGCAGGCATCATTACTGGTGTTGCGGGCTTGTATTCCATTCTTGCCCTCTTGCAACCAATAATCCAACAAAGTTATGGTATACACCTAACCTTAACGGCACTGTCGCCGTATGAATGGATGTTGCTTGGCTTTGTACAGTGTGCAGGTATTGTGATTGGCTTCATCCCAGCATTCCGCGCTTACCGACAATCGCTCAGTGATGGAATGACAATTAGGATTTAGTAAAAATGTGGAAAAAGATACTCGCTAGCTGTTTGCTACTGATTTCCTTCACTGCGCCAGTAATGGCAAGTGATGAACCATTAACGCTCGATTGGATTGATCTTGTGCCAGAGAATGAGCGCAAGATGTTCGACAGTGTTGGCATGCCAGCCACTGACCACAATGGTGGTGCGGCACTTCAATCTAAGATTGGTAATGTTCGCCCTGAGCTTAACGGCAGCAAAGTGAAAATCCCGGGCTTTGTCATCCCATTAGAAGGTGATGCGAATACGGTGACGGAATTCCTACTGGTGCCATATTTTGGCGCTTGTATCCATGTTCCGCCACCACCACCAAATCAGATCATCTATGTAAAATTCCCGAAAGGAGCCCCAGTGCAGGAGCTTTGGGATGTCATTTATGTGGTGGGAACGTTAAAAACCGAGACCATTGAACATGAGTTGGCAGAAACTGCCTACGTGATTGAAGGCTCATCAATCGAACCCTACGATGACATGTAATGTCTGCTTGATTAAATAAATACACTAGGCGTCGGTTCGGCGCCTTTTTTATGCCTGCTGTTTATACGATGTAACGAGATAAATACGCTAACACGCCAACATACAAAACCAAAAGTAGCGCTATCGACAGGTGTTTTCTCAGTTTGCTTGCGTCTGAATATTTCATCACCCCTCCAAAATAACGATAACAATTTTAACAACTCATTATCATTTTGAATAGTCCTTATTCTGTCAAAATCCGGACATGCCTCTCTGGTCGAGAAAACAGGAAAGGTGTAAATTTAAGCAAGCGCTAATCGCCAGTCTTGGTAGGAAATGAAATGGCAGAACCAACAAAGCAACCTGTTGTTATCGAACACGAACCCACACAACAAAAACATACTCATCATGAAAAGAAGTCTGGCTACATTAAAGACAGTGCAAGCCGTGTTCAAAGCATTGCCCAAATCTACGGGTTAGACGCATTGTTGCAAAGTGATCCTCCAGCTAAAACCGCACTAGAACGCGCTCAATTGCGTGAACAACGCCGCCAAGAGCAAAGACAAAAGAACTTAGAGCAGATCCTAAAACTGGCGCACAGCTCATGTCGAGATGAGACCGCAGGTGAACCTGACCAAGACTGGTTGTATCGTTTTTTCGATATGGCTCAGGACATCCACAACAGCTCAATGCAAAAGTTGTGGGCACAAGTCATGAAGCGCGAAGTGACCAATCCCGGCTCAACATCGATGAAAGCGCTTAAAGTCCTTAAAGATATGTCGCCGAGAGAAGCACAGACTCTGCAACGGGCAGCCACACTGGCATGCAGCTTCGGTGGAGATACCAGTCGCAAACTGCTGATTGGCTACAAAGCGCATGGCGGGATGTTCAGCTTTGGCAAACGCGATACCACTAGCAATCTTAATATGGGCAGCTTCCAGCTTCCTTATTCAAGCTTGTTAGTGTTGATTGAATTGGGACTGCTGCACAGCACTGAATTAGAGTCCGGAGAAATTGGCATTGAAACGCCTTTGATGCTCACCTATCAAGGTAAAAACTTATCACTGCAGGTAAATACGAAAGGCGTGCGCCTGTTGTACTACCGCTTTACCCCAACAGGTAATGAGTTGTGTAAACTGCTCGGAAATAAACCTAACAACCAGTATTACGATCAGATGTTAGCGCTTTTAAATCAGAGATTTAGCGTTCATAGTGAAGCAAAACCTACGGTGAATCACACCGTTTAGTACAGCAAAAAGAGCTTTTGGTCACCTATGATCCAAAAGCTCTTTTATCTGCTCAATGACTTTTTGGCCACCTATGATCCAAATGCTTTTTTATCGGATCACGCCACGTTGTTTAAGGTCGATTAAACACAACTCCACCAGCTCTTCGACACTCTTTTCGCCCGCAGGCAAATCAATTTCTGGGTTTGCTGGTGCTTGGTATTCTGAGTCAATACCGGTGAAATTCGGGATTTCACCTGCGCGTGCTTTTTTGTACAAGCCTTTTGGATCGCGACCTTCACATACTTCTAGAGACGCATTGACGAACACTTCAATAAACTCACCCTCAGGCAGTAGATCACGCACCAATTGACGCTCAGCGCGGTGAGGAGAAATAAACGCTGACAAAACAATCAACCCCGCATCTGCCATCAGTTTTGCTAACTCACCAATACGGCGAATGTTCTCGCGACGGTCTTGCTCAGAAAAGCCTAAATCGCTGCACAAGCCATGGCGCACATTGTCGCCATCGAGCAAATAAGTGTGATAACCCAATTCGGCTAAGCGATTTTCCAATGCGCCCGCCACCGTTGATTTACCTGCACCTGATAGCCCAGT
The DNA here is from genome assembly GCF_027587135.1 of Vibrio sp. MM46. Classification (NCBI taxonomy): domain Bacteria; kingdom Pseudomonadati; phylum Pseudomonadota; class Gammaproteobacteria; order Vibrionales; family Vibrionaceae; genus Vibrio; species Vibrio sp. MM46. The sequence goes on from NZ_JAPPTO010000007.1 coordinate 184,797, forward strand.
AAACCAAAGTACCGCAGGCTTCTGCTTTTTTAATCCAGCACGAAACTGTTTATCAACCGAGTGCTGATGCCAAACGATGTTTTCATCTTTTACCGGAGTTTCGGCAGTCATAACGTATCCTTGTAAATTTACAGATTAAAACGGAAAGAAGACCGGAATCAGCGTCAGTACTAGCACTGAATACACAATGGAAATCGGCACGCCAATTCGCACATAATCGGTCAATTTGTAATTCCCTACGCTGTATACCAACAAGTTGGTTTGGTATCCGTAAGGAGAGATAAAACTGGCACTGGCACCAAACAGCACCGCCATAATGAAAGGCATTGGGTCAACGCCATAGCCTACCGCCATGCTATAGCCAATAGGGAAAGACAGCGCCGCCGCCGCATTATTGGTGACAAGTTCCGTTAGCACCAGAGTCATGATGTAAGTTGCAACTAAAGCGCCAAACACGCCCCAGCCATTAAAGGCTTCGATAAACATATTGCCCATACGCACCGACAAGCCGGATGAAATCATCAATTGCGCAATAGATAACGCAGAGCCAACAATCACCACGATATCAATTGGGAAGCGACGACGAAGTTCAGAAAGTTGAATCACACCAAAGGCAAGTAGCGCAATCAAATACGCCGCCAGACCTTTGATAATAGGTACGAGTTCCAACAACGCACAGCCAATCACTGCAGCAAAGCCAAACAACACCAAGGCCGATTTATTCGCATCCAAACGTGCACTCGAATCTAAATCGTTCACCAACACGAACTCTTTACGATGCGCGCGACGTTCTGCTTCAAAGCGCTTACCGGGAACTAAAACTAACGTATCACCTGCGGCTAAAGTGATATTGCCTAAGCCACCTTCAAGACGCTCATGACCACGGCGAATCGCCACGACCACCGCATCAAATCGATCTCGAAAACGGCTCTCTTTAAGCGTTTTATGGCAGAAGGTCGCCGATGAGCTCACCACCACTTCCATAAAATTTTGTCCGTTGAGGTGTTGATGACCAAACAACGTTAAACCTGGGATCTCTTGTAGCGTCGCAACACTCTCTACATCACCACAAAATAGTAATCGGTCTTTAGCATTAAGCACAAAATCAGGACCAACAGAAGGTACACTGACACCATCGCGTATCACTTCAGCCAAGAATAGTTTTCTCAGTGCGCGTAAGTTATTTTCCGTAATAGTACGTCCAACCAGTGGCGAGCCCGGTTCGACACGAGACTCCAAGAAGTAAGGCAAGTCTTCTTGGTTTTGGTCATCGTAATTAGGCAAAAGGTAACTTAGCGGAATCAGAATCAGCACACCGCCCACTAGCACCGCTAAGCCAATCATGGTTGGAGTAAAGAAGCTCAAGCTTGGTAAGCCCGCATCCTCAACAAAGCTGTTGATGATTAAGTTTGTCGAGGTTCCAATCAGAGTCAGCGTGCCACCAAAAATCGCCGCATAAGAAAGGGGAATTAAAAGCTTAGAAGGCGCGTGTTGTTGATTACGTTTTATCGCACCAATTAATGACACCACAACGGCAGTATTATTAGTAAAAGAAGAAAGCAAAGCAGTAGAAAAACCCAACTTAGCGATCACACTGCCAAGGTGCCCTTCAGAAATACTGCGACTGACCCAACTGATTAATAGCGTTTTTTCTAATGCGCTCGATGCAAGAATCAACAACACCAAGGTCAGAAGTGAAGAATTAGTAAAGTTTGCCGCAATGGTATTGAGCTCAATCATCCCCGCCATAAACGCAATGAAAGCTGCCCCAGCAAATACGTAGCTTGGTTTGATTTTGGTTACGAGCAAACAAGTGATAATGCCAAGCAAAATCGCTAATACAAATCCTTGTTCCCACATAGCCAATCCTTACCAATAAACCCGATACGGGCACAACAACGACTCGTGCAAACTTAGCTGCACGGAGTGACAAACGAGTAACCAGACAAAAAAGCAAAGCAAGCGAAAAAGAACGCCAGAATGCTCGGTTTCTTGGGCTTCCGGAGCATTCTGGATTCGGGGGAAATCAGCCTGACGGGTTTCGCAATCCAGTCAGGCTAAGTGAACCAATTACTTCTTCAATAACTGGCTCAGGTCTTTAGCTTCCCAATGCGGGAAGTGCTTACGAACCAAAGCATTGAGTTCAAGCTCGAACGCAGAAACATCCGCAAGACCACGCTCAACAGCAGCCAAACTTTCTTTCACCATGCCGGCACCTACTGTTACATTGGTTAGACGATCGATGATGATGAAGCCGCCGGTATCGGCACAATCTTGGTAGTTATCCAATGCGACAGATTCGTTCAGCGACCACTCACACAAACCGATGCCGTTGAGTGGCAATTCAGCTGCACCGTGAGTAGAAAGATTGTTGATGTCGTACTGGTGACGAATCGCTTCAACGTGACCAACCGTCTTCTTACCAGCAATCTTAATGTCGTAATCACGACCCGGTTGCAGCGGTTGCTCTGTCATCCACACCACGTCAGCCAACAAGTGGTTAGTTGACTCTACTTGTGCATTTTCCAGCACCAGCAAATCACCACGACTGATATCAATTTCGTCATTCAGAGTCAGCGTCACAGCCAGACCTGCTTGTGCTTCCTGTACATCGCCATCAAAGGTCACGATGCGTGCAACGGTTGAGGTTTTGCCTGATGGCAGCGCCTTGATCGCATCACCTACTTTCACTGAACCTGATGAAATCGTGCCCGCAAAACCACGGAAATCGAGATTAGGACGGTTTACATACTGAACAGGGAAACGGAAATCACCTTCGCCTTTCTCATGGTCAACATCAACAGTCTCAAGTAGCTCAAGCAGAGATGGACCTTCAAACCAACTTAGGTTCTGTCCTTTCTCTACTACGTTGTCGCCTTCTAGCGCTGACAACGGAATGATTTGGATATCCGTCTCACCCGCTAGGTTTTCTAAGAACTGTAAGTACTCATCACGGATCTCTTCAAAACGTTCTTGTGAGTAATCCACCAAGTCCATTTTGTTGATAGCGACAACAAAGTGTTTCAAACCCAGTAGGTTAGAAATGAATGAGTGACGACGCGTTTGGTCCAACACTCCTTTACGTGCATCAACCAGAATCACAGCCAAATCACAGGTCGATGCACCTGTTGCCATGTTACGCGTGTATTGCTCATGCCCTGGCGTATCAGCAATGATGAACTTACGTTTCTGCGTCGAGAAATAACGGTAAGCCACATCAATGGTGATGCCCTGCTCGCGTTCTGCTTGTAGACCATCTACCAGCAATGCCAAATCTGGCTTTTCACCCGTGGTGCCTACGCGTTGGCTATCCGAGTGAACCGCAGCTAGCTGATCTTCATAAATTTGTTTTGAGTCGTGGAGTAAGCGACCGATTAGGGTACTTTTACCGTCATCTACCGAGCCACAAGTCAGGAATCTAAGTAACGACTTGTACTGGTGTTGTTTTAAATAGCCTTCAATACCAAGCTCGGCTAACTGAGCTTCAACTGCACTGTTCATTATCTTTCCTTAGATCCTTTAGAAGTAACCTTGACGTTTCTTAAGCTCCATCGATCCTGACTGATCGTGGTCGATCGCACGACCTTGGCGCTCACTTGAGGTTGCCACCAGCATTTCTTCGATGATGCCTGTTAGCGTGTTTGCTTCAGACTCAATCGCGCCAGTCAGTGGGTAACAACCCAAAGTACGGAAACGAACACTCTTCTCTTCAATCACTTCACCTGGTTCTAGCTCCATGCGGTCATCGTCTACCATGATCAGCATGCCATCACGCTCAACAACCGGTCGCTTGTCTGCAAGGTACAGAGGCACAATCTCGATGTTTTCTAGGTAGATGTATTGCCAGATATCCAGCTCAGTCCAGTTTGAAAGTGGGAACACACGAATGCTTTCCCCTTTGTTTACTTGACCGTTGTATGTTTTCCAAAGCTCCGGACGTTGGTTTTTCGGATCCCAGGTATGGTTCTTATCGCGGAATGAGTACACGCGCTCTTTTGCACGTGACTTCTCTTCATCACGACGTGCACCACCGAATGCCGCATCAAAACCATACTTGTTCAGAGCTTGCTTCAAACCTTGAGTCTTCATGATGTCAGTATGCTTTGAAGAGCCGTGCACAAATGGGCTACACCCCATTGCTAGACCTTCTGGGTTCTTATGAACCAAAAGCTCAAAGCCGTATTTCTCAGCGGTACGATCACGAAACTCGATCATCTCGCGGAATTTCCAATCCGTATCTACGTGCAGCAGTGGGAATGGAATTTTGCCTGGGTAGAAGGCTTTACGCGCAAGATGCAACATGACTGATGAATCTTTACCAATCGAATACATCATGACTGGGTTATCGAACTCAGCCGCAACTTCGCGGATGATATGAATACTCTCCGCTTCGAGTTGTTTAAGGTGAGTTAAACGTTGTTGGTCCATGTTTTGTCTTTCCTTTTTAAGCTTGAAGGCTCATTAGTCCCTAATCTTTGGTCTGAAATTATATGGAGCTGGCAATAGCACTTTTGTTGAATTCAGTACTAGACAAAAACCAGTCCAACTTTTGAGACAGACGCACAACTTCGCCGACAACAATCAAAGACGGAGCTTGAGCTTCTTTAGATAATTCAGATAGTTGAGAAAGTTCTCCGGTGAAAACTTTTTGCTGGATTTGCGTACCGCGCTCGATGATGGCGATAGGGGTTGAGGCTGCCCTACCATGTTTGATGAGCTGATTCTGAATATAGTGTGATTTCATCAGTCCCATGTAGATCACTAAAGTCTGATTCCCGCGCGCTAATGTCGACCAGTCCATGTCGTCACTTTCTTCTTTAAGATGACCCGTAACAAACAGTGCTGACTGCGCGTAATCACGATGCGTCAGCGGGATCCCTGCATAAGCAGTCGCACCCGCAGCGGCAGTAATGCCCGGAACTACTTGGAAACGAACACCGGCATCAGCCAAAACTTCCAATTCTTCACCACCGCGACCAAACACAAATGGATCGCCACCTTTAATGCGCACCACTTTGTAGCCTTGCTTGGCAAAGTCCACCAGCAATTGGTTAGTCTTTTCTTGCGGCACACTGTGGTGACCAGCACGTTTACCCACGCACACCAAAATGGTTTCGCTTGGAATTAGCGTCATGATCTCGTCAGACACTAGGTAGTCGTAAAGCACGACGTCAGCCTGTTGTAGGCAGTTAAGTGCTTTCAGTGTTAACAGCTCAGGGTCACCCGGACCGGCACCAACAAGGGCAACTTCACCCGGTTGAAGAGATTGCTTGCTAAAACGCGGAAGATCGGCAGCTCGGTTATTCGAAACCAGCCGAGGCTTGTTGATTGGAAAATTCGTTACTGAATCGTTAACTGCCATGTGCTTGCTCATCATCCATTGATATCGTTATGGATGGCATTATGGCGGTGGGTTTATATTACCGGAAATTCTAAAATTTCATTTTTTATTCAAAAAACTGCTAAGAAGCTTTTGTTAGGTCTCATTCAAAATGGTGAAAAAGGCATCACTTTGACACTTTCCTCCGCATTTAATTGCCTAATGTTCACAGTTTTCTGCATCTTAGCCTGAGCTTGCACTAATATTTGTTACATTACGCTGTACGACCCCTCTATCCCATTTAATTGGAGCACCTCATGAAAATGGCAGTTAATCCCGTATCCGTCGCAGTTTTAAGCGGTATGTTGACGCTTGCAGGTCCAGCAATGGCGGACACTATTAAGCTACGTATTATCGAAACCACCGATATTCACACCAATGTGATGGATTACGACTACTACAAAGATCAGCCTTCTCAACAAATCGGTCTTAGCCGTGCGGCAACACTGGTTAAGCAAGCTCGTGAAGAAGCTGTAAACAGTGTATTGGTCGACAATGGCGACTTGATTCAAGGCAGCCCGATGGGCGATTACATGGCAGCGAAAGGGATTAACGCTGGCGAAATCCACCCGGTATACAAAGCGATGAACCAGTTGGATTACGATGTGGGTAACATTGGTAACCATGAATTCAACTACGGTCTTGAGTTCCTGAAAAACTCTATCGACGGTGCGAACTTCCCTTATGTTAGTGCTAACGTTTTCGACAAGAAGACAGGTGAGCACTACTTCAAACCTTATCTCATTAAAACGCACACGTTTAAAGACACCGACGGTCAAAGCCACGAAATCAAAGTGGGCTACATCGGCTTCGTACCACCGCAAATCATGGTGTGGGATAAGAAAAACCTAGAAGGTAAAGTTTTCGCTGAAGACATCACTGAGACTGCGAAAAAGCTGGTTCCTCAGATGAAGAAAGAAGGTGCTGACGTAATTGTGGCAATTCCACACTCGGGCATTTCGACTGACCCATACAAGCTCGGCGCTGAAAACTCGGTTTACTATCTCACAGAAGTTGAAGGCATTGATGCGATTGCATTTGGTCACTCTCACGCCGTGTTCCCAGGTAAAGACTTTGCCAAGCTGCAAGGTGTCGACAACGCAAAAGGCACAATTAATGGCGTAACCGCAGTCATGCCAGGTCGCTGGGGTAGCCACGTTGGCGTAATGGACTTGATGCTGAAAGAAAAAGACGGCAAATGGCAAGTTGTTGAGAGTCAATCTGAAGCTCGCCCTATCTTCGACAAAGCCAACAAAAAGTCGTTGGCGAAAGCCGATAAAGGCATCGTGGATGCACTTGTTGATGACCACAAAGGCACACGTGAATTCGTCAATCAGCCAATCGGTAAAGCAAATGATGTGATGTACAGCTTCCTAGCGCTTGTACAAGATGATCCAACGATTCAAATCGTAAACCTTGCTCAAAAAGATTACGTGGAACGCTTTATCCAAGGCGACCCAGATCTTGCAGACATTCCAGTACTAAGCGCAGCTGCACCATTTAAAGTGGGCGGACGTAAAGACGATCCAAATGGCTTCACGGAAGTAGAGTCCGGTCAGCTGACTTTCCGTAATGCCGCGGATCTTTACTTATACCCGAATACGCTGGTAGCAATGAAGGTTAAAGGCAAAGAAGTTCACGAATGGCTAGAGTGTAGCGCGGGTCAGTTCAACCAGATTGATGTCAACAGCACCAAACCTCAGTCTTTGTTGAATTGGGATAACTTCCGCACTTATAACTTCGACGTGATTGATGGTGTGAACTACCAAATCGATGTCACTCAACCACCGAAGTACGACGCAAGTTGTAACGTGATCAACCCAGACTCACAACGTATCGTGAACCTGACTTATAACGGAAAACCGGTGGATCCGAAGCAAGACTTCATCATTGCAACCAACAACTACCGTGCTTACAGCGCGACTTTCCCAGGCACTGGTCCGGATTTCATCGCATTTGATTCTCCAGATGAGAACCGCTCAGTAGTTGCTGCTTACATCTCTCGCATCAGTAAAGAGCAAGGTGAAGTAACACCAAGTGCAGATAACAACTGGTCTTTCGCGCCAATCAAATCGGATAACAAACTTGATGTTCGCTTTGAAACCTCACCAAGTGATAAAGCTGCGCAGTTCATCAAAGAGAAAGGGCAATACCCGATGAAACGTGTCGCAACTGACGAAGTTGGTTTCGCGATTTACCAAATCGACCTGAATAAATAAGGGGTATGCCCAAGTAACCTCGAGATGCTAGGTTCTGCGAGAATGACTTGGGTATACTTGACAATGATTTCAAGCGGCTCTCATGAGCCGCTTTTTTGTTATCAGTAAAAACCGTTAGAATGAGAAAAACCGTTTCTGAGTTATCACATGCACAGCGATCTTTTTTCAGGCTTAATCAATCATGGCTTCCTCGAAAATGAGGCAAATCAGCTTATTGAACATGGGCAACAGCTTGAACTGCCAACGCGCCATATTCTCAATCACCAAGGTGAGTTCAGCTCGCACATCTACTTTGTATTAGAGGGATTGTGTCACGCCAGTTATCTGACCGACAAAGGGAAGGAATTCAGTAAAGAGTTCTACTGGGAAAAAGATTGGGTGATTGGCTTTGAAGGGCTTATCAAAAATCAGCCTTCGCCGTATTTATTGGAAACGCTGACACCTTGTCATCTGTTTTGCTTACCGGTTGAAGTGCTACATCAGTGGCGTGAAGAAAAGCATCCTATCTACTTAAAGCTGCTCGAAGCGCAACTGATGCATAAAGAAAACAAAGAACGTTTTATGTTGCTTTACTCACCAGAAGAACGTTACCAACTGTTTTGTCAACACTATCCAGACTTAGAACAGCGCATTACCGATAGCCAGATTGCCGCTTACTTGGGGATTACCGCGATCAGTCTTAGCCGAATTAAGTCGCGCTTAAAGAAAGGCAATGAATAAGGTCAGATAGGCTGGAAAAAACAAAGGCGCTCAATGTCGAGCGCCTTTGCATTAAATGAGGTTCTGCTTACTTCAGAATACGAGCACGGAATTGACGACCTTTCATCTTACCGTTACTGATAGTTTGCAGTGCTTTCTTCGCCACAGATTTCTCTACCGCAACGTAAGAGCGCATCGCCATTAACTGGATCTTACCCACTTGTGCACCCGTGATACCATTTTTACCAGTCAAACAGCCAAGGATGTCACCCGCACGTACTTTCTGTTTCTTACCGCCATCGATATTAATCGTCACCATCTTCGCTTGGTATGGCTGCTGAGTTGATTTCGCTGGCAGTGTTGCTGGTACCACATCCATATCTAGGTACTCTTCAATACGAGCTACACGTAGACCATCTTTCTCACCAAAGAAGCTGAACGCCAGACCTTTGCTGCCCGCACGACCAGTACGACCAATACGGTGAACGTGTACTTCAGGGTCACGAGACAGTTCGAAGTTAAATACTGCATCAAGGTTGTCGACGTCTAAACCACGCGCCGCCACGTCTGTTGCAACAAGGATAGACACACTCTTGTTAGCAAACTGTACCAGAGCTTGGTCGCGTTCACGTTGTTCTAGATCGCCATGAAGGTCCACCACACTGAAGCCTTTGTGATGCAGTTCATCTGCCACATTCTGTACTTCTTTCTTGGTATTACAGAACACTACTGCTGACTCTGGCTGGTGCGTCAGTAGTAGGTTTGCCAGAGCTTCATCGCGTGCTTCTGAACCTTCAACGTTGTAAAAGTATTGCGCGATGCTCGACGTATCATGTGTCGATTCTACTTTGATCATCTCTGGTGATTGCATAATACGTTGAGCAATCTGTTCGATCTTCTCTGGGAAAGTCGCACTGAATAGCAGTGTTTGACGTTGCTTCGGTGCTGCATCAATGATCGCATCGAGTGCGTCTTGGAAGCCCATTTCCAGCATGCGGTCTGCTTCATCTAGGACCAGCGTGTTTAGCTCTTCTAGGTTAATGCGACCTTTCTCTAGGTGATCAAGGATACGACCGGGCGTACCTACCAGAATATGCGCGCCATGCTCTAGCGAACCGATTTGCGGTCCCATTGGCATACCACCACACAATGTCAGTACTTTAATGTTGTGAATACCACGACCTAACGTACGGATCTCTTTCGCCACCTGATCAGCCAGTTCACGCGTTGGGCACAACACCAAAGATTGTACACGGAAGCGCTTCACGTTTAGGTTGGACAATACGCCCAGACCAAATGCCGCGGTTTTACCTGAGCCTGTTTTGCCCTGACCAATCACATCACGCTGATTCAAAATCGCAGGTAAGCTCAACGCTTGAATTGGCGTCATATGGGTGTAGTTCAATGATTCAAGCGTCTCTAGTAGCGCTGGATTAAGCCCTACTTGGTCAAAAGTTTGTTTGCTCACAGGGAAATATCCTCAGGTGGGATGAAAAAGAGGGCACATTATCGCCAGATTTGTCACGAAGACCAGTGAAAATTAACCATTGTTAATGAGTAATAGCAGAAAACGACGTAAAGTCAGCTGCATTCGCTCATTAATGGATATTGAAAATGATCAACTGGACTGCCCTACCTTTCTCTCAACTGACGACGACACAACTCTACGAGATGCTGCGCTTGCGCGTTGATGTCTTTGTGGTGGAGCAAACCTGTCCTTATCCAGAGCTAGATGGAAAAGATACACTGGAAGGCGTTTTTCACCTATTAGGTTACAAAGGAGATGAACTGGTTGCCTGTGCTCGCCTATTGCCTGCAGGTACCACCTACGACAATGTCAGTATTGGTCGTGTAGTAACCAAGCAAAGCGCTCGTGGTGGTGGTCTTGGACATGAACTGCTTGAGCAAGCCCTGCAACATTGCCAACAGCTTTGGGCAGGTAAAACGATAGATATCGGCGCACAGGAACACCTGATGGCTTTCTATGCGAGTCATGGTTTTGAAGTTATTTCCGAAAGCTACCTTGAGGATGGTATCCCTCATGTGGATATGCGCCGAGTAAGCTAAATGTCACCCCATCATCTGGCGTTACTATTACTGGTTATCGGCAACTTGGCGGCGTCACTCTCCGATGTCGCCGTTAAACTGATTGAAGGCGGCATTAGCCCGTTCCAATATATGTTTGTGCGCCAGTTGGCTTCACTGCTGCTCATCCTACCTTTCTATCTCAGACAACAACCGGATAAACGTAGCCTAAAGCAAGCACCTATTACCTTGTTGCGAGCGCATCTAATATTAATTGGTAGCGGATGTATGATGGTTGCGGTGACTCACCTCCCTCTGGCAACTGCAAACGCGGTTTTTTACGCAGCGCCGATTTTAATGTTGCCGCTGTCGATATTGTTCCTCAAAGAGCATCCTCCACTAAGTAAAATCTTGCTCACTTGCTTCGGGTTCCTTGGTGTCTTAGTGGTGCTCAGGCCGGATCATTTTCATTGGGCTGCACTATTTGCACTCAGCACGGCGACCACACTGGCGATGTTTAATATATTGGTAAGAAAGCTACCCAGTGAACAGTCTGTGGTCACCACACTTTGGTGGACCACGCTGTTCTCCCTGCCTATATCGGCGATAATGGCTTGGTTTTATTGGCAGCCGATTAGTTGGCAAGAACTGACACTAGTTATCGCAAGTGCAGTGTGCATCTTAAGCTATAACGGCTTGGCAGTAATGGCATATCAAAAAGCTCCAGCCGGAGAAATTGCTTTAGCAGAATACTCTGGCTTAGTGTTCGTAACACTCTTTGGGATATGGTGGTTTGACGAGATTCCAGATTGGCTGACTGCAATAGGGATCCTGATGATCGTATTACCGCTCTTACCATGGAATAAGAGAAGACAACTTGCCAATCAACAGGCACAAGATTGAGTTCCAGCAGCAAGTAAGGTGACAGACATAAAAAAGACGCGAATCATCGCGCCTTTAGAATGCTTACGAGTGAACGTTATTTATTACGTCCGAATGTCCCGTCAGATAAACGGAAGAACATCACCGACTCACCACTTTTCTCAAGTTGAAGCATATCTAATTTGCCATCGTCAGCGAGCTTGAAGCGCACCAATTGACCTTGCTTGATTCGACTTAAAGGTTTGTCGCTGCCTTCAATTTTAACTAGGGCGTTTAAGTCCGCCATTGGCAGTTGATTACTGCGGAATACTTGGGCCAGTGTATCGCCGTTCTTTACCATGTACTCTTTCCATTGCTCAGACTTTGGTTCTGAGTTTTGTGCAGAACGCTGCTCACTCAAGCTTTGTGCATTCAATTGAATGGCAACACGTTGATTCTCAACTTGAGTATCATCGATAAGTGCTTCAGTATCTTTTGGCACTGGAATGATCAGAAGCACCAACACCACAGGCACCAATACCATTAGTGCACGTTGATGTAGTTTTGGAAGACGGTGCCAAAACTGAGTGACAGGCTCGATCCTCTCCTGCCACTTCTCTTTGCTAAACGGCTGCTTCCAATCGATAGCAGCGAACTTTTGTTTCATCAATTCGACGTGGTCGACTTGCTGCTTTTTCTTTCTGCGACGATTCATTCTGATGAGTCCCTTAATACTTCTAATCTCAGTATAAAAATACCAGCGCGGAGAGTATATGTTTTTCGCCAAAGTAAAATGTAATTTGGCGTAAATTAGCAGAAATTTCACTTGGAGTAAGAGATAAGTCACACCCTCTGCTCCAGAATGCGACATTCGAGCTCAATCATTTAAACCGAGGCTCGAACCTGATATCCTGTGCCTTTATCACTCCTAACAAGAGCGACATTCATGTCTGAAATTAAATTTGAAACTGCAGAACAGAAAGCTAGCTACGGTATTGGTCTGCAAATGGGTCAGCAACTAGCTGGTTCTGGTCTAGAAGGTCTTAGCGTTGACGCTATCGCTGCTGGTATTGCAACTGCACTAACTGGTGACATGCCATCTATCGAAATCGATGAGATTAACAACGCGCTTCAAGAGCTACACACTCGTGCAGAAGCAGCTCGTCAAGAAGCAGCTAAAGCAGCAGCAGCTGACGGCGAAGCGTTCCTAAAAGATAACGCTCTACGTCCAGAAGTAAACGTTCTTGAGTCTGGTCTTCAGTACGAAATCATCACTGAAGGTACTGGTGAAATCCCAACAGCGGCGTCTCAAGTACGTGTTCACTACCACGGTGAGCTAACTGACGGCACTGTATTCGACAGCTCTGTATCTCGCGGTCAACCTGCTGAGTTCCCAGTAACTGGCGTAATCAAAGGCTGGGTTGAAGCACTTCAACTAATGCCTGTTGGCTCTAAGTGGAAACTATACATCCCGCAAGACCTAGCATACGGTGAGCGTGGCGCAGGTGCTGCAATCCCTCCATTTGCAGCTCTAGTATTCGAAGTAGAACTACTAGACATCCTATAATTGAGACCATTCTCAATAGCAAATTCGAAGCGGCGCACACTAGCGCCGCTTTTTTTGTCTAGAATAAACAGACTTGATCTCAATAACCTTACGTCTCAGTAATCTCAAGAAGTAAACAAACAATAATAATCGCAAGCCACATGGAGGTATTATGCGTAAAACACTCCTCACCCTAGCTCTGCTGTCAATGAATATTGGTACAGCTCACGCTTTTCTTGATGCCGTGACCAACAAAGATAACCAAGAAGGTTTAATGGACATGGTTAGCCAAGGTATGAATGCGGAGTCCTCTCCAATCACAGATTTACTAACGAGCCAATTACCAGTTTCGACTGAACAAGCCGCTGGTGGCACAAGTGCATTATTAGCTTTGGCACAAAGCCAACTGTCAGATCAAAATAGCAGTGAACTAAAATCTCTGATCCCAGGGATGTCGAGTTTGGATGGCGCACAAAGCTTGCTAGGTAATATTGAAAGTTTAAGCGCGGTACAAAGCACTTTTGACAAATTGGGGTTAGACCCTTCAATGATCAGTCAATTTGCGCCGGTGATACTGGGCTATTTGGGCGACCAAGGGGCAAGCGAGGGCTTACTCAAGTCACTAAGTGGATTGTGGGGTTCAGGCAGCTAAGAAGTTTCGCCTAAACATAAATTAAGACTAAAGATTCGATTATCAAAGATTAGTTTGAGAGGGGAGACGGAAAACTCAATTTGTTTCGCTTTCAAATACGACAGATACAAAAAAGCCGAGCTAATGCTCGGCTTTTTTTGTTCTTACGAACTGAGATTACTCAGCAGCTTCTTCAGCAGCTGGGCGATCTACAAGCTCAATGTAAGCCATTGGAGCTTTATCACCAGCACGGAAGCCAGCTTTTAGGATACGAGTGTAACCGCCCTGACGAGCAGCAAAACGTGGACCTAGTTCGTTAAACAGTTTTGCAACTACTTCGTTGTCACGAGTACGTGCAAATGCTAGACGACGGTTAGCAACACTGTCAGTCTTAGCTAGTGTAATCAAAGGCTCAACTACGCGACGTAGCTCTTTTGCTTTTGGCAAAGTAGTCTTGATAACTTCATGACGTACTAGAGAGCTAGCCATGTTGCTGAACATCGCTTTACGATGTGAGCTGTTGCGGTTGAGTTGACGACCACTCTTACGATGGCGCATGACCTAATCCTTCTAACTAGTATCGATTAATCTTCAGCGATTGATGCAGGTGGCCAGTTTTCTAGGCGCATGCCCAGAGACAGACCACGTGACGCAAGTACGTCTTTAATCTCAGTAAGAGATTTTTTACCAAGGTTAGGCGTTTTAAGTAGCTCAACCTCAGTACGTTGTACTAGATCACCGATGTAGTGAATCGCTTCTGCTTTCAGACAGTTAGCAGAGCGAACTGTTAGTTCAAGATCGTCTACAGGACGCAGTAGGATCGGATCGAATTCTGGCTTCTCTTCCTTCTCCTCAGGTACACGTACATCACGAAGATCTACGAACGCATCCAATTGTTCAGCTAGGATAGTAGCTGCACGACGGATTGCTTCCTCAGGTTCTAGAGTACCGTTTGTTTCCATATCGATAACAAGCTTGTCTAGATCAGTGCGCTGTTCTACACGAGCTGCTTCTACAGCGTAGGCAATTTTGTCTACTGGGCTGTAAGTAGCATCTACTAGTAGGCGACCGATTGGACGCTCGTCTTCTTCGTTATGGATACGCGCAGAAGCTGGAACATAACCACGACCACGTTCAACTTTGATACGCATTGCGATCTCAGCGTTGTCATCCGTTAGGTGACAAATAACGTGTTCAGGGTTAGCGATCTCTACATCACCGTCATGGGTGATGTCACCTGCAACCACAGGGCCCGAGCCTGATTTGTTCAAAGTAATGAACACTTCATCTTTGCCTTCAGCTACGCGCACTGCCAAACCTTTAAGGTTTAGAAGGATTTCAAGAATATCTTCTTGTACGCCTTCTTTAGTGCTGTACTCATGAAGTACGCCTTCGATTTCTACTTCTGTCACTGCACAACCAGGCATAGAAGATAGAAGAATGCGGCGAAGTGCATTACCTAGAGTATGACCAAAGCCACGCTCTAATGGCTCAAGAGTTACTTTTGCGTGAGTCGAGCTGATTTGTTCGATGTCAACTAGACGTGGCTTAAGAAATTCTGTTACAGAACCCTGCATTGTGTCCTCTCTTTAGTTTAAACCTTACTTAGAGTAAAGCTCGACGATCAATTGTTCGTTGATGTCAGCTGATAGATCAGAACGCTCAGGCATACGCTTGAATGTACCTTCCATCTTGCCACCATCTACTTCAATCCAAGTTGGTTTTTCACGTTGTTCAGCAACTTCTAGAGCTGCTTTGATACGAGCTTGCTGTTTAGCTTTCTCGCGGATAGAAACAACGTCATTAGCCGCTACTTTGAAAGAAGGAACGTTTACAACTTTACCGTTAACTAGGATAGCTTTGTGGCTAACTAGCTGACGTGCTTCTGCGCGAGTTGCGCCAAAGCCCATGCGGTAAACTACGTTATCAAGACGACCTTCAAGAAGCTGAAGTAGGTTTTCACCTGTGTTGCCTTTAAGACGCGCAGCTTCTTTGTAGTAGTTACGGAATTGTTTTTCTAGAACGCCGTACATACGACGAACTTTTTGCTTCTCACGAAGCTGAACGCCATACTCAGATAGACGACCGCGACGAGCGCCGTGTACACCTGGTGCGTTATCAATTTTACACTTGGTATCGATCGCGCGAACACCAGACTTAAGGAATAAGTCAGTGCCTTCACGACGGCTAAGCTTCAGCTTAGGACCCAAATATCTTGCCATGATCTTTCTCCAGTAATCTAAAAAACGTTATACGCGACGTTTCTTAGGTGGACGACAACCGTTATGAGGGATTGGTGTAGCATCAACGATGTTTGTGATGCGGAAACCAGCAGCGTTCAGAGCGCGAACAGTAGATTCACGACCTGGACCAGGACCCTTAACCATAACTTCCAAGTTCTTTAGACCGTATTCTTTAGCCATTTCAGCACAACGCTCAGCAGCAACCTGTGCAGCGAACGGAGTAGACTTACGAGAACCACGGAAACCAGAACCACCTGCAGTAGCCCAAGCTAGAGCGTTACCTTGACGGTCAGTAATGGTTACGATTGTGTTATTGAAAGAAGCATGGATGTGCGCAACGCCATCTGCAACTTGCTTGCGTACGCGCTTACGAGCGCGAGTTGGTTGTTTAGCCATTGTACTCTACCTTCCCGATTATTTCTTGATCGGCTTACGCGGACCCTTACGGGTGCGAGCGTTGGTTTTAGTACGCTGTCCACGTAGTGGTAGACTGCGACGATGACGAAGACCACGGTAACAGCCAAGGTCCATAAGACGCTTGATGTTCATAGATACTTCACGACGTAGATCACCTTCTACAGTGTACTTAGCTACACCATCACGCAGTTGATCGATCTGCTCTTCAGTTAGTTCACTGATCTTAACATCTTCAGCAATACCCACTTCAGCTAGGATAGCTTGAGAGCGAGTTTTACCGATGCCGTAGATCGCCGTTAGAGCGATTACAGCGTGTTTCTGATCAGGAATGTTAATGCCTGCTATACGGGCCATTATTCACTCCTAAGTGTTTCTATAAAAGAATTAGCCGCAGCAAAGCCCGTTATGGATACGCTGCGGAGTACTACTTCTTTTGCACGCAAAAGGTAGGCCGAGGAATATACTCGACCTAACCTTCATTTTCAAGTAAAAATTTCTGCTAATTAGCCTTGGCGCTGTTTGTGCTTTGGCTCACTGCAAATCACGCGAACAACACCGTTGCGCTTGATTACTTTACAGTTACGGCAGATTTTTTTAACGGAAGCACGAACTTTCATTGCTAAACTCCGTAATTGAAACTGAGTCTACCGTCGAATTAACGACCGTAGCCTTTCAGATTCGCTTTCTTCAACACAGAATCATACTGTTGAGACATCAGATGAGTCTGTACCTGTGCCATAAAGTCCATGATAACAACAACCACGATAAGTAGTGATGTACCGCCGAAGTAGAAACGAACGTTCCACGCGACCATCATGAACTCGGGAATCAGACAGATAAAGGTAATGTACAGTGCACCCGCTAGGGTTAAACGTGTCATCACTTTATCAATGTACTTAGCTGTCTGCTCACCTGGGCGGATACCGGGTACGAATGCACCGGACTTCTTCAAGTTATCTGCTGTTTCACGCGGGTTGAATACCAACGCCGTGTAGAAGAAACAGAAGAAAATAATCGCTGCTGCATAAAGCATTACATACAGCGGTTGACCTGGGCTAAGAGCCAAAGACACGTCAGTTAACCAACCGAACGCGCTGCTCTCACCGTTCTGACCAAACCACTGAGCCAGTGTTCCTGGGAACAGGATAATACTTGATGCAAAAATCGCTGGAATAACACCCGCCATATTAATTTTAAGTGGCAAGTGCGAGCTTTGCGCAGCAAATACTTTACGACCTTGTTGACGCTTAGCGTAGTTAACGACGATTCGGCGTTGACCACGTTCCATGAAAACAACGAAGTAAATTACTGCAAAAGCTAATACCGCGATTAGCAACAGAAGAAGTACATGCAATTCACCTTGACGCGCTTGCTCGATTGTTTGACCGATTGCAGAAGGCAATCCAGCAACAATACCTGCAAAAATCAGAATGGAAATACCATTACCGATTCCTCGCTCTGTAATTTGTTCACCTAACCACATTAGGAACATGGTACCAGTTACTAAACTTACGGTAGCAATTAGCGTAAACATGGTTTGGTTCATAACAACCAGATTATCGACCATGTTTGGTAAGCCTGTTGCAATACCAATAGCTTGGAATGTTGCAAGTACAAGCGTGCCGTAGCGTGTATATTGGCTGATCTTACGACGGCCTGCTTCACCCTCTTTTTTGAGTTCCGCTAACGCTGGATGAACTACAGTTAGCAATTGGACAACAATAGAAGCCGAAATATACGGCATGATGCCCAACGCTAATATAGATGCACGCTCAAGAGCACCACCGGAGAACATGTTAAACATTTCAACGATGGTACCTTTTTGCTGTTCGAACAAATCGGCAAGTACAGCAGCGTCAATACCAGGAATCGGCACAAAAGAGCCGGCTCGGAATACTAAAAGTGCACCAATTACGAATAACAAGCGCGACTTTAGTTCACTTAAGCCGCTCTGAGCACTACGAAAATCTTGTCCTGGTTTCTTAGCCATCTGTACCTCGTTCCTCGAGATTATTCCTCGATTTTACCGCCTGCAGCTTCGATTGCAGCTTTAGCGCCTTTAGTCACACGTAGACCTTTAACAGTCACTGCTTTGTTAATCTCACCAGAAAGAACAACTTTTACAAATTCGATGTTCTTAGTGATGATGTTAGCAGCTTTAAGGCTGTTTAGATCAACCACGTCACCAGAAACTTTCGCTAGCTCAGCTAGACGAACTTCAGCAGACACTAGGCTCTTACGAGAAGTGAAACCGAATTTTGGTAGACGTTGTTTCAGAGGCATTTGACCGCCTTCGAAACCTGGACGAACTTTACCGCCAGAACGTGATTTTTGACCTTTGTGACCACGGCCACCAGTTTTACCTAGGCCAGAACCGATACCACGACCTACACGCTTAGGAGCGTGCTTAGAGCCAGCAGCCGGTGCAAGAGTATTCAAACGCATTCTGATTACTCCTCAACTTTAACCATGTAGAAAACCTTGTTGATCATACCGCGTACACACGGAGTATCTTCAAGTTCTACTGTATGGTTGATTTTACGAAGACCTAGACCACGCAAAGTAGCTTTGTGCTTTGGTAGGCGGCCAATTGAGCTTTTAGTTTGAGTTACTTTAATAGTTGCCATGGTGTTCTTACTCCGAAATAGCTTCAACAGTTAGACCACGTTTAGCAGCAACCATTTCTGGCGACTTCATGCTACCTAGTGCATCGATCGTTGCACGAACGATGTTGATAGGGTTCGTAGAACCGTATGCTTTAGATAGTACGTTGTGTACGCCAGCAACTTCTAGTACTGCACGCATCGCACCACCTGCGATAACACCAGTACCTTCTGCAGCAGGCTGCATGTAAACTTTAGAGCCCGAATGGCGACCTTTCACTGGGTGGTGAAGAGTGCCTTCGTTTAGCGCGATAGTAGTCATGTTACGACGCGCTTTTTCCATTGCTTTTTGAATCGCTGCAGGTACTTCACGAGCTTTGCCGTAACCGAAACCTACACGACCGTTACCGTCACCAACTACTGTTAGTGCAGTGAAGCTCATGATTCGACCGCCTTTAACCGTTTTAGAAACACGGTTAACTGCGATTAGCTTTTCTTGCAAATCATTCGCTTGAACTTGTTGTTCTTTAGCCATCTTCCAACCCTACCTTAGAATTTCAGACCAGCTTCGCGAGCAGATTCTGCTAGCGCCGCTACTCGACCGTGGTATTGGAAACCAGAACGATCAAATGCAACTGCAGTTACGCCTTTTTCAAGAGCGCGCTCAGCAACAGCTTTACCTACTGCTTTAGCTGCATCAACGTTACCAGTGTATTTCACTTGCTCACGGATCGCTTTTTCTACAGTAGAAGCTGCTGCGATAACCTCAGAGCCATTAGCCGCGATAACCTGTGCGTACACGTGACGAGGAGTACGGTGTACAACTAGGCGAGTCGCACCCAGTTCTGCAATCTTACGACGTGCACGTGTAGCACGACGGATGCGAGATGCTTTCTTATCCATAGTGTTACCTTACTTCTTCTTAGCTTCTTTAGTACGCACATTTTCATCTGCGTAACGAACACCTTTACCTTTGTAAGGCTCAGGTTGACGGTAAGAACGAATGTCAGCCGCAACTTGACCAACTAGTTGCTTATCACAACCAGTGATGATGATTTCAGTTTGGCTTGGACATTCAGCTTTAATACCCGCTGGCAACTCGTGCTCAACTGGGTGAGAGAAGCCTAGTGTTAGACCTACAGCGTTGCCTTTGATAGCAGCACGGTAACCAACACCTTTAAGAGTTAGCTTCTTAGTAAAGCCTTCAGTAACACCAACAACCATGTTGTTAACTAGAGCGCGAGCTGTACCAGCTTGTGCCCATGCGTTAGCAACACCTTCTTTAGGACCGAAAGTTAGGTTGTTTTCTTCCTGAGCGATTACTACAGCGTTGTTAAGAACGCGAGATAGTTCGCCCTTAGCACCTTTTACAGTGATTTCTTGGCCGTTTAGTTTCACCTCTACGCCAGCTGGAATAGCGACAGGTGCTTTAGCAACACGAGACATATTCTACTCCTATTAAGCTACGTAGCAGATGATTTCACCACCAAGACCTGCTTTACGTGCAGCGCGGTCTGACATAAGACCCTTGGAAGTAGAAACGATAGCAATACCAAGACCACCCATTACAGAAGGAAGTTGATCTTTCTTCTTGTAAACACGTAGACCTGGACGAGAAACACGTTTAAGTTGCTCGATTACTGGTTTAGCTTGGAAGTACTTAAGAGTAACTTCTAGCTCAGGTTTTGCTTCGCCTTCAACAGCGAAGTCAACGATGTAACCTTCAGCTTTTAGTAGTGCAGCGATTGCAACTTTAAGCTTTGAAGAAGGCATTTTAACAGCAACTTTGTTTGCTGCCTGACCGTTACGAACACGGGTCAGCATATCCGAAATCGGATCTTGCATGCTCATATGATTTACTCCAAATGATTAAGTGGCAATTACCAGCTAGCCTTACGAAGACCCGGAATCTCGCCTTTCATGCAAGCTTCACGAACCTTAATACGGCTTAGACCGAACTTACGTAGGTAACCGTGTGGACGACCAGTTTGGTTACAACGGTTGCGCTGACGTGATGCACTTGAATCACGTGGAAGAGATTGCAGTGTAAGAACCGCATTCCAACGATCTTCTTCAGATGCGTTTACATCGCTGATGATAGCTTTTAGCGCTGCACGCTTTTCAGCGAACTTAGCTACTAGCTTCGCACGTTTTGCTTCACGTGCTTTCATTGAATTTTTAGCCATAACAGTAACCCTTCACCTTACTTACGGAATGGGAAGTTAAAGGCAGCCAGCAGAGCACGGCCTTCCTCATCAGTACCAGCAGACGTCGTAATAGTGATGTCTAGACCGCGTACTCGATCAACTTTATCAAAGTCGATTTCCGGGAAGATGATTTGCTCGCGAACGCCCATGCTGTAGTTACCGCGACCGTCAAAAGACTTAGCGCTAACACCACGGAAGTCACGTACTCGTGGAAGAGCGATCGAAATTAGACGCTCAAGAAAATCCCACATACGTTCGCCACGCAAGGTTACTTTACAACCGATAGGGTAGCCTTCACGGATTTTGAAACCTGCAACAGATTTACGAGCTTTAGTGATAAGTGGCTTTTGACCAGAGATCGTTGCCATATCAGCAGCTGCGTTTTCTAGCAGTTTCTTATCGTTGATTGCTTCACCAACACCCATGTTTAGGGTGATTTTCTCGATTCTAGGGACTTGCATGACGCTTGTGTAGCTAAACTGTTTGGTCAGTTCAGCGACTACAGACGACTTGTAGTAATCATGCAGTTTCGCCATAGTAGAACTCCAAATTACTTCTATTAGTTAGAAACGATTTCGTTGTTAGACTTAAAGAAACGAACTTTCTTACCATCTTCAAAACGGAAACCGATACGGTCAGCTTTACCAGTAGCTGCGTTAAAGATCGCCACGTTAGAAACGTCGATTGCTGCTTCTTGCTCTACGATACCGCCTTGGATACCTAGTGCAGGAACAGGTTTCTGGTGTTTCTTAACAAGGTTGATACCTTCAACGATAACTTTACCAGTTGCTAGGACCTTAGTTACTTTACCTTTCTTGCCTTTGTCTTTACCAGCAAGAACGATTACTTCGTCATTACGACGGATTTTAGCTGCCATTTCTACGTGCTCCTTACAGAACTTCTGGAGCCAGTGAAACGATCTTCATGAACTTATCGCCACGAAGTTCGCGTGTCACAGGACCAAAGATACGTGTACCGATTGGTTGCTCAGTGTTGTCGTTCAACAATACACAAGCATTTCGGTCGAAGCGAATGACAGAACCGTCAGGACGACGTACGCCTTTACGGGTGCGCACTACCACCGCCTTCAGAACGTCACCTTTTTTAACTTTACCGCGAGGAATTGCTTCCTTAACAGTAACTTTGATAACGTCACCGATATGTGCATAACGGCGGTGAGAGCCACCCAGAACCTTAATACACATTACGCTGCGTGCGCCTGAGTTATCAGCTGCGTCCAGCATACTTTGCATTTGGATCATGTTAGTGCTCCGCTAAATAATAAAAAAACTAGACCCTCTCGGGTCGGGCTGCCTCTTTAAAAGGGACGCGAATTGTACCACCCTTTTTTGTGATTGGGTAGTCAAAAAATAAACGGCTCCAAAAATAATTTTTGGAGCCGTTTGTCAATCATAGATTGGGGAAGATTACATCTTCGCCTTTTCTACAACTTTAACCAAAGTCCAAGACTTAGTCTTAGACAGTGGACGACACTCTGCGATTTCAACTTTGTCGCCTAGGCCACATTCGTTGTTCTCGTCGTGTGCGTGTACTTTAGTCGTGCGCTTTACGAATTTACCGTAAATTGGGTGTTTAACCATGCGCTCGATAGCAACTACGATAGACTTGTCCATCTTGTCGCTAACAACACGACCTTGTTGAGTACGTTTTACTTCGCTCATTATGCGCCTGCCTTCTCAGTCAAAACAGTTTTCACACGTGCGATATCACGGCGTACAGCTTTCAGAGTATGAGTTTGCTGTAGCTGGCCAGTTGCAGCTTGCATGCGCAAGTTGAACTGTTCACGTAGCAAATTCAATAGCTCAGCGTTAAGCTCTTCAACGCTTTTCTCGCGTAGATCTTGTGCTTTCATCACATCACCTGCTTAGTTACAAATGTAGTTTTGAATGGCAGTTTACGAGCCGCTAGGCGGAACGCTTCACGAGCCAATTCTTCAGGTACACCACCCATTTCGTACATAACCTTACCAGGTTGGATTTGGGCTACCCAGTACTCAACGTTACCTTTACCCTTACCTTGACGAACTTCAAGTGGTTTTTCTGTGATTGGTTTGTCTGGGAACACACGGATCCAGATTTTACCTTGACGCTTAACGTGACGTGTCATTGCACGACGTGCCGCTTCAATTTGACGAGCAGTTAGACGACCACGGCCAACAGCTTTAAGACCGAATTCGCCGAAGCTTACATCAGTACCTTTAGCTAGACCACGGTTACGACCTGTCTGAACCTTACGGAACTTAGTACGTTTAGGTTGTAGCATCTGTCGACTCCTTACTTACGGCCTTTACGCTGCTTCTTAGGCTTGTCGCCTTTAGGCTCTACAGCGTTAGCTGCTGGCATACCACCTAGGATCTCACCTTTGAAGATCCAAGTTTTAATGCCGATCACACCGTATTGAGTGTGAGCCGAAGAAGTTGCGTAATCAATGTCTGCACGTAGAGTGTGTAGAGGTACACGACCTTCACGGTACCACTCAGAACGTGCGATTTCAGCGCCGCCTAGACGACCGCTTACTTCTACTTTGATGCCTTTAGCACCTAGACGCATTGCGTTTTGTACCGCGCGCTTCATAGCACGACGGAACATAACACGACGCTCTAGTTGAGACGCGATGCTGTCACCAACAAGTTGTGCATCAAGTTCAGGCTTACGTACTTCAGCGATGTTAATTTGCGCTGGTACACCTGCAATTTTTGCTACAGCTGCGCGTAGTTTCTCAACGTCTTCACCTTTCTTACCGATTACAACGCCTGGACGAGCAGTGTGAATAGTCACACGGATGCTCTTAGCAGGACGCTCGATAACGATGCGTGAAAGAGACGCTTTTTGTAGTTCCTTAGTTAGGAACTGACGTACCTTGAAGTCGCCGTCTAGGTTGTCAGCGAAATCTTTGGTGTTAGCAAACCATGTAGCATTCCAAGGCTTAACGATGCCAAGACGAATACCATTAGGATGTACTTTTTGACCCATTGCTTACTCTCCTAGTCTCTAGCGATCTGCTACAACAACAGTGATGTGGCTTGAACGCTTCAAGATACGATCCGCACGACCTTTAGCACGAGGCATAATACGCTTCATGGTTGGGCCTTCATCTACAAAGATTTTTGCGACATTCAGATCGTCAATATCTGCACCTTCGTTGTGCTCCGCGTTAGCGATAGCAGACTCTAGAACTTTCTTAACTAGAGCAGCAGCTTTTTTGTTGCTGAACGTTAGAATTTCTAGAGCTTGGTCAACAGATTTACCACGAATTAGATCCGCAACTAAGCGAGCTTTCTGAGGCGAAATGCGAGCAAAGTTATGTTTAGCAATAGCTTCCATTATTTACTCCTTAACGCTTCTTAGCTTTCTTATCCGCAGCGTGACCGCGGTAAGTACGTGTTGGTGCGAATTCACCTAGTTTGTGACCGATCATTTCTTCGGTTACGAAAACAGGTACGTGCTGACGACCATTATGGACAGCGATGGTCAAACCGATCATCGATGGGATGATCATTGAACGACGGGACCAAGTCTTAAGTGGCTTTTTGTCTCCGCTTTCCACCGCTTTCTCTACCTTCTTCAGCAAGTGTAGGTCAATAAATGGACCTTTCTTGAGAGAACGTGGCATGGCGATTCCTCTTTATATAGATTACTTGTTACGACGACGTACGATGTACTTGTCAGTGCGTTTGTTCTTACGAGTCTTGAAGCCTTTAGTTGGCATACCCCAAGGAGATACTGGATGACGGCCACCAGAAGTACGACCTTCACCACCACCGTGTGGGTGATCAACCGGGTTCATTACTACACCACGTACGGTTGGACGTACGCCGCGCCAGCGTGAAGCACCAGCTTTACCAAGTTCACGTAGCATGTGCTCAGAGTTACCAACTTCACCGATTGTTGCACGGCCTTCAGAAAGAACTTTGCGCATTTCGCCAGAACGTAGACGGATAGTTACGTACGCACCGTCGCGAGCAACGATTTGAGCGTAAGCACCAGCCGAACGAGCTAGCTGACCACCTTTACCAGGTTTTAGTTCAACGTTGTGTACAGTTGAACCTACTGGGATGTTACGCATTGGTAGAGTGTTACCAGCTTTAATCGGTGCATCAACACCAGATTGGATAACATCACCAGCTTGAACACCTTTAGGTGCTAGGATGTAGCGACGCTCACCGTCTTTGTAAAGAACTAGAGCAATGTTTGCGCTACGGTTTGGATCGTATTCTAGACGCTCAACTGTCGCTGGGATACCGTCTTTAGTACGTTTGAAGTCAACTACACGGTAGTGGTGCTTGTGACCACCGCCGATGTGACGTACTGTGATACGACCGTTGTTGTTACGACCACCGTTCTTAGAGTTTTTCTCTAGAAGTGGTGCGTATGGCTTGCCCTTGTGTAGGTCAGCGTTAACAACTTTAACAACGTGACGACGACCAGGGGAAGTCGGCTTACATTTAACAATAGCCATTCTTAACTACTCCTGTTATTCCGCGCCGCCAACAAAGTCAAGATCTTGACCTTCTTTCAAAGTAACGTACGCTTTCTTAACGTCGCTGCGGCGACCTTGGCGTAGACCTTGACGTTTGGTCTTACCCTTAGTGATAAGAGTATTTACAGACTTAACTTCAACTTCAAAAAGCTTTTCTACAGCTGCTTTGATCTCTTTTTTAGTTGCATCTTTAGCTACTTTGAAAACGATAGTGTTCGCTTTCTCAGCTGCCATAGTTGCTTTTTCAGAGATGTGCGGAGCACGTAGAACTTTTAGGATACGCTCTTCAGTGATCATGCTAGCATCTCCTCAACTTGCTTAACTGCTTCAGCAGTCATTACAACTTTGTCGAACGCGATTAGTGAAACTGGGTCGATACCAGCAACGTCACGTGCGTCAACTTTGTATAGGTTACGAGCAGCTAGGAATAGATTCTCATCTACTTCGCTAGTCACGATTAGAGCGTCAGTTAGCTCAAGCTCTTTAAGCTTAGCAACTAGCTCTTTAGTCTTTGGCGCTTCAACTGAGAAGTTATCAACAACGATTAGACGCTCTTGACGAACTAGCTCAGAAAGAATGCTCTTCATAGCACCGCGGTACATTTTTTTGTTTACTTTTTGGCTGTGATCTTGTGGTTTCGCAGCAAAAGTAACACCACCTGTACGCCAGATTGGGCTACGGATTGTACCAGCACGCGCACGGCCAGTACCTTTTTGACGCCATGGCTTAGCGCCACCGCCAGAAACTTCTGAACGTGTTTTTTGAGCACGTGTACCTTGACGAGCACCTGCTGCAAACGCAACAACTACTTGGTGTACAAGAGCTTCGTTAAACTCACGTCCGAAAGTAGTTTCGGAAACAGTTAGTGCATCAGCACCTTTAACCATTAGTTCCATTACTTACTCCTGAGACGTTATGCTTTAACAGCTGGTTTAACGATCACGTTGCCACCTGTTGAGCCTGGTACTGCACCTTTAATAAGAAGCAGATTGCGCTCAGCGTCAACACGTACGATCTCTAGGTTTTGAGTCGTTACACGCTCAGCACCCATGTGACCTGCCATTTTCTTGCCTTTAAATACGCGACCTGGAGTTTGACATTGGCCAATTGAACCCGGTGCACGGTGAGACAATGAGTTACCGTGAGTCATATCTTGAGTACGGAAGTTCCAACGCTTAACAGCGCCTTGGAAACCTTTACCCTTAGATGTACCAGTAACGTCTACTTTCTTAGTTTCGTTGAATAGTTCAACTGTTAGCTCAGCGCCAACTGCGAACTCTTCACCGTTTTCCAAACGGAATTCCCAAAGACCACGACCAGCTTCAACGCCAGCTTTAGCAAAGTGACCTGCTTCAGCTTTGTTTACGCGGTTAGCTTTCTTAGAACCAGCAGTTACCTGGATTGCAGCGTAGCCATCTGTCTCAAGAGTTTTAACTTGAGAAACACGGTTTGCTTCAACTTCAACAACTGTTACTGGGATAGAAACGCCGTCTTCAGTAAATACGCGGGTCATGCCCACTTTACGACCGATTAGACCAATCATTCTTCTAATCTCCCTTAACCTAGGCTAATTTGAACGTCAACGCCCGCAGCAAGGTCTAGACGCATTAGAGCATCAACAGTTTTGTCTGTTGGCTCAACGATGTCGATTAGACGCTTGTGAGTACGGATTTCGTACTGGTCACGTGCTTTCTTGTTAACGTGTGGAGAGATAAGAACTGTGAAACGCTCTTTACGAGTTGGTAGTGGGATTGGACCACGAACCTGTGCGCCAGTGCGCTTAGCTGTTTCAACGATTTCCGCTGTAGAAGCGTCGATTAGTTTGTAATCGAATGCTTTTAGGCGGATACGGATACGTTGGTTCTGCATGAGACAGAGCTCCAATATTAAAAATTACACAAACAATATCGCCACTCAGACTCGTAAAGACGAGAGAATGCCGATTGATTTATGTGAAACCGTAGCATCCAAGATTAGGACGCATTGTCAGTTAATTTTCGATTAACTACCCCTACATACCAGAGTCACCTCTGGGGATAGTTTTTCCGAAGAAAAGATAGCTAATTGTATTAACCGCGAACATAAGCTGAGTCTACATTACCTCGTAAATCCGAAGATTTACTCGCTCCTCATTGCTCATTGGTTCACAACTGGCTTAACCAGTGCGCTGCATTATACAGATCACACTTTAGGATGCAATAGCCGAGTGAAAAATAATCGAACAAATTTTAGCCACTCGATTCTCCCCTACTTTTGCGCTAGCCAATAAACAAAAAGGACGCCGAAGCGTCCTTTTTTAAACTGTAATCGTAATAGCGTCTGCTATTATTTCTTACCGCTTGATAGTGCACCGAAACGCTTGTTGAAGCGATCAACACGGCCGCCTGTATCAACGATACGTTGCTTACCAGTGTAGAATGGGTGACACTTGTCACATACGTCTAGGTGGATAGATTCCTTCGCTAGAGTAGATTTGAACTCGAAAGAGTTGCCGCAAGAACAAGTAGCAGTGATTGCTTTGTATTCTGGGTGGATACCAGCTTTCATGGGATAACCTCAATTGTAGGCCGTGTCGCTATACGAGTCTAAGCCGCACACCACACGTAATTAATAATAAAAGTGCGATACCGCATCGACCAATCGCCGAAGCCATATCTCAAGGCGCAGTATAGTAATGAATCACTAAGCTAGGATCAACACATTTGGCAACTTTTTCGCCACTTTTTTCACCAGTACTTTAGTACTGAGAGGAATCTACCCTCATTAAATACCGATCACTCGAATTTCTTAGTGCGTTTTAATAGACTATAGCCCTCTTCCCTCTTTTATATAGTAAAGATTCTATGCGTCCATCCATAGCAAGAGTGGCACTGCCAGTCCCTCTCGACAAACAGTTTGATTATGCCATTCCCGGGCATCTGTTTCCGATCATTGGTGGGCGAGTTTCTGTACCTTTTGGGCGTCAAACTTTAGTTGGAATTGTCACCGCGATGGTTAATCACTCTGACTTTCCTAAAGAGCAACTTAAGCCACTTAAAGCTGTATTAGACACCCAACCCATTTGGTCAGAGAAGCTCTATTCTTTGCTTACTTGGTGTAGTCAGTTCTATCAGTATCCTCTTGGCGACACCTTGCACAATGCTATGCCTGCCGCCCTAAGAAAAGGCAAACCTGCTGACTTCTCAACCTTATACGAGTGGCAAATTACCACTTCAGGCAAAGATAAACTTATGCAGGGGCTTGGTCGCGCGGTTAAACAGCAGCGTGCTCTGCAGATGTTGATTGACGGTCCCATTCCACATCAAGAGTTTAGTGATCAAGAAATACCATCTTCAGTGCTCAAGTCTTTAGAGGAAAAAGGCTGGATTGAACGTATTGAAAAGAAACCTGAGATCACCAAGTGGGGAGAGCAAGTTGAGCGTGAAGTAGAGAAGCCCAAGCTTAACCATGAACAAGCTCTGGCAATCGCCAGTGTTAATAGCCAAACCGGATTTGCCTGCTATTTATTAGAGGGCGTTACCGGTTCGGGGAAAACCGAAGTCTACTTAAACCTGATCAAGCCAGTGCTCGAGAAAGGCAAACAAGCGTTGGTTTTAGTGCCGGAGATCGGCTTAACACCGCAAACCATCAATCGCTTTAAGCATCGCTTCAATGTTCCTGTGGACGTTGTTCATTCTGGTTTGAATGATACTGAGCGACTCAATGCTTGGCTTTCAGCGCGAGACAAAGCAGCTGGCATCATTATCGGAACACGCTCAGCTCTGCTTACCCCTTTTGCTGACCTTGGCATTATTATTGTCGATGAGGAGCATGACTCTTCATACAAACAGCAAGACAGCCTGCGCTACCACGCTCGCGATGTCGCTGTGATGCGAGCACATAAAGAACAAGTACCCATCGTACTTGGTTCTGCGACACCTGCTTTAGAAACACTGCACAACGCACTTTCTGGTAAATATCACCACTTAACGCTGACCCAACGAGCAGGCTCTGCGGTACCAACAACGAATAAGGTACTGGATGTTAAAGGGCTTTACCTAGACAGTGGCTTATCTGCCCCTCTGATCGCTGAAATGCGTAAGCACCTCGATTCTGGCAACCAAGTCATGCTGTTCCTAAACCGCCGTGGTTTTTCTCCTGCGTTGATGTGTCATGAGTGTGGTTGGACAGCAGAGTGTAAGCGCTGCGATGCCTACTATACCTTCCACCAGTACAGCAATGAGATCCGATGCCACCACTGTGGCTCTCAACAACCCGTGATTCATCAATGCCAAGGTTGTGGCTCCACTCAGCTAGTAACTGTTGGAGTTGGGACAGAGCAACTGGAGCTTCAACTTGCTAAGCTCTTTCCTGAATACAAAGCGATTCGTATTGATAGAGACAGCACTCGCCGTAAAGGCAGCTTGGAAGATGCTCTCGAATCGATTCGTAAAGGCGAATATCAAATCCTGATCGGTACGCAAATGCTGGCGAAAGGTCACCACTTCCCGAACGTGACGCTCGTGGCGCTGCTGGACGTGGACGGCTCTCTATATAGTAGTGACTTTCGGGCTTCGGAAAGGCTGGCGCAATTGTTCATTCAAGTTGCGGGGCGTGCTGGTCGTGCAAGCAAACCTGGCGAAGTGATTTTACAGACTCACCACCCTGAGCACAGCTTACTTCAGTCTCTATTACAGAAAGACTATCGTGACTTTGCCCTGACAGCATTAGAGGAACGTAAGTTGGCTCAGCTTCCACCTTACAGCTTCTTAACCCTATTTAAAGCGGAAGCTAACCAAAGCGAGTTGGTCGAAGACTTTTTGCGTCAGGTTCGCTTCACCCTTGAGTCACACCCATTGTTTGATGGTTCCTGCATGGTTTTAGGACCGACTCCATCACCATTAGCTAAGCGTGCCGGGAAATATCGTTGGCAGTTGTTACTGCAAACTCAGCATCGCTCATTGATGCAAAAGTTATTAACCAGTGCAAAACCTGCTATTGAGTTGTTGCCAAATGCCAAGAAAGTTCGCTGGAATTTAGACATAGAACCACAGGATCTCAGCTAGCAAACGTTTAACTATGTAATGAATTACCTTCTAATGTGAGTCAAATCACATTAGGATTGCAATTTTTGTTAAACAGACCGTAACTTTCCCTTTAGAAATGAATAGACTATTCAAATTAGTAAAGTCTAAAGTGGATCAGTCACATAGGCTTCAATTAGAACAATGACTCACGTCATCTTGGCGAATATTTTAAGAGGGTAAAAACTATGGCGACAATGAAGGATGTTGCCCAGCTTGCAGGGGTATCTACTGCTACGGTATCGCGAGCATTAATGAATCCAGAAAAAGTCTCTTCATCAACAAGAAAGAGAGTGGAAGATGCCGTACTTGAAGCTGGTTATTCACCAAATTCATTAGCTCGTAATTTACGTAGAAATGAATCAAAGACCATTGTCACTATCGTACCGGACATATGCGATCCGTATTTCTCTGAAATCATTCGCGGTATCGAAGATGCAGCAATGGAACACGGTTACCTAGTTCTTCTTGGCGATAGCGGTCAGCAGAAAAAGCGCGAAAGCTCATTCGTAAACTTAGTATTCACCAAGCAAGCTGATGGCATGTTACTACTGGGCACCGACTTACCATTTGATGTCAGCAAGCCAGAGCAGAAAAACCTACCACCAATGGTCATGGCGTGCGAATTCGCTCCTGAGCTGGAACTACCAACGGTGCATATAGATAACTTGACCTCTGCATTTGAAGCCGTGAACTACCTGACGCAACTTGGTCACAAGCGTATTGCTCAGATCTCTGGTCCAGATACTGCGGTGCTGTGCCAGTTCCGCCAACAAGGTTACCAACAAGCACTTCGCCGTGCTGGTATTAGTAAAGAAGAGCAATACAGCATTGTGGCTGACTTCTCTTTCGAAGGTGGCGTTCAAGCCGTACGCAAACTTCTCGAATTGCCTGAACCACCAACCGCTCTATTCTGTCACTGCGACACCATGGCGATTGGTGCTATCCAAGAAGCGAAACGTCTTGGTCTGCGTATTCCGCAGGATTTATCGGTTGTCGGCTTTGATGATATTCAATTCGCGCAATACTGCGATCCACCGTTAACCACCATCTCTCAACCACGTTATGAGATTGGTCGCCAAGCAATGTTAATGATGCTAGAGCTACTGAAAGGTCACGATGTGCACTCAGGCTCTCGCTTGCTTGAAACTAAATTAGTTGTGCGTGGTAGTGCAGCACCACCACCTTTGCGCTAATCAGTAAGCGAATCCACAACATAAATAGAAACGAAAGCGACGCATCTAGCGTCGTTTTTTTACGCCTATCCTGTACGTAGCTAACAAGATTACGTGAATAGGGTGTTTTCTCGTCGCGTTCTGGATTAACATATTTGCCAGAATCCTTGATGACCAGAAGTAACCGTGGCAAATAGAGATTATGTAAGACGCGGACGCGGCGCTCCGAAGAAGTCGACAAAAAAACAACCTTCCAGAAAGAAACCTTGGCGTAGTGGTCTACTAGCAATCCTGCTTGTGGGCGGTTTTGGCTACGGCTTATATCTACTCAGCAATGATCCTGAACCGAAACAACCCGTTGCGAAACAGGAACCAGTGATCACCAGCAAACCAAAGCCGAAGAAAGAGTTACCACCCCCACCAGAAGAAAAGTGGGAATACGTGGAATCTCTACCGAAGCGTGAAGTGGAAGTCGTTGCCAAAGAAGTCGAAGTATCAAAAGTCCCTTATGTGATGCAATGTGGCGCTTACAAAAAACAGAGCCAAGCTGAAGAACGTAAGCTAGCGATTGCTTTCCAAGGTATTACGAGCCGTGTCATTAAGAAAGACGGAAGCTCTTGGTACCGTGTTGTTCTTGGTCCATACAAGTTCAAACGAGACGCAGAGAAAGACCGCCACAAGTTGCAACGCGCGAAGATCGAGCCATGTGCAATTTGGAAAGAGAATCTTTAATTCTTATTCGATACATTAATGCAGAGACCAACCGAGTGATCGGTTGGTCTTTTCTTTTATTGGAGGGGGCTGCTCATTCTCACGCTAGGGGATGACTCAAGATCATTCATCACCACGAATCCAGTTCAGTTTCACTATATACCCAATATACTTAACGACTCGTTCGTATAAACCAGCCCCCTCGCCAAACACCCTGCTCTCTTCCTTGTTCAAAATGACAAAACGTAATGTCTGCAATCGAAAAACACCTTCCCCTTGAATCCCCGAATCCCTTACCCCATATACTTAATTAAATCCAAAGAGAAATAATTAAGAGGTCGACTGTGACTACCATTGTATCTGTACGTCGAAACAATAAAGTCGTCATCGCGGGTGATGGCCAAGTGTCGCTAGGCAATACCGTAATGAAAGGCAACGCACGTAAAGTTCGCCGCCTATACAACAACCAAGTTCTTGCTGGTTTTGCTGGCGGTACTGCGGATGCCTTTACCCTATTCGAGCGCTTTGAAAGCAAGCTGCAAATGCACCAAGGTCACCTTACTAAGGCTGCCGTTGAGTTAGCAAAAGATTGGCGTAGCGACCGCGCACTTCGCAAACTAGAAGCACTACTGGCCGTTGCGGATGAAACAGCTTCACTGATCATCACTGGTAACGGTGATGTCGTTCAGCCAGAAAACGATCTTATCGCCATTGGCTCTGGCGGCGCATACGCGCAAGCAGCAGCAACCGCATTATTAGAAAACACAGATCTAGACGCGCGAGAAATCGCAGAAAAAGCACTGAACATTGCTGGCGACATCTGTGTATTCACCAACCATCATCACACTGTAGAAGAGCTAGAATCTACAGCAGAGCTTCCTAAGCCAACGGCTTAAGCGTAATCGTAACGAAGTAAGGAAAGAATATGTCTGAAATGACTCCTCGCGAAATCGTTCATGAACTGAACCGCCACATTATTGGTCAAGACAAAGCAAAACGTTCGGTTGCGATTGCACTACGTAACCGCTGGCGTCGTATGCAGCTTGAAGAAAGCTTGCGTGTCGAAGTAACGCCAAAGAATATCCTTATGATTGGTCCAACTGGCGTTGGTAAGACAGAGATCGCTCGTCGTCTTGCTAAGCTGGCAAACGCACCTTTCATCAAAGTCGAAGCAACAAAGTTCACCGAAGTGGGCTATGTAGGTAAAGAAGTGGAAACCATCATCCGCGATCTGACCGATGTTGCTGTGAAGATGACTCACCAACAAGCGATGGAAAAAGTAAAATTCCGCGCTGAAGAGCAAGCAGAAGAGCGTATTCTTGATGCCCTGCTACCACCAGCACGTGATGCTTGGGGTCAAACAGAGCAGAAAGAAGATACTTCGAACACGCGCCAAGTCTTCCGCAAGAAACTGCGCGAAGGTCAGCTAGACGACAAAGAAATCGAAATAGATGTAGCTGCACCGCAAATGGGAGTCGAGATCATGGCTCCTCCTGGTATGGAAGAAATGACCAACCAGCTACAAGGTATGTTCCAAAACCTTGCTGGCGACACCAAGAAAAAACGCAAGCTGAAAATCAAAGACGCGATGAAAGCATTGGCGGAAGAAGAAGCAGCGAAACTGGTGAACCAAGAAGAGCTGAAAGAGTCTGCCATCTTCAACGTAGAGAACAACGGCATCGTATTCATCGATGAGATCGATAAGATTTGTAAGCGCGGTGAAAGCTCTGGCCCTGACGTTTCTCGCGAAGGTGTTCAGCGTGACCTATTACCTCTTATTGAAGGTAGCACGGTATCAACGAAGCACGGTATGGTGAAAACAGACCACATCCTATTCGTCGCTTCTGGCGCATTCCAAGTAGCGAAACCTTCTGACCTGATCCCAGAATTGCAAGGTCGTCTACCAATTCGCGTTGAGCTTGAAGCACTGACCAGCAACGATTTCAAACGTATCCTAACTGAGCCAAAAGCGTCTCTGACAGAACAGTACGTTGCGCTGATGAAAACTGAAAACGTGGATGTGGAATTCACGGAAGATGGCATCACGCAAATCGCAGAAGCAGCATGGACAGTAAACGAAACCACTGAAAACATCGGTGCACGTCGTCTGCATACTGTGATGGAGCGTTTGATGGATGAGATTTCTTACGACGCAGCAGAGCAATCAGGTGCGAAGTTCGTGATTAACGCGGCTTACGTGAAAGATCGCCTAGGCGATACGATTGAAGATGAAGATCTAAGTCGCTTTATTCTTTAATCGTAATCTATCATGCCAAAGCCCAGAACCTTGTTTCTGGGCTTTTTCGTTTAGAATGATGGGGACTTTAACAAGGTCTAGACCAAAAGAGTTCATCATCCTAGCGAAATCAGGCGTGGCTAGAGACCTAATCATCGCTCTTCTCTTCATGAAAGAGCGCCGTTTTATTGCCTCAAATATGGAAACTGTGTTCCTTCTCTATAAGTCTTTGAGTCTTAATTGAGTTGTTTCAAGTCAATAGCGCATCGAGCGCTTTGTGCTTATACTGGGCACATTGGTTACTAGCACGAAATATCCATGAAACAATCATTGCAGATCTGGCTTGAAGCCGCTCGCCCAAAAACTTTACCTCTCGCACTGGTGTCTATTTTAACTGGTAGCGTACTTGCATACTCTGCTGGTCACTTCTCGCTGACCATCGCAGTGATGGCATTTGTCACAGCAACACTGCTGCAGATTTTATCTAACCTTGCGAACGATTATGGCGACGCAGTGAAAGGCACAGATAACGACAATCGCTTAGGTCCTCAGCGGGCGATGCAGTCTGGCGCAGTCACAGCGGATCAAATGAAAAAAGCGATCATCTTCAACATCATTCTGACTGCCATTGCCGGTCTGACATTGGTGTTTTACGCGCTGAGCTCGTTTGAAAGCATCATTACCTTTATTGGCTTAGGCATTCTTGCCATCCTTGCGGCGATTGCGTACACCATGGGCAGTAAGCCTTACGGCTATGTTGGTCTAGGTGACTTATCAGTATTCCTTTTCTTTGGCTTACTTGGTGTATCTGGCACTTACTTCCTGCACACGGGTCATGTTGATGCGACATTGTTCTTACCTGCGCTAGGCTGTGGTTTATTGGCGGTAGCAGTACTGAACATCAATAATATGCGTGATATCGAAAATGATAGCGAATGTGGCAAACGCACCATGGCAGTTCGACTAGGACAACGTAAAGCCAAGCAGTATCACTTTATTTTGCTTGGTGGTGCGCTACTGGCTTTTGCCGCTTACCTGCTCATTCAAGACAAGCCAGTATGGATCAGCTTACCCTTCTTGCTCAGCATCTACGTAGTAGCCCACCACGGGAAAGCCGTTTGGGATACTGAGAAACCAGCACAAATTGCACCTATGATGCCAGTTGTCGTGAAGTGCTCACTGGTGACTAACGTTTTATTTGCAACAATTGTGGTAGCTCAAACTCTGATGAGTTAAAAAAGGATTGTCATTGCATTGACTTAATGCCTAGATATACTCAAAGACAACAGTTTCTGTTTAGAAAGGTACGCTATGGAATACAATACCTCAGCACTCTGTGATATCTATCTTGATCAGGTAGATGTAGTTGAACCGATGTTCAGTAACTTTGGCGGTCGAGCGTCGTTTGCCGGGCAAGTGACGACGATTAAGTGTTTTGAAGACAACGCACTGATCCGTGAAACGTTAGAACAAGATGGTATCGGGCGAGTATTGCTGATTGATGGTGGCGGTTCCTTACGCAGAGCCTTAATCGATGCAGAAATCGCAACACTAGCAGAAGAAAACGAATGGGAAGGGATTGTGGTTTACGGTTGTGTTCGCGAAGTGGACGAACTGGAAGACATGAACCTTGGCATTCAGGCTCTCGCTTCAATTCCTGTTGGGGCAGCAAATCAAGGCATTGGTGAAATAGACGTACCAGTAAACTTTGGTGGTGTTAGCTTCCTACCTGAAGATTACATCTATGCCGATAGCACAGGCATCATTCTTTCACCTGAGCCACTCAATGTAGACTTAGAGCTCGATGAAGAAGACGAAGATGAAGCAGAGTTAAATTAATCTTTTATTAGCAACTAGCCACATCGCTAAAAAACATCGCCAAATACGCAAACACCCGCCGAAGCGGGTGTTTTTGATTCTGGATACTTAGGTGGATTATTCCACTTCGTCCATCTTGCCAAGTAGTGCACGAATGCGCTCTTGCCATTGTGCGTGCTCTTGTTGAGCTTGCTGAGATTTTTGCTCTAGCTCTTCACGTTGAGAACGAAGCTCGTTAGCTTCTGTTTCAAGTTTTACTTTATCTTCTTTCAGCTCTTCGACTTCCATCTGAAGAAGAGTGATTGTGTCAACTGCAGTTTGAATTTTCGCTTCTAGTTGTTCTAGTACTTCAAAAGACATCTTGGCCTACCTATTGTTATTCCGTTGGGACGATGCGCGAGCGTTCGCTTGCACCTTACCGATAAGGTTCATTCTACTCAGCGTAGCGACGAGAAACACTCACTATATTCGATATTTCGCATCATTCGGTTAAAAAATCAGCGCAATCTCACTAAACGCTGACTTTTCTTATCCTAGAGGCATTTTTGAACAATGCAATTTGCTCTCACGACGCCAAAAACTCACCCAAGTATTGATCAAATTCAACTTAGTTAAAGTAAAAGCTCAGCAAAAAGGCAAACGTTTAACTTACGATGTGATAGAATCGCCGCGCAAATTCTTCTTCCCTCTTGTTACTTGGAGACATCATGAAACGCGATTTAGCAATGGCATTTTCCCGTGTTACTGAAGGTGCCGCTCTGGCTGGCTATAAATGGCTTGGTCGTGGCGACAAAAACGCAGCGGACGGTGCTGCTGTTGAAGTTATGCGCACCTTGCTGAACAAAACAGACATCAGTGGTGAAATCGTTATTGGTGAAGGTGAAATCGATGATGCGCCAATGCTATACATTGGTGAACAAGTGGGCATCGGTGGTGATGAAGTAGATATCGCCGTTGACCCGATTGAAGGCACACGCATGACGGCAATGGGCCAATCTAACGCATTAGCAGTGCTAGCAGCCGGTGAGAAAGGCAGCTTCCTTAAAGCGCCGGACATGTACATGGAAAAATTGGTTGTTGGTCCTGGTGCAAAAGGCGTTATCGACTTAGGTAAACCTCTAAAAGAAAACCTAGAAAACGTTGCTAAAGCACTGAACAAGACTCTTGATACACTTGTTGTGATTACGCTTGCTAAGCCACGTCACGATGAAGTGATCGCAGAGATGCAAGCGATGGGCGTTCGTGTATTCGCAGTGCCAGACGGTGACGTAGCCGCTTCAATCCTAACTTGTATGCCAGATAGCGAAGTAGACGTGATGTACTGCATCGGCGGCGCTCCAGAAGGCGTTGTATCGGCAGCAGTGATTCGCGCACTAGACGGTGACATGCATGGTCGTCTTCTTCCTCGTCACGAAGTAAAAGGCGATACTGAAGAAAACCGCATCTACGGCGCTGCTGAACTTCAACGCTGTGAAGAGATGGGCGTTCAAGCGAACGTGGTTCTAAAGATGGAAGACATGGCACGCAGCGACAACGTAGTATTCTCTGCAACGGGTATTACCAAAGGTGATCTACTGGAAGGAATCTCTCGTCAAGGTAACATCGCAACAACAGAAACCCTATTGATTCGCGGTCGCTGTCGTACTATTCGCCGCATCAAGTCTACGCACTACCTAGAGCGTAAAGACCCTGAAGTGCGCGATATCATTCTTTAAGCAGTATTCGAGGCTCCCACTCCCCCTGAGTTGGAGCCTTTCTTTTCTGGTAAGTCATTTAAACTTCGTTTTTAATCGCGAGACTGAGAATCTAATTCCAGCAAGCTCTTAAGCTTTATTCCTCCTCCAGACCACAGAATCAAAGGATAATAGATTCTGAATCACACTCGTTCCTCGTTGTTCAGAATGACGATTACTTTAACAAGCTACAAACCAAAAGAGTTCGTCATCCTAGCGAGCTCAAGCGAGACTAAGGATCTAGTAACAGCGCCCCCAAACTCTTCTTCATTCACCTTAAATCACAGCACAAACGGATAATAGATTCTGAATCACACTCGTTCCTCGTTGTTCAGAATGACGATTACTTTAACAAGCTATAAACCAAAAGAGTTCGTCATCCTAGCGAGTCCAAGCGAGACTAAGGATCGAGTAACAGCGCCCCCAAACTCTTCCTCATTCACCTTAAATCACAGCACAAACGGACAATAGATTCTGCGTCATGCCCGTTCCTCGATGTTCAGAATGATAATTACTTTAACAAGCCATAAACCAAAAGAGTTCGTCATCCTAGCGAGCTCAAGCGAGACTAAGGATCTAGTAACAGTGCCCCCAAACTCTTCTTCATTCACCTTAAATCACAGCACAAACGGACAATAGATTCTGAATCACACTTGTTCCTTGTTGTTTAGAATGACGACATATACCCAACAAATCCACACACAAATTAAGTCAACACTTTTCTTTACTAACCCTATCGAGCATAATATGTACTGATGTATAGATGGTGGGTATATGAAGACCGTAGATAGGATTTTGCAAATCGTTAAGCGTGATGGCTCTGTCACTGCGAAACAACTCTCTTCTGAACTGGGTATGACAACCATGGGTGCGCGTCAGCATCTGCAAGGTTTAGAAGATGACGGCATCCTGTCGATCCATGATGTGAAAGTCAAAGTTGGGCGCCCAACCCGTCATTGGTCCCTTACGCAAAAAGGTCATGAGCAATTTGCTGATCGCCACGGCGAACTGACCATTCAGTTTATTGAAGCGGTAGAGCACATCTTCGGTAAAGACGGATTGGAGAAAGTCACATCTGAGCGTGAGAAACTCACCCTACAAAACTACCAGCAATACCTTGAGCAGTGCGACTCTCTGGAAAGCAAGTTACAGACACTTGTTACTCTGCGTGAGCAAGAAGGCTACATGGCAGAACTAGAGAAAGATGAACATGGGTTTATTCTCATCGAAAATCACTGCCCTATTTGCAAAGCAGCCACTCGCTGCCCAAGTTTGTGCCAATCTGAACTCAATGTCTTCCAATCACTTTTAGGTAGCGAAACCAAAATCGAACGAGATGAGCACATCATCAGTGGTCAACGTCGCTGCGTGTACCGAATCCAGCAATAAATCTTCGATCAAACCAACCGCTATTATGAACATACTCTCTTATAAATGAGACTATGACGCAATTCATCCGCTCTCATCCTCCATGTAGATTAAGCTTTTAGTAACTAGGAGCAACATCCAATGGATTTGGAGCGGCTATGCCGAACAGCTACACACCTCAAGTTTTGCCCTCATTCGATGAAATGGTAAAAATGGCAGAACGCGACCCCGAAGCCTTTGAGCAATTTCGTCACGATATGGCGAAAGAGATGATTGAAGGTGCTTCAGAGCAGATGCAACCTCGACTGTGGGCACAGCAAAGTCACATAGATAGAGTCATTCATAACTGCAAAAATCCCAACCACACAAATGTCGTATTAATGAATGAATTGCAGAAACAGGTCGTGAAATTCAGAGAGGCATTACAAGGGGAAACCGCCCCAACTAAAAAAGCCGATGTGGTTGAGTTGAAAACGTTTAAAGATAGGGATGATTTTTACTAAAACTCGTTGGATAAATCGAGAAAGTCAGGATTCGTTTTTCTCACTAAATCTAACTTCCACTCTCGCTTCCATTGCTTAAGCTGCTTTTCTCGGTTTATGGCAGTTGCCATATCTTCAAACAACTCAAAGTAAACGAGCTTGTGAACGTGATATTTCTTGGTAAATCCCTCAACGACTCCGTTTTTATGCTGCCATATTCTTTGGGCTAGTTGGCAGGTAACACCAATGTAGAGAACTGAGTTATTTTTTGAAGTTAGGATGTAAACGCAAGGTACCTTGTCGATGGTTCATTCTCCTTAATGATCTGTGGTTGCTTTTCCATTGTAATTCACTAGCTCGGTCGTTTACTGCAAACTCGGAGCACTCGGTGAGTAGATTCTGAATCACGCTCGTCCCTCGCTGTTCAGAATGACAGTTAATTTAACTTGCTATTAAGTAACAGAAATCCGTCATTCTAGCGAGCACTAGCGAGACTAAGAATCTACTGCCAGCAAATTCGAGACCTAAGAACTTTACTCCGGCTCAGGACCGTATTTGTTCTGACCGGCAGAACCTTTCAAGAAACCACACTCGATAAGAATCCACAGACCGCATAGCAGAGAGACCGAAGCAATCAGCATTTGCGGTGTAGATGGGTCCTGCGTAGCAGGGTTAGTCATTGGCGTGGCAACTCGACCAATGATCAATGGAATGTTCAACGCTAGCCAGTAAATCGACTTATTACGGTCATGCCAACGCTTAGTGGTTATCGCCAAATCTGGGATCAGAAGAATCAATAAGAAGATAGGCAGAAGAATATAAGAAAATGCAGGGAACAACTTACTGATGCCCGCACCAAAACCTAAGATTAGGATGTAGTAGATGATGTTCCACATCCAGTAAGTTTTACGACCTATACGCCCTTGGAAAGAAAACAATAACTCTTTAATCGACATCGACTTTTACCCTAATTTTGAAAGGCTATAGATTAGCCGAGTCAGCATGGTTTGAAAAGTTCATCCCCCCAGAGGAAAACATCACCAGATTTCAAACTGTAGGTCTGCACATTTAGAGCCTCCAGCTTGCCGACTCTAAATGTCTAAATGAGGCAGTTTGGACTTTAACCCGAGCAATAGAGCTAGTTCACCACCTTCTGGAAGCAATCAATATCCATATCGCGCACATTCACCGTTAAGCTACGAACATGACTCGCTTGTTCCTGTAAAACAACCATCAGTGCTCTTGATAATTCGCGTTTTTGTTCTGCATTTCTACCTGCCAACAAATCAAAGTTGATGTGAATAAAATCAACACTATCGCCCTCTTCTCCCACCAACCAATTGTGGCAACGAAGCGCACGTGATTTGACGGACGCAAGCTCGAACAAACCACTCTCCAAGGTGACTTTGTGTAGATCTTCTAGTAATCCCTGGACATTTACACGCTCATCGACTGAGTTGGAATATTCTAAAACTAAGTTTGGCATTTTGATTCCTTTCTTATTACGGCGAACTTTTAACCCACAGTAATACCAATCTAAGGCGCATTTTCCGAGGAATGGACTATCATTCTGTCTACGCGATCACCAATCGATTGCTTTTGACAAAAATAACAGAACTAATGCAGCACCGACCAGATGAAGAAAGCCGAATAAGACATGACGCCAATCATGATCTGTTCACATTATTCTGTTATATTCCTACGTAGATTTTTTACATTAATAGACTATTTACATTAAAGATAAGGGAGATATTCCTATGCGTCGTCCTGTAGTGATGGGTAACTGGAAACTAAACGGTAGCAAAGCAATGGTAACTGAGCTGCTAACTGGTATTAACGCTGAACTTGAAGGCGTTGAAGGTGTTGACGTAGCAGTAGCTCCACCAGCTCTTTACATCGATCTAGCTGAGCGCGTAATCGCTGAAGGCGGTAACAAAGTTATCCTAGGTGCACAAAACACTGACCTAAACAACAGCGGTGCTTTCACTGGCGACATGTCTCCAGAAATGCTGAAAGACTTCGGTGCTTCTCACATCATCATCGGTCACTCAGAGCGTCGTGAATACCACAACGAATCTGACGAGTTCATCGCTAAGAAATTCAACTTCCTAAAAGAAAACGGTCTAACGCCTGTTTTCTGTATCGGTGAATCTGAAGCTCAAAACGAAGCTGGCGAAACTGAAGCTGTATGTGCACGTCAAATCAACGCAGTTATCGACACTTACGGTGTTGAAGCTCTAAACGGCGCAATCATCGCTTACGAACCAATCTGGGCTATCGGTACTGGTAAAGCAGCAACAGCTGAAGATGCACAACGCATCCACGCTTCTATCCGCGCACTAATCGCAGCGAAAGACGAAGCAGTTGCAGCACAAGTAATCATCCAATACGGCGGTTCTGTTAAGCCAGAAAACGCTGAAGCTTACTTCTCACAACCAGACATCGACGGTGCTCTAGTTGGCGGCGCTTCTCTAGACGCTAAGAGCTTCGTAGCTATCGCTAAAGCAGCGGCAGCAGCTAAAGCTTAATTTCGCTTTTATTAAGCAGAAATAACAAAGGGATGCATCACGCATCCCTTTTTGTTTGCCTACGATCTAATGAGTTTTGTCATTCCGAGGAGCCTAAGCGACATCAGGAATCTACCCTCCGCACACCCCCAAATCAAACCAGCAAAACAACAGACATAACCTATAAGACTCCCGTCATTCCGAGGAGCTTAAGCGACATCAGGAATCTACTAACCGCACGCACCCAAATCAAACCAACAAAACAACAGACATAACCTATGAGAATCCCGTCATTCCG
Organism: Vibrio sp. MM46; assembly: GCF_027587135.1. Lineage (NCBI taxonomy): Bacteria > Pseudomonadati > Pseudomonadota > Gammaproteobacteria > Vibrionales > Vibrionaceae > Vibrio > Vibrio sp. MM46. The sequence continues at coordinate 227,519 of NZ_JAPPTO010000007.1, forward strand.
AGGAGCCTAAGCGACATCAGGAATCTACTAACCGCACGCACCCAAATCAAACCAACAAAACAACAGACATAACCTATAAGAATCCCGTCATTCCAAGGAGCCTAAGCGACATCAGGAATCTACTAACCGCATGTATCAAACCCAAAGTTAAGTAACGAAAAGCGCCTTACATCAAAACAAAGAACCTAATCGCCCTTCCGATTATTCCCACTCAATTCCATCCAACCAACGAACTCTATTCACTTACCCTGCCCTCAGATTTAGTATTGACCTATGCTTGTTCAAGGAGGAGCAATCGACATGACAGCACCAATATCAGACATCGCCAGTGTGATTCACCATGGTGGGAAACATACCGTCACTGGCTCTTGTCATGAATTGAAACTGCCACACGGCAGCATCTTGATCGATTGCGGACTCTTCCAAGGCAAAGACATCCATTTTGGCAACCGCAGGGCATCATTGGATATTGAGTTTCCGGTTAAACACGTCAAAGCATTAGTCCTGACTCATGCTCATATCGACCATATTGGACGCCTACCTTGGTTACTGGCTGCTGGATTTAAAGGCCCCATCTACTGCACCAAAGCAACAGCCGAACTAGTACCGCTCATGCTAGAAGATGGATTAAAGCTGCAACTGGGTTTGAACTTCCACCAGCGTCAACAAGTCCTCAACGTTATTAAAAAACAGCTGAGACCTCATGACTACCAACAATGGCTGCCACTTGGTAAACAATGTTACCTGCGCTTTCAACCAGCAGGGCACATTCTTGGTTCCGCTTACGTGGAATTCAAACTCCCCAATAATGAAATCATCGTGTTTTCCGGCGATCTAGGTCCGTCCAATACCCCTCTCTTACCCGATCCAAAGCCGCCAAAGCGTGCCGACCATCTGTTCATCGAGTCCACATACGGCAACAAAGAGCATGAAGACATTGCCACTCGAACTGAGCGCTTGAACGCCATTATCGATCACGCACTGCAAGACGGTGGTGTTATTCTGATCCCAGCTTTCAGCGTAGGACGTACACAGGAACTGTTATTCGATATTGAACAGCTGATTCACCAACGCGACTTGTCGTCTTCTTTGCCAATTATCCTAGACTCACCGCTTGCGAAAAGAGTCACGAAGACCTACCGCCGTTTCAAAAAACTGTGGGGAAAAGAAGCAAAACAAAAGCTCAACAATCATCGTCATCCCCTCGCTTTTGAACAATGCATTACTGTAGAAAACCATCGAGAACATCAAGCATTAGTGAATCGACTAGCCTCCACCGATGAGCCTGCGATTGTCGTCGCGGCATCCGGTATGTGCGAAGGAGGAAGAATCGTCAATTACTTAAAAGCACTCTTACCAGACAAAAGAAATGATGTGTTGTTTGCGGGCTATCAAGCACAAGGAACCTTAGGGCGAGAAATCCAATCAGGCAGCCACACGGTGGATATCGATAACCAACCAATCGAAGCCAACGCACAGATCCATACCATCTCTGGATATTCTGCACATGCAGACCAAAGCGATTTATTGAAGTTTGTTACTGGTATTCCAGCACAACCAAAAGCCGTGCATTTGATACATGGAGAGAAAGAAGCGAAAAAAGAGTTAGGAGAGAAATTGGAAGCAGAGGGAATTGAGGTGGTTTATTGACAATAAAGGGGCTCTCACCCCTTTATTTACTACTTGTTATAAAACTCTTTATACCAAGAAACAAACTCTGCAACGCCTTCTTTAACTGTTACTCTTGGTTTGTAACCAGTAGCGATAAATAGATCTTCTGTATCAGCATAAGTTTGATAAACATCCCCTGGCTGCATTTCACGGAAGTTTTTCTTCGCTTCAATACCAAGCTCATCTTCAATCGCTTTAACGAAGTCCATCAAGTTGATAGGAGAGCCATGACCAATGTTATAAACCGAATATGGAGCAGAACTGCTTGCTGGAGTTCCAGATTCTACAGTCCAGCTTTCATTTCGAGCTGGCAAGACGTCTGCAATACGGACTACACCTTCAACAATATCATCTACATGGGTAAAGTCTCTCCACATATCACCGTTGTTGTTGATATCAATGGTATCGCCATCAAGAATTTTCTTAGTGAAAATAAATGGGGCCATGTCCGGACGCCCCCAAGAGCCGTACACAGTGAAAAAGCGCAAACCTGTTGTTGGGATGTCATACAGATGAGAATAGCTATGAGCCATTAACTCGTTAGACTTTTTCGTTGCTGCATAAAGTGATACTGGATGATCAACACTATCTGAAGTGGCAAAAGGAACTTTTGCATTAAGCCCATACACAGAGCTCGAAGATGCATATACTAGATGGCTGACTTTGTTTTGACGGCATCCTTCAAGAATATTTAGATGCCCAACTAAGTTTGAGTCCGCATAAGCGTGTGGGTTTTCTAGTGAATAACGTACCCCAGCTTGGGCAGCCAAGTGGATAACGCGATCAAACTTCTCAATTGCAAACAGCTTCTCCATCGCTTCGCGATCCGCGATATCTACACTTTCAAATTTGAACAGTGGATGTTCAATACGAGCGAGTCGAGCATGTTTTAAATTCACATCGTAGTAATCATTTAGATTATCGATACCCACAACTTCATGCCCTGCAGCATTAAGCTTCTCTGCTGTTGCACTACCAATAAAACCAGCAGCACCAGTTACTAAGTATTTCATAATTAACCAATTCCTAAAGAAACAAAAGCCAGTCAAATAAGACTGGCTTAACTTAATCAAGTGTGAGGTTAGTCACTACCAAATAGATCGCGTGTATAAACTTTTTCAGCTACGTCCGCTAACTCTTCGACCATGCGGTTAGAGACAATCACATCCGAACATTTTTTGAATTCATTCAGATCTTTCACAACACGTGAATGGAAAAACTCAGCATCTTGAAGCACAGGTTCATAAACGACAACTTCTATACCCTTTGCCTTAATACGCTTCATAATGCCTTGAATTGAAGACGCACGGAAGTTGTCTGAGCCAGCTTTCATGATCAAACGATATACACCTACGACTTTTGGCTGGCGTTTAATGATCGAATCTGCAATAAAGTCTTTTCGTGTACGGTTAGCATCAACGATAGCACCAATAATATTGTTCGGAACTTCTTGGTAGTTTGCTAAAAGCTGTTTGGTATCTTTTGGTAAACAGTAGCCGCCGTAGCCGAAAGATGGGTTGTTGTAATGATTACCAATGCGAGGATCTAAACCAACGCCTTCAATGATCTGACGAGTATCTAAACCGTGAGCTTCTGCGTAAGAATCCAGCTCATTAAAGTATGCTACACGCATAGCAAGGTAGGTGTTGGAGAAAAGTTTCACTGCCTCAGCTTCTGTCGAGTCTGTAAATAAGACTTGGATGTCTTCTTTTACAGCCCCCTCGACCAGCAAGCGAGCAAATACTTTGGCACGTTCGCTGCGTTCACCAACAATGATACGTGAAGGGTGAAGGTTATCGTAAAGCGCTTTGCCCTCTCGTAAGAACTCTGGGGAGAAGATGACATTTTCACATCCCAACTCTTCTTTGATTCGAGCGGTATAGCCAACAGGAACAGTTGACTTAATCACCATAACTGCTTCAGGGTTAATTGTCATAACATCTTTAATCACGGCTTCAACAGAAGATGTATTAAAGTAATTAGTTTGTGGGTCATAATCAGTAGGCGTTGCAATCACAACATAATCTGCACATAAATAAGCCTTTTCCTTATCCGTAGTCGCAACAAAATTTAACTCTTTGTGCGCCAAAAAGTGTTCAATTTCAGTATCAACAATCGGCGACTTGCGCTGGTTAAGTAAGTCAACCTTCTCAGAAATGATGTCTAGTGCGACCACCTCGTGATTCTGGGCTAACAACATAGCGTTAGAAAGCCCTACATAGCCAGTCCCAGCAACTGCGATTTTCATGGATTAATCCTTCATTTATTTTTGGCAGAGGATACCAAAATGCAAAAAAATGAGCGAGGACAACGACTTCCACAACAAGTAGAATAACCTAACAGAAGGAACTCGGCTGCCCTTAAATTCTATTTAATTGTTCAAAAAACTTACCTAAGTTCAGAGTTCAAGATTGACTCATAAATTTTATAGAGTCTGAATAATCAACTTCTGATTGGTTATGGTTCCAAACTAAGTCGCCAATACCATCTGTAGGATTAAAGCCTGTTGGAGCACTCAATAGTAATGTACGAATGTTTTCGTGATCCATACTATGACAGGCAAAATCAAGTTCATTCAACAATAGGTCGTATTCTTCCAGAGGTAGATGCACCTCATGAGCCGTCATGATTCGTTCATGCGCCGTCTGCTTTACATTGTCACCAATGAGTAGTTCTTCATAAAGCTTTTCACCAGGACGAAGTCCTGAGAATTGAATCTCAATATCACCATGAGGATTAGCTTCGGATTTAACTTCAAGACCGGAGAGTTGAATGAGATTACATGCTAAGTCTGTAATTTTTACTGACTCACCCATGTCTAAAACAAATACATCGCCTCCTTTGCCCATTGCTCCAGCTTGAATAACTAGCTGTGCAGCTTCAGGAATGGTCATGAAGAAACGAGTGATCTCTGGGTGAGTCACGGTTACTGGTCCGCCTGATGCGATTTGCTTTTTAAACACAGGAATCACGGAGCCTGAAGAGCCGAGAACATTACCAAATCGTACCATACAAAATCGAGTGCCATTTGGTTTTGCATTTTCTTGATCAGCAAGAGCCTGCAGACCAAGTTCCGCCATTCGTTTGGTTGTACCCATTACGTTAGTAGGGCGAACGGCTTTATCTGTAGAGATTAATACAAATGATTCAACACCGGCTTTAATCGCCGCGCACGCAGTATAATAAGTCCCATAGATATTATTACGCACACCCTCAATTACGTTAAATTCGACTAATGGAACGTGTTTATATGCTGCTGCGTGATATACCGTTTGAACTTTAAAAGAAGACATTGTCGTTTCTAGACGATGTTGACGCTGAACAGAGCCCAACAAAGGAATAATGTCACAAGTTAGCCCTTTTTCAATTTTAAGTTGATTTAGTTCGCGATCAATCTGATACAGACCAAATTCAGACAACTCAAATAAAATAATAGACTTAGGCGACTGCTCCACAATTTGACGACACAACTCAGAGCCAATAGAACCACCAGCACCTGTCACCATAACCACTTTGTCTTTGATATTCGCTTCTAGCAACACTTGTTGAGGCGCTACTGGATCTCGCCCAAGTAAATCCTCAATCGCGACGTCCTTAAGCTCATCAATTTTAGCTTTACCTGACACAATATCTGTCATATCAGGGACCGTGAGTACTTCAACAGGTAACTTAGCTAATTCGTCCAGAATCACCTTACGACGTGAACGTTTAGCACTTGGCACTGCGAGTAAGACTTGAGAAATATCATATTTATTTATGAGGGGCATTGCATCTTCAATAGCAATAACAGGCAACCCTAAGATCATAGTATTGCAAAGAGTTGAGTCACCATCAATAAATGCTCTTACGCGGTAATATCTACTACTTCTTAATGCCATCGCCAATTGTCGACCGCCAGATCCTGCACCATAAATGAGAACCTCTTTACTCTGCGTTGAATAGCTTTGAGCAATCAAAGATCGAACGATAACACGGGGCCCCCCACAGAAAAGAGCAAGAAATGCACCATAGATGATAGGAACAGTTCTAGGAAACGGGTCACTCATGTAGAAGCTAAGGGCGGCTAAAAGTGTGGCAGAAATTACAGCCCCGGCAGTCACGACAAATAAAGCTTGAAAAGTGAGATAACGGAGAACTGCTCTATAGAGCCCTAATCGAGCAAATACAGCAATGGTGACTATTGTCACTGCAATTTGAATCCCCCAGACAGCAGGATAAGTGAAATAATTGGTTTCTCCAGAACGAACTAAGATTGCCAAATGAAAAGCCATGAAGATCAACATAATATCAATCAGAACACTGACAATTCTTTTGTTAGTCCGCGAAAGTTGCCATATAAATTGTAGACGTTGCATAATAATTCTTGTACGTGGTTTTATTGGAGATTGCATGCTTTAGTTTAACACGAAAACAGAACTCTCAACGGAATAGATGCCGATACGACTTTGTGAAAGACAAATGCAATAAAATGCGAAAGAGCGACTATTGCCGCTCCACCAGAGTACTTTCTACTTTACAGCATCACCAGAACCACTTCCTGTTGCTGTCATCATTATGTACTTAAAGTAATCTTTCAATGTTAACGTATCGATCATTTCTTTATCAGTTTTTGCTAATAAACTTGGTGTAGACATATCGATATTTTGGACTTGAGCTAGTCCAGTGATCCCCGGTAACACATCATAAACACCAAGCGCGTCGCGCTCAATGATCAGTTCGTGCTGGTTAAACAAGTTTGGACGAGGTCCCACGAGACTCATTTCCCCTTTCAAAACATTAATGAGTTGCGGTAATTCATCAATCTTTGTCTTACGCAGAAAAGAACCAAGCTTAGTAATAGATGAGTTACTCGCTAAATGACTCGCTACCGATTGAGTATCTACCGACATCGTACGAAACTTAACCAACTTAAATGGTTTTTTATTGCGCCCAACGCGCTCTTGCACAAAAATCGGGGATCCTGTGTCAAACAAACCAATAATGATAACGATAAGAAGTACCGGCCATAAAAAAAGCAACCCCAAAAAAGCTGCAAAAAAATCAATAAAACGAATCATTGCTTATTTAGTTCCTATTTACGTAACATGGCCATGGACTCCTTCATAGAATATGGAGGAGTCCAGTTTAATATATCTTTCAGATTAGAGGAATCGACCTCTAAGTTTCCAAACAATTGTTCAATCATTGCTGACTTTCCAATCACGAGACCTACAAGGCGCATAAAACTAACTGGGATTGGAATTTGAAACACTTTTCTACCTTGTCCGGCTGCAATAGCGTTAACAAAATCTCTTGTTGAGACGGTATTGTTCTCACTTGCTAAAAATATATTTCCGGGTGCATTTTTGTGTTTGGCACACACAATTAAGAGATCAACCAGATTACCGACTGATATAAAATCTCTACGATTATTAGCTAAGCCAAATGGCAGAAAGGGGATACTATTGACTAGCTTCGTTAGCATACCAAAATTACCAGGAGCATTAGGACCATAGACCAACGTTGGTCGGACAATCACGACTTCTAATCCTGTTTGTTTCGCAATCTCATTCAAACCTATCTCGCAAGCAAACTTTGATTTAGCATAATCACTGTGAGGGTTTGGAGGAGAGCTAGGAGAAAAAGGCTCCAATTGTGACCCGCCCCCATTTACACCAATGGAACTAACAAATACAAACCGCTTCACACCAGATTTTACCGCGCTATTTGCTAATTGTAGTGTCGCATCGACATTAATAGTGTTTAAATCAGCTAAACCGCACTTTCTTGAGTGAGCAATACCGGCTAAATGTATAACAGCATCAACACCCTTAAATGCACTATCCCACTGAGTACTACCAGATAGTTCATTTATTATATAATTAAAAAGCCCCTCTCTTTTAAAATCACTTTGCCCTCGAGTTACGTGAACCATGACGGAAGGATGTGTTCTTAAGTGTTTGCCAATAAAGCCACTACTGCCGGTAATAAGAATAGACATAAAATATTAACCATTATAGGTGTTAATTTGATTTTTGTTTGAATTCAAGTTTCGATGTTCTAGTGCCAGTTCTATATAATCACAACTAATTTTCTTCTGCAATAACAGATTAGATTGATCATATGAATAAGATAGCTTACCTATGCCATTACTTAATAATTTAAACCTAAACCCTAAGCAATAAAGACCAAAACTAATAAAATCTTTCTTACTTAAATATACTTCCATACCTGAGCAAATAGCATCAACTAATGAATGTGGTACTCCTTCTCCATATCCTCTAGGTTGAAAAAATTTATGTGACTTAGTGAATAATTCACATTGCGGAACAATACCAAGACCAATCAACCTATCATTTTCAAAACACTTGTCTACTGCCTTTCCATTACAACCTATAAATAAAATATTACTATCATTTTTTACAATCTTAGAAAAATCAAAAATAGAGTTATACACAGATAAAAGCTTGTCATCGCGAGAAATTATTAAAATGTCATCGCTAAATCCTACTTTTCTTACGCTACCACCAGAACCAGGAATCCAGAAAAACTGCAATTTTAATTTCAGTTTGAAGAATCGATAATCTGAATAATTTTGAAAAACAACCTTTTTTCTTTTTCGATTAATAAAAAGTAGACAAGAAAAAAACCATCTGAAGTAAAAGTTATATTTATATCTACCTAATCCATTAACTATGATTGTACCTTTGCTCCAAAATACAATTAAGCAAAGCAAGTTGCACTTCATATTTGATGAAATATATGCCTTACCACTAAAAAGAAGAAAAAAAGCGACTTTCAAAAAACCTATAAAGCTATCAAACAAACCATAGCTTACTACATTAATATTTCTCGCTGATAGCTCATCGATTATCCCACTTCTATACTTATTATTGTATGAACTTTTATCGTTAATTAAGAAAAAACTCACTATTTTCCAAGCCTTATCTATGGTTATACATTTTATGTATTTGAGATATTATATCTGACATGCACTCATCAATATTTCTGTTCATATTTACTTCCTTAAAAGTATAAGCATTATATTTTAAGTTGCTATTTTTACGATAACGTTCAATAATTTCTTCATCAGTCTCTTTATCTAACTTAACCCTATTCTGGTTTCGTTCAATAGAAACGTCAACAGGAACAACCAGATTCATAAGTAAGTCAGGCAGAGAACAACTGGAGTAAAAGTAGTCTTCCGTTTTAGCAAGTTTCTTTATTAAGTATGAGGATTTATCATCGATCACAATTCTCCTGCTATCCATGACCCCCATATTCAGTGAAGGATAGCGATCTAGGACAACTAAATAACCTCTATCCGCATAACGCCTTGCTTTTTTTATCGCGGAAAAACGCTCATAAGCTAAGATGCAATATCGAAGAGCGACCAGAACGCTTTGAACAGGTGGATTTTCCTTTTTTTCTTGAACTGATAGTTTGTTTTTTTGAGCAAGTTTTTTTAACTTTAGTAAAAGCCTAAAAGGGACTGTTATTATTGTTGGTTTTGGTACACCTACGTGGATCGTGCGAACATCGAAGTATTTACCATATTTTTTTGAAACATAGTTAACTGTAGTACTTTTTCCTGCTCCATCCAGACCAGTAATCGCTACAACTTTACCAACACTTCCAAGAACTTTCTTCTGCCTAAAGAATGTTTTATTTAAAACTCGATAAATTATCTGAGAGTACCTTGTAAATAAAGCCTCGACAGCACTTAATCGAGAAAATCCACCTAACTTCCATTTAACCTTAAAGAAAGGAGCAACACGATTTAACTTAAAGTCTCTTTCTAAATTAGCGTAATCGAAAGAATCCAAAATAGAATTGTTAAGTTCTGATTCATTAGAAAACTCACATTTCGAGATACTTTCATACTCCAACTTATAAGACTCTTTTTCTTTTAGATATAAAAAAAGACTTGGTAAAGAGGATACTTTAATGGCATGACGAAGCAAAAAGACTTTTTTCTGATCAATGCTTGAAAGTAAAAACACACCTTCTTCAGATTTTACTCTACGTTTAATTAATGTTTGCTCTATAGGAAAGTGATAGCCTTTTGTATGACTTTCACCCGTTATCATTTTAGTATACAGGTGTATGTGGAAGAATACGTTAAGGTTAGAACAGTAAGAATAAAAGTGATAAACGTTGGGATATGTAATATTTTTATTTTTTGCTTCAACAAATCCACTTTCTAATATTATTGATATAAACTTAGCTTCGTCATTAGGGTTAACTAAAAGGTCTAGGTCTGACCCCCCTTTTAAGCAAAGTTCAATTTCATGATTATTTTTCCAGCTAACATACTCAACATCAGCTTCCTCAGCCTTCAGTAAAACATTCAACAATAAATTACTCTTCATAACTTACAATCTCTTTATAATGGCAAAAACTGTTCTCATAGTGAACTTTAACTACAGAGGATATCTTTAGATTATTCTTAACGAAAGGAATCATATCACTATCTTTAAGAACCTTTTTATGCCCTCTATTTCTTAGTCTCCATAAAAGAACATGTTCTTTTTCTTTAAAAAGCCAAACCTCAACAAAATAAAAGCTTTTAGGAAAAAAAGACAACATTGTTTTTATATCATTCTCTTCCGTCAGCATTAAATTAAAGGGAAGGTGAGAGACCCCTTCATCTATAACTATAGTCTTATCGGAAAAAAGAGCATTTAAAAAATGAAATCTTCCTATTTTTAAGAAAGTAAAAAACAACATTTTC